>CAMBFA010000018.1 GCA_945865325.1 Candidatus Kuenenia stuttgartensis
CGATGGCTCTGTTCTCCCGCGCCTCCCGCGCCACCCAGCGACTGATTGCCGAAGGCCATCCCGACGACGCGCTGCTCGCCGAAATCCAAGGCTCGCTGCGTTCGGCGATCGACTGGGCGCCCTTGGCCGCGGGCATCGACGCCTTCGAACGGCTGTCAGCCCTCGACGCGATCACCTCCATGTTCGCCAACCCGTCCAAACCGGCATCGTTGTTTTCCTGGGGCCCGATCCGCATCCTCGCGGTCGAGCCAAACGTGCCGCTTACCGACTCCAATCGGTACCTGGCCACCATGGTCGACGCGGCCAACCAGCCGACCCGGGACGCACGTAGGCGGGCGTCGCAGGAGATCGAGGAAGAACTCAAGGCCCACAGGAACGCCCCGCGGGGCCGCCGGCAGTGGTTCCAGCCCTGGCATGAGGTCGTTTCGGAGGGAGTGAGCAGGAAAACGTTGGGCTTGCTGCTCCCAGGCCTCAAATACCCACTCGAAGACGACGATCGTGCCCATGCGGCGCTGGTCCTCGCCAACTGCTTTGCCGCAATCGAGCGGTATCGCCTCGCGACGGGCCAGCCGCCAGCGAGCCTCGCCGACCTCGTTCCCACGTTTCTCACCGAAGTCCCCGTCGATCCGCTCACTGATGCGCCGCTGGGCTACCGGATCGAGACCGGCCGCTGGACGCTGTGGAGCGGTGCGGACCCGGAGGAAGACGCCGTCGATGAGCTCGTCATCCGTGGTCGCTCCTGAATCGGATCACCATCCAACGGTCTCAGATAGCTGGAGATTCGCCATGCTGAAGGCTCGACTGATCCGTTGGATCAAATGGCCCTTGATCGTGTCGGCGGTCGGGTTCGTCGTCGGGGAGAAGCTGTGGGCGCTTCTCGCCCCGACTCCCGCCCTGGTGATCTCCGCAGAGACCACGTGGATCGCCGAACCGCTCGCCGCCGATGGCCTCCCCGATTATTTCCAAGCGGTCATCGATCTGGGGCCGCGCGGCATTCCGCCGGAGAAGAACGCCGCCGCCGCCGTCTGGGAGCTGATCCCGAGCAATGGATCCGCCGACAGCGCTATCGACTACTCGCCGGCCCACCTCTCGGCCGCCGACCAGCGGCCCGAGTCGGAGCGGCTCGCCGTGCCGCCACCTTCGCCGGAAGGGATGGATGACGCCGAAGCCGGGCGGATTCTCGGGGAATGCTCGCGCACGCCGTGGCGCACCGCCGATCAGCCCTGGCTGGCCCGTTGGCTCGAGGAGAACCAAGCGGCTCTCGACACGCTCGCCGCTGGTGCCCGCCGCGAAGGCTGGTGCCCCCCCCGCACCCTCCCTCCCGACACGCTGCCAACGGAACGATTCGGACCGACGCCCGCGCTCATCTCGCTCGAGATCCCTGTCGAAGGGGCGTTCCGATCATTTTCCAAGGCCCTGCTCGCCCGATCGATGCTCCGACTCGGCGAGGGAGACACCCCCGGCGCCTGGCACGATCTCGACTCGCTCCTCCGTTACGGCGACAAGATCGCCGACACGCCAGGCCCGCTCGTCTGCCGGCTCGTGGCGATGGCGTTGTTGTCCAGTGCCTCCAGGGCCACACAGACGCTCATTCGCGATGGCCACCCTGACGACACGCTGCTCGCGGAGATGCAGCGATCGCTCCGCTCGGCCATCGACTGGGCCCCCTTGGCCGAGAGCGTCAACACCTTCGAACGACTCAACGCCCTTGACGCGATCACCGCCAAGTTCACGAACCCTTCCAAACCGATGGCGTTGTTTTTTCCGATCAACTTTCCGTTTCGGATCCTCGCGGTCGACCCCAACGTGCCGCTTCGCGCGGCCAATCATTTTCTGGACACCATCGTTGATGCGGTCAGTGAGCCGACCCGGGATGACCGTCGACTGGCCTGGCAGGTCATCGCTGACGCCCTCGAAGATCTCCCGAACTCCCAGGCGCCGCGGCGAAAGCTGTTCCAACCCTGTCATGAAACGATATCGGAGCGACTCTGCCGGAGGTCGCTGAGCTCGTTCCTCCCCGACCTCAAAGCCTCACTCGACACCAGCGACCGTGCCCATGCGGCGCTGGTCCTCGCCAACTGTGTTGCCGCGATCGAGCGGCATCGCCTCGCGACGGGTCAGCCGCCGCCGAGCCTCGCCGACCTCGTCCCGGCGTTTCTCGCCGAAGTTCCCCTCGATCCGTTCACCGATGCGCCGATCGGTTACCGGAGCGAGAACGGCCGCTGGACGCTGTGGAGCGGCACAGAACCGTCTGACGACGACGTCGATGAGCTCGTCCTCCGCGGGCCCGCGGATCGCAAATCGCCCGAATCGAAATCGCCCGATCCCCCGCCACCCGATCCCTCTCCGGAAGCGCCTTCGCCCCCGTGACGCCCCGCTCGCCTCGCAGCCCGGCCTGAACAACGAGCTCGTGTCGCACCGGGACGGTCACACGCACTTCCCTCATCGGCCCGTGGCTGGGGGGTCTCGATCCCGATGGCTCAAGGCATCTCCCCTGCGCCGCCGTCCATCGAGCCGAGGTCTGCGATGCCGTCGCGCACGGTCACTCCCTGGGAATCGTCCACCGCGATCTCAAGCCGGGGAACATCCTCGTCGGTGAATCGGGCGAGCCGAAAGTCATCGACTTCGGCGTCGCGCGCGGAATATCGAGGGGGATACGAGAATCGACGCTCACCGCGCCGGGCGGATTCGTCGGCACGCTCCAGTACATGAGCCCCGAGCAGGTAGAGAGCGACGGCGCTACCGTCGACGCCCGCAGCGACGTCCATGCCCTCGGCGCGATCCTCCATGAGCTCCTCACCGGCCGGCCCCCTTGGGATGTCGCCGGGATGCCGGTCGTGGAGGCGGCACGCACGATCCGAGAGTCGCCCGCCCCCCGCGCCACCGCAGCCCCCCCGCACCTCGCCGCCGTGATCGCCCGCTGCCTGGAAAAGGATCCGAAGCGTCGCTACCGCGATGCCGGTGAGCTCGCCGCGGCCCTGCGAGCCACCGCCGGTGCCGGCGGACGCTGGAGGTTTCCCTCATGGCCCCGTTTCCCCCGGCTTGCCGGAAAGCCGGCGCGAAGACGCGAAATCGTGCGCGGGACGTTTCTCGGGCTTCTCGTCGGGGCGGCCCTCCTGTTTGCCATTCAAGCGGTGCGCGACTGGGGAGGCATGGAGCGATCCCTCGGGGCGATCGTCGACGGCACCGCGGCGCTCACCGCCCGGCTGCAGGCAAGCGAGTCGCTCGTCTTCGAGCATGGCTTTCGCACCGTCGAACAAGCCGACGCAGGCCGGTGGCTCGTGTCATCCGACGGGATGCGGATCTGGAGCGAGGACTTCTCCACACCGCGCACCAGCTACTGGGGTCCGGTAGAGAACGGTGCCGAGGGAACGCTCGTCTATCGCTTCCAGTTCCCGGTCGTCGCGGAGCGGATCGAGCTCCATGCCAATGCGACCTGCTGGGATTTCGCTTCCTGCCCCGAGCTGGGGCATGGTCGTGGCGCAGCGAAAGTCGAGGTGTCGGCAGACGGCGACCACTGGATCACCCTCCACGATGGCATCGGCGCCGGCACCTGGGGAGGCGTGAGCTGGTGGAACTCTGGCGATCTCCCCGCCGCGGCAACCGGGACGCGCAGCCTGTGCCTGCGGGTCAGGCTCGTCACCGACGGCGTCGACGACCCCGACTACACCGTCGCGCAGTTCGCCCGCTCCCACGCCGCCACCACGGCCGACGCGTTCTCCATCAAGGCCTTTGCCCGGGGCGTTCCCGACACGCGGCGCATCGGGCGATGAGGGGCCGCGACATCGGGCCCCCGAAAAGCTTACCCCCCGACGGGATCGGCCCCGCTCGCTTCACAGCCCGGCGCCAGAAAGAAACTCGTGCCGCACCGGCACAGTCACCCGCTCACCCCCTTCGGCAACGAACGTCACGGCGCCGGGGGCATATTCGGCGGCCACCACCTTGCCAAAGCCGTCGGGCACCCGCGTCACCCCCTGGATGTAGCGAATCTCCGTCGGCTTGTCGGCCGTAAACTCGATCACCGTCGGCACGCCACGGCGGGTGAGAAGATTGGCGCCCGCCGAGGCGGCCAGGCCATCGGCAAAGAAGCTCGTCACATCCTCGAGGCCGAGGCAGTTGTTGCGGCCGTTCCACGGGCTGCCGTGCCGGCCCCGGTTCTCGATCCACAACAGCGTCGACCGCAGCACCCGCGGATCCTTGAGGGCATACCACAGCCAGCCCTCGTCAGTGCGCGTGGCGCAGGTCCAGGCGGTCGCCTCCTGCTTGCCAACCATCTGCAGATCTTGCTTGTTGACCACCTGGACGAGATCAGCATAGCCCTGTCGGGCCGGCAGGCGCGTCAGATCGGCATCGCCGGTTCCCTTCTCCAGAAGCGAGACATGGGCCAGATCGGTGAACGGGGCCGCGATCGCGAGCGACTGGTATTCCCGCTTCGTCGGGTCGCTGAAGCGCGAGGGATTGGTCATCCCGAAATCGATCGGGCTCGTCGACACCCGAAACACCCCCGGCTCATCAGGCATGGCGAGCGTGGCATGATGGCCGCAGGGGGCCGGGCCGGCGAAGCCGGTGACGATGTGCCGCGAATAGACGGCGTTGTGCCCCTCGACGAGCGACAGCTCCTTGACGATCTTCCCCTGGCGAGCCTGCGGCTCGAAGGCGAGGACGAGCGTGTGCCGGCCGCCGCCGTGCTTGGTGTCGACATAGGTCCACTCCGCTCCCGCCACCTCGCCATGGGGCGGATGCTTTTCCTGTCGGTACTCCGCTCCGTTGCCGCCGAAGGGGATGCAAAACCAATCCCCGCGCAGCGCCGTGAGCACCGGCGCCGGCAGATCCTGCAGGCTTTCGTTCTGCCACGGGCTGATGTGGTAGGGCTGAACCGGCTTCCCCGAATCCCGCAGGAATGTCACCGGCGCCATCTGCCCGCCGATCTTTGTCACGGCGAGGCGCACCTGCGGGCTCTCGAGAATCCACGACGGCTGCGAGTCGATCGTTTCAAGCTTTGCCGGTTCGGCGGCGGTGGCCGGGATCGCAGTGGCCAGGCAGAGGATCGAGAGGATCGAGGCCAACGCACGAAGCGACATCGAGGAGACTCCTGCAGGAAAACGGACGGATATTTTCAGGCGATCGATACACCCAGCGCCGCGGCGAGGGCCCGGCGCATCGCCGGCACATCGGGGGAAACGCCGGTCCAGTGCCGGACGCCGATCACCCCCTGATTGACGAGCATGCCGAGGCCGTCGATGCAGGTGCAGCCGCGGGCCTTCGCTTCGCGGAGGAAAGCCGTGTCGGGGGGGCTGAAGACGACGTCGGCGGCGACAAGTCCGGGGCGAAGGGACTCCATCGCCACCGGCACCCGAGCCGCGCCGTCATAGAGCCCGATCGAGGTACCATTGATGACGACGTCGGCCGTGGCTGGAACGGCGTAGTCGCCCGTCCACTCGACAAACTCGGCGGTGGCAGAGGTCTGCTCGCGGAGCACGCCGACAAGCTCCTCGCCGCGGGCCCGCGAGCGGTTGACTATTGCGATTTTTTTGGCACCGGCGAGAGCGAGCTCGACGGCGACGGCGCGGGCCGCGCCGCCGGCGCCGAAGAGAATGATCTCCTTGCCGGCAGGGGGCAGAACCTCGGTCAGGCTCTCCAAAAAGCCCTTGCCGTCGGTGTTTTCACCGATGAGGCGATCCCCCCGCCGGACCACGCAATTCACGGCGCCGATGACGCGGGCAGAATCCCCCAGCCCGTCGAGGAGCGGGATCACCGTCACCTTGTGGGGCATCGAGAGGTTGAAGCCCTGAAATCCCATCGCCTTGGCGCCGGCGACCGCGGCAGCGAGATCCGCCGGAGCAACCTCCATGTTGACATAACGCCAGGGGAGATCGTGATGGCGAAAGGCGGCCTCGACCATGGCGACGGTCGGGTTGCCGGCCGCCCCCTGCGACATCGAGCCGACAAGCGCCGGGCAGAAGTTGTTGGTGTCGGGAGTGCCCATGGGAGTCGTGCTCGCGTTCTTCAGTTGGCAGGCGCCGGCTCGCCGGCGGGGCGGAGGTCGGGGTCGTTCATGGCGTCGGCCTTCCGGTAGAGGCTCGTGGGGATGAACATCTCGGGGGGCAGTTCCTCTCCCTTGGAGTGGCGCACGATCGCGTCGACGATCTGCTCACCCATTTTCACCGGGAACTGGATCGGGTCGGCGTAGATCTTGCCGTCGCGGATCGCTTCCTTCCCCTCGGGCTGGCCATCAAAGCCGACGACGACGACCTGCGCCGTCTTCCCCGCCTTTTCGAGGGCCCCGACGGCGCCGAGCGCCGAGGGGTCATTGATGGCGAAGATGCCGCGCAAATCGCCATGGGCCTGGAGGGCATCCTCGGCGGCCTTGTAGCCGGAGTCGCGGGCGCCACCGGCCTCGAGCTCGGCGATGATCTCGATCGCCGCATGCCCGGCGGGGAGGGCCGCATTGTGGGCGTCGATCGACTCACGGAAGCCGCCGACGCGGAGCAGACAGCTCTCGGCCTGCTTAAAGTGGAGAATGGCTACCTTCCCCCCTCCGGCCCCGAGGGCCTCGATCATCGCGGTGGCTGCTTCCTTGCCGCCGCCGAAGTTGTCGGTGGCGATCTGCGTGACGACCTTGGCATCGCTGCCGCGGTAGGGGATATCGACGGTGAAAACGGGAATGCCGGCAGCATTGGCCTCGGCGATGATCGGGCCGATCGCCTTGGAGTCGCAGGGGGAGAGGACGATCGCCGCGACCTTGCGGACGATGAAGTCCTTGACCTGGTTCCCCTGCTTGGCGACATCCTTGTCGGCGCTGACGACCTGGGCGTAGAGCGTCTTCTCGCGTGCCTTGGCGGCGATCGTGTCGCCGATGAGCTTGAAGAACGGATTGTCGAGCGTCAGCAGCGAGACGCCGATCGTGCCGGCCGACATCCCGCTGGTGGCTCCAGCCGGTGGCCCGCCTGACGACGTATCCGCCTCGGGGCGCTGCGGCCGTTGCGGCCGGCCCGGTGCGGCCGACTTCGAACAGCCGGCCGGCATCAACACCAGCGCCGCCATGCCGACACCGAGGCTGGTGACGAGCCGACGACGGGGCAGAAAAGAGAAGCGAGCCATGCTGAAAAACCCCCGGGGACCGCAGCAGCGTCCGGATGACACCACCAACAGGACCACCATCTTCGCCCAAGCCCGAGCGTTCCGCCAGCCCTGGCGGCGCTCGGCGGCAAAGCGTCCGCGGCCCGGTGCGATGAACCTCTGGGTCGAAGGCGTCTGGTTCGCCTCCATCACGACCTCCGTCCGCCCCCGTGGCTCCCTTGCTGGACCGGGCGTGGCGGTCACGATCGGCAACTGCCCAAACGGAAACCGTCAGACCTTCGACGGCCTCATCGACGAGGTGAGAATCTCCAACGGACTGGTTCTCCCGGCTGCCCCGCAGCCGGTTCAAATGCCTGTCAACCGCTCGGTCGAATCACCGAAGCGGTCGAGTTCCAAACCGCCCCACTCCATCAGGCTGAGAAACAGGCTACACATCCGCCGGTTGGAAGCATCGAGGTAGTCGAGCACGCGGCCGCCGCGGAGCTTGCCGCCGGCCCCACCGAGCAGGACAATCGGCAATTGATTGGCGTCGTGACTGCCGTGCAGCATGCTCGAGCAGTGCGCGATAGTCGTATTGTCGAGTAATGTGCGGTCCCCTTCCTTGACCTCTGACATTCGCTCGCAGAGGTAAGCCAGCTGGGCCATGAAGAACTGGTTGAGTGGTATGAGTTCCGGCGGCTGCGTGTGGCTCATCTGATGATGCTGATCCTTGGCGCCGCAGTGCGTGTGCGTTTCGGCGGAGCCATCGTTACAATACTTGAGGGTCGCGATCCGGGTGGTGTCGGTGCGGAAGGCCAGAAGCACGATGTCGTTCATGAGTTTCCAGTAGTCCGGGATCTCAGCGGGAATGCCATCGGCGGGTCGCGGGCGATCGGGGGCGGCCAGGCTCGGGGTCCAGCCGTCGGCCTCGCGCTCCCGGCCGGCCCGCTTGACGCGTCCCTCGATCTCGTGAACGCTGCCCAGGTACTCCTCGAACCGCTGTCGGTCCGAGACGGAGAGCCGCTGACGAAGCGACCGAGCGTCTTCAAGCACGGCATCGACAACTCGGCGGTCTCCCCGGTTGGGCTCGGTGCGGAACAGCTGGTCGAAGGCCAGCGCCGGGCGCGTTTCCGTCCAGGTCGGCGACACCGCCGTGCTCCACGAAATGTGCGAGCTATAGAGCAAGGGAAGCCCGTCCTGGAGTCCAGGAATCGGTCCTTCGCAGCCTAGCACCAGCGAGGGGATGCGCGTGCGGTCGCCAATCCGTTGAGCCATCAACTGATCAAAACTCACGCCCGTACGGACTTCGGCCCCCGACAACGGCGCGCCGCTGAGCATGTTCCCTGTCTGCATGCAGTGGATGGCGCCCTTGTTGGCCTGCTCGTTCCACAAGCCGCGGAGGAACACCATCCGCTCCTTCCACGGCTCGAGCGGCTTCAGACACGGCCCGAGTTCCATGCCCGCTCCCTCGCCCTTGGCCCACCAATGCTGCGAGTGAAAGCCCATGCCCGTGAAAGTGATGAGCGTGCGGGTCGGCGGTTGAGAGGCTGTGTCGGTTCCCCCGCCCGCAGCGAAGGAGAGCGATTCCAGCCAAGGCAGGGCCATCGAAACGCCGAGCCCATGCAGCAGGGTACGTCGCGAAACGTTGGGGGCCGGTCCGGTGCGCATAGGAACGTCCTTTCGTGAGGGTCAGGGGGATGTGGCAGCCGCAGTGGACGCTGGGCGAATGCAGCGAAACTGTTCGCTACGAACCAAGATGAGCAAGACATCCGACCAGTGGCCGCCGTCGACCATGGCTCTCGTCAGCTCGTCGACCAGCTTCCGATCGGAAAGCTGCACAGCGCGGCCCAGCGCGTAACCGGTCAGTTTGTGAGCGAGCTCCCGCAACAAATCCTCGCGCCGCGGGCCGGCGATGTAGTCTCGCAGGCCGGCGAAGCCATCGATCTCGACCCCGTCACGCGTGGTTGCCCTGGCATCGCCAGGCTTCAGATCTTTGCCGGGCCGCAGTCGGCCGAGGGCGTCGAATTGTTCAAGCGTCATGCCATAGGGATCGATGCGAACGTGGCACCCGGCACAGGCGGCATCCTGTCGATGCCGCTCGGTGATCTCGCGCACGCTCAGTCCGTCGGGTGGAGTCTCCGGCAGCGGTGGCACGCCAGGCGGGACCTTGGGTAGCCGCTCGCCAACCAATTGAACCACCCACGCGCCACGCTTGACCGGGCTTGTACGGGACGACGCTGACTGCTTGGCGAGTATCGCACCAAAGCCGAGCAACCCGCCGCGACCGTAGGTTGAAACGTTCTCGATGCGACGCCACTGCGGACCGGTCACGCCGGGGATTCCGTAGTACTGGGCGAGAACATCGTTGGCGACCACTGCATCGGCGGCAATGACGTCGGCGACCGGTCGGTCATTTACGAGCATATCGGCGAAAAACCGCACCGGCTCTTCAGCCAACGCGTCGCGCACGGCCGGCGTGAACTCGGGGAATTGCTTCAGGTTCCGACCGTGGTTGGTGACGAAGTCGCGCACTCCGAGCCACCGGGCACCGAACTCCGCGCCCATGCCCCGCATCCGGGCGTCCTTCAACATGCGGCGCAGCTGCTCCTCCATGACCGGAGGCTCGTGGAGCCGCGCGGTATTGGCCCGCAACTCGTCGTCGGGAATCGAATCCCACAGCAGGAAACTCAGCCGCGTCGCCAACTCGTCACCCGATACCGGCTGCCAGCGAGGCCCCGACGCGGGTTGTTCCACTCGATAGAGAAACCAGGGCGAAGACAGGACCCGGCCCAGAGCGGCACGGAACGCCGGATCATGTTTGACACCCTCAGTACGGTCGGCACGGTAGGAAGCGAGAATCGCCTCGCTTTCATCGGCGGCAAGCGGCCGTCGCCAGGCGCGCGCGGCGAAGGCGAGCAGCGCCTCAAGGTGCCTCGATTCCGCGAATATCTGAGCCGTGAGAAAGTCTCGCTGCTCCCGCTTGATCTGTTCCTCGAACAGCTGGATATAGAAGAACATGATCCGCGCGCCGTCGTTCGGCTTGCGGTAATACTGCACGAGTCCCTCGTACGCGATCGGGGTGGCGAGCGCTTGCTCGCTGACAAACTCCAGCTCGCTCCACAGCCGGTCGAGCTCGGCCCGGCCCACTTCATCGAGCAGCAGCCGACGCAACGGATCGTCCTCTCGGCGGTACAAGAACACGCTCCCCTGGGCGTCTCGCGGGATGATCGGCTGAAAGAGGACGGCCGGCGGAAAGAGATCGCGAAACTCCGCGGTCTGCCGGGCTTGTTCGGTGGCGACGCGCGGATGCACGATCTGCGCGGCATGCGGGTCGCCCACCTCAGCGTTTGCGATTGGCTCGGCCAGATTGCCGCCCCCACCTGTCGCAGCAATCAGGAAAGCCTGTAACGAGGCGGTTTCTGGACTCGCTTCGTCGAGGCTCACATCGGCGCGGAGAAACCGAGGCAGCGTGAGCGCTTTTAACAGATCTGCAGGGAGTTTCGTCAGATCGATGATGACTTCGGTACCGGCGGCCGTGACCAAGGCAGACTTCGGCACCGGTCGACCCTGCGGATGCTCGCCGAACTTCAATCCCGATGCTTGCTCAACGACTCCCGCCAACTCTGGATGTTCCGCAAACACCAGCGGTGGACCGTCACCCCCCTCCAATCGCAGCCGGTCCCAGATCACAACGGTGTCGGGTTGAGCTGGCAATGCGACCATGCGGAAGAGCGGCTCCCGCGCAGCACCTTGAACCCGCTCGCGCGCGACCACGCGGCGCAGGTCCTCCCAAGCAGGAAAGCCGTTGCCGACCGCGAGGGCCGCATTCTTTTTGTAGTTGCCTTGAAACAACTGGTCCTGCGCGGCCTTGATCGCTTCCAGGACCGGTGCCGGATCGGTGGTTGCCACCCGCCACGTATCCCGAATGCTGTCGAGTATGGCCGGCGCCAGACCGGGATCCGCCACATCCGTGGACGCACTGCCCAGATCAGCCAGCGCCTGCCCCAAGTCCGGAGTCGCGACATGCGACAGCTCGAACGAGACCCCATCACCACCGCCGGGGTGAGCGTCGGCGACGCGGCCTGAGACCGATAACTCACCATCGATCGGACTCGTCCAGGCGACAGCCACGGGGCGTTTCGGTCCCGGATGCACAAAAACCGATCGAGCGGGCAACTTCGTCCAGACCTGCAACTCCTCTGCGGCAGAATTCACGAAGACCGAGGGTTCGGAACCCAGGCTCCACGATTTCACCTCGGCCCGTCCCGCGCTGCTGTCGCGTCGCTCGTTGAGGAACACCGGAGCAGATGTGGTTTCCAGAAAGCTCCAACAGGCCCCGTGCTTGTCCAACCACGGGTTCCCCTTCAGCAGATTGGGCACCAGATCGGCGACGCTCCACGTTCGCTGATCGCCGCTGGTTTCGCAGATCGTCCATTCGATGAGCGTGCTGTCGGCCCCGTGATTTTCGTTCGGAAGCACGGTCAGGAGGAGAAGTTCGCCGCGCTCAACCGAGACCTTGTGTTCGAAGGGAACAGAGCTCCCTTCTGCAACCTGGGACTCCGCGAGAACGCGTTTTGCCGATGCCCAAAGGGACTCGACTTTTTGCAAAGAGGCCTGCCGTCTTTGCTGATCGGCTTCCCACTCGGCTGTCTTCTCCCGCCACCTCTTCATTCGAGCATCGACGTCCGCTGAGGGTAACGACGAGGATGTCGAGCCGCAGAGCCCCGCCCAAAGCGCGCTCAGGTACGTGGCGTTGAGTTGTTCCTCGGCGGCCACCGCAGCGATGTCGGCGGCGTTGCCACGACTGAGCCTGTCGCGATGCTTCAAGGTCGCCGCGAGATGCGCTGCCAGCGGCGGCTCTCCATTGGGTCCGGCATGGCGAGCGTGGAAAGTGCGGAGAGGCTCGAGAGTCTCTTCCGTCCAATCCGGGCGATCGGTGGAAGGGGAAAAGCGAAACCCACTGGGCAGGAGCACGGCCCGCGCGGCAACGTCACGAGCAGTCTGGTGATAGCGTTCGACAAGCTCGGGAGTGACAGGCATCGCCTCCCCGACATTCGCAAACCCCTCTCCGCCGACGCTGTCGACGGGAAACTCGCGAGCCTGGGTTGGCCGCATGTCCACGCCGGTCAGATCGCGGACGGCGTTGTCGTACTCCGTGTTGCTCAGCCGACGCAGCGTGACCTGCCCGGGATCACCGGCCCTCGACGCCGACTCGGCATCGAGCGCCGCAGAGATCCAATCCAGCAGTTGTTCGCGCTCGGCCTCGCTTGGCTGCGGCGCATCCTTCGGCGGCATGTCGCCGTGCCGCAACCGCTCGGCGACATCGCCCAACAGCTTGGGCTTGGCGAGGATCACTTGGGCAGAGCCAAAGCTCGTGAGATCGAGGTCGTTGTCCGTGGGAACTTTGCCATGGCAGTTCCCACAGGTCTTCACAAGCAGCGGCTGGATCTGCTTGGCAAACGATTGCGCGAGGTCGTCCGCCCCGTAGGCCGAGGCCGCGAAGACCATGAGACACGTAAGGAGCGACAGAGCGGAAAGGGATTTCTCCAGCCGTCGTACCCGAAACTCGCCATTCGCATTTTGCGCGCAAATCATCTGATCGGCTCCAGATCGTGTTCGATGACTTTATCTTCCCCACGGACTCTCGAGGAGGTTAATACTTCGGGAAGATGTTGGGGCCGGGAAAGCGCTCCTCGATGCTGTCTCTGAGATATTCATCACGAGATAAATTGACCAACGGCCAACTCGTGGGTCGAACACGGACGACGCGGCCGGGGCGAATGCCTTCGATGATCTGGTCCGTCTCGAAACGGATCTGAATGCCGCTGCTGCCCAGAGGGATGGCTCCTGGAAGCCGGGTGAGTTCGAGGATCGCTCCGCCGGAGGCCATGTGTGCGGGGCTGTAATCGCCGTGGGTGTGCTTCAACGTGTTCTCGACCGAGTTCATCTGGGCTGGGCTGCCAGCCTTAAAGTCAGCGTAGAGCGAGGGTTCCATGCCGCCAAACAAGGTCGCGGTCACCTTCGCTCGGCCGAACTTACCGTACTCAACCGCATCCACCCAGGCAGGCATCCAGCGGGTGCGAATCAGAGCTTTGTGGGTCTCGGTTTGATTCCTGGTGGCTCGCTGAATGGCAGCCTCGTCGAGCCAGATGTCGGAGATGTGATACCGGAGGAACACCCCGTTGGGCGTTGGCTGCCACGTCAGCCCGAGCAGAGCCGCCTGATCGCCGAGGGCTTTCTTTCCGCTCGCAGGCCAAATGCCTTCTCCGATCAAGTCCTCAAGATTGAGACACTCGCGGCCGCGCCACACTCGCGTACCGGCGTCGACCGTCAGACTTTCAACGTTGGCTTTGCCGTCGCCAACGGCTTGCGGCTCACGGGTGGCCGAGATCATCGCTTGATTCGCTTGAACCTCGACCTCCTTCAGCTTCCACACCAAGCCTTCCCGAAGGCAGAAACTTGGCTCGTCTTCGAGGTGAAGAACGTGATTCTCAGCCGGCCGCTCGGGGTTCCCGTTCTGAACGACCGGCACGGAAGAGGTCTCCGGGTCGGGGGGAAGGAACGCGCGCACATGCATGACGGTGCCCAGCGGGACGTCCCGTAGATCCGCCGGCGCTCCGTGATACCTCACGATGCCGTACGGAAGCATGGCGAATGGATGCGGGGCATTTCGAAAGAACTCGCCGGGCGTTTCCACGCGAAGGCTGCCGCGCCGATTGGCATGGTCTACAAACGCCAGCACGCCCCGGTAGGCGTGTGCCTTTTCCAGCGCCGGAAACTTCCCTGTCTCGGGACGAAACGTCTCATCAGCAGCAGCAAGACTGCTGAGAAAGGAGAGGCCGATGGAGAGGGCCGCGAGCCGCAGTAAGTTGTGCATTATTTTCTCGTGCCAGAACTATGGTGCGAAGTGGCTCGGCTCCTCGCTTGTTGCCCCGCCTTTCGGCGAAGCACGGAGCCAAACGGCAGCAAATGAACCTGAGGGCTGGATGAAGCACTTGATCACAGCTCGATGACCTTATTGCTATCGCCAAAGTTATCGCTCTCGACGCCCATTCGCCGCGCCATCAGCAGCAGCAGGTTGCTCATGTGCGCGTCTGGATCGGCGGGCCGGCTACAGAGCGAGTAGTGCTCGCCGGGGTTCTCCAGTTGATAGCCGTTGAAATGGCCTTGATTGAAATCGAGATGAATGCCGTGCTTCAGGCCGAGATCCGACCCACCCGCGAGCACAAGCGGTAGATTCGCGTTGCCATGGCTGTGGCCGTAGGACATGCCGCTGCCGAAGAGCGACATCGTCGAGCTCAACAGCGGCTTGCCGTTGAGATCTTTCGTCTCCGCGAGACGGGTGAGAAAGTAGCTGAATTGCTCGATGGCGAAGGTGTCATATTTCGTCAGCTTCTCCATGTAGCCCGCATCGCCGCCGTGATGGCTCAGTTGATGCCGCGATTCGGTGATGCCAATCTCTGGGATCGCAAACGCATCGCCTTCGCCACCCAAACTGAACGTCGCCACTCGTGTCGCGTCGGTCTGAAACGCGAGCACGATCAAGTCATAGACGGTGCGGAAGTAGTCGCCTGCTTGCGTGTGGGGAATGTCGCGATTGGTTCGCTTGCGATCGTCGTCAGCGATGCTCGGAAGAGGAGTATCAAGCCACGCATCGGCTCGACGCGTGCGAACTTCTGCTTCTCGAACCGAGGTCAGGTATTGATCGAGCCGTCCTTTATCCGCCGCTCCCATAGCCTGTTCAAGCCGCCGCACTTCCGCGAGGTTGGCGTCGAGCACGCTCCCCTTGTGACGCAGTGCGCGCCGCTGAGCTGGCTTGCCACCTTTGGGTGCTTCGAACAGCGAGGCGAAGATCTCGCTGCAACGACGCATCGAAGGCAGCCGCACGCCGTCCGCCGTCCAGCCGAGCGAATCTCCGGTGAGGGCGATTTCCATCGACGGATAGCGCGTGTGCTGAGCGGTAATCTCGGCCATCTTCTGGTCCACGGAGATCGTGTTCTTGTCCGAGGGCCCGAGTTTGCCGCCGGTCAGCCACACCGAAATGCAGTTGTGGTGATGGCTCAGGGCACCGGGATGATACAGCCCGCTGATCGGCGTGATCACTTCCCGATGCTTTTCCAAAGGCTTCAGCGAACGCGAGAATTGGTAATCCCGCCCCGGTGTGGTGATCTGGTAGTTCAACGAATGCACACCGTTGGCGAGATAGATGAACGCAGTGCGTTTCGGCGTCTCTGTCTTCGCTTCAGCCCCCCGCAACGGCACCATGCATTCCAGGAACGGCAGCGAGATGCAAGAGCCCAAGGCCCGCAGTGCGCGGCGCCGATCGATCAACCAGGACTGTGAAAGAAAATGGCCCATCGAGATTCTCCTTGGCAGAGCTTGCTAGCGTTTGCGGATCAAGTCAGACATTGCCACGGCGCGGATGATGTCCCTGATCCGGTATTCGCTGTTCTTCGCGTCGGCTTCGATCTGCTTCAGGTCGGCTTGATCGTCGACCGTGAGCACGCGGCGGAGGGCGTAGGTGCAGAGGTGCTCAATGAAGGCTCGGGCGATGTGGCTACGGTCTTCGATGAGCAGCGTTTTGAATTCCATCGAGTCTTGAAACGAGCGACCGTCGGGCATCTCTCCCGAAGCGTCCACCAACGGATTCTCGCCGATGCCCGTCGGCACCAGTTCGCGCGCGCCATTGGCCCACGGCGTCATAGTGGTCGAACGCCAATCCCAGCGGGTCGATGTTGCGATGGCACGCGGCACAACTGGCATTCTTGGCGTGAGCTTCGATTCGCTGGCGGATCGTGATCTTGTTTCCCGTCGGAGGAATCGGTTCGATCGGATCGACGTTGGCCGGAGGAGGAGGAGGGGTCTTGTTAAAGATCGCCTCGCTAACCCACACGCCCCGATGCACCGGTCGATGGCGAGTCCCATCCGACGTCAACCCGAGCACCGCGCCCATCGTCAGCAGTCCGCCCCGATGATCTTCCGGCTTGAGAGCGACTCGCTGAAAGCCGCCCGAAATCGGTTCGGGCAGCCCGTAGAAGTCACAGAGCCGCGCGTTGGCCATCGTCCAATCGGAATCAATGAAACGGTCGACCGGCATGTTCTCTGCGAACATTACGCGAAAGAACTCGGCGGGCTCGGCACGTAGGCTCGTTTCGAGCCATGCGTCGTAATTCGGGTACAGCTTCTTGTCCGGCGGGAACATGCCGAGCCGATGCAGTTGCAGCCATTGACGCACGAAATCGTTGATGAATCGATTTGTCTTGCCGTCGGCGAGCATCCGGTCGACTTCTTTCAACAGCCCTTCGCCTTGCAGAGCACCACGTCGCGCCGCAGCGAACAGCCCATCGTCAGGCATCGAACTCCAGAGGAAGTACGACAGCCGCGACGCGAGCTCCGTATCGTTGAGCCGGTCGCGCGCGATCGGGTCGCCTTCGACGAGATAGATAAAGTGCCGCGATGTCAGCACTCCCTGCAGCGCAACTCGATAGGCGTCGGCAGGCTTCTCACCGGCATCACATTCCGAGCGAAATGTCCGTACGTAATCCGACAGTTCCTCCTTCTTGACAGCCCGCCGCCATGCTCGCTCGGCGAACCGCTGCAAGTGTTCGGCGACCACTTCGATCGTCGCGTCATCAGGCGGCAGCAGACCGTTGCGTCGCGATCTTTCCGCCTCGGTTTCGAGCGGTCCTTCCCACTCGATCCAATCCAGCAGCACCGTGCCAAAGAGTCCATTTCCCTTGTCATCGAACATCTGCGGAGCGTTCGGCTCGAGCAGTCGCGATTCGCTGCTATGCGTGAAAATGTAGCTGCCGCTGTTGAGGGCGTTGCGGAAGGCTGCCCCAGCTCGACGATCAACGACATCGGTCGCGACGACGCAAAAGTCGAGCGACATTGGCATTTCCAGAAAGACTTCACACTCGTGCACCTGCGGGCTGTCCTCGGGAGCCGTGATGTCGAAATCGATGAGGCCATCGACAGTCTCTTCGCCGGTCCGCTTGCCGATGCTGAGGTGCGCCGTCTGGCCGCCGATCGGACGAATGCCGCTCGCCTGAATGCGGACTTTGTAAAGCCCGCTGTGCTCCGGACCGCTGTCGCCAAACCAGTTCGGCGAAAGCGCCTCATGCACGTTGCCGGGATAAAGCAGATGCCGCAGAGGTCGCTTGATACCGAACCGGTCCATCACTTCCTGCTGAGCCTTCCCGCCGTTGTAACGCAGCTCGGCAGCGGTCTTGCGAACCTTGCGAGCCTCGCCCGACGAAACAGGAAAGGCACGATCCAGCACGAGCCCCGCCGCGCGGTAGTAGCGATCGATATGGGACGCCGAAAGCGACAGCTCGGACCCAATCCTCTCGAAGCCGTGCCACAGCGTGTCTTCGTTCAGTTCGCCCGGTTTGGCCGGATCGTAGCGCACGCCGAGCAGGTCATAGACCGTATTTTGGTATTCCTTGCGACTGAGCCGATAGTGTGCCACCGCCGGCCGCGCTGCCATGCGCGCTGCCTGACCCTCTTGAAGGAGCGAAGCGAGATTCGAGACGAACGCTGCAATCTCCGCCTGTGTTGGCCGGGGCTCTGTCTGCGGAGGCATTTCGCCACGGTTGACCCTCTCGAGGGCTTCTGCCCAGTTGTGGCTATCCAAGCCCCCCTTGAAGTCGCGCGACAGCCGGTCGATCCGGATATCTCCCTCTTCCTTCTGCGGGCCATGACAGCAAACGCAGTGCTTCTCCAAAAACGCTTCAAACGGCTCGGCCCCGTGAACGGCACGACCGAAGCCGAGGCAAGCGGCAAAAAGGAGCCAGTTTCGGACAAGCATCGGATTCGGTCCTTGCGGGCTGGGGTGAGGCCCGGCCCAAAAACCCGCTGCACGGCTCCCCACCCCGTGAGTGGTGACGCTGCCGGGCAATGACATCGTGCCAGACGGCGGCCGATCCTTTTCGGGTAAGATGAGTGTACTGAGTTCGCACGGAGGCTTGCCGCATGGGCTCGAAGAAGCAATCCGATCAGAAACGTCGCCAGGCAGAACTTGCCCGCCGGCGAAAAAACAGGCTCCACAGTCTCGAGGGCTGGCAGCCTCGTCCGCCCGCGGAGGCCGAGCTGTTGGATCTCGCGCCCATCGCGTCGCCGGATGAGCCGGGGGAAGACAGGGCGCTGTTCGATCCGGCGGCTCGCCACGCCCTGTCGGCTGATCTTCAGGGCGAGTTGGCCCTCGTCCTGGAGGCGTTCGACCTCTGTGCGCGAGGCGAGCCGCACGCTGCCCTCGATCGTCTCACGGCGATCGCGCGGAAAAGCCCCTATGCCGACTGGCGGCTGTTCATCCGCGGGCTTGTTCCTTTCCAGCGCGGCGATCGCGCTGCCGCCCGGGAGGCCTGGCACCGACTGGAGGCCGGGCGGCGCCCGGCCCGGATCGCCACCACGCTCGACCGCGCGTGAGACGCGGCTACCAGTGAAGCCGCAGCGCCGGCTGATAGCACGTCGGGGATAGAGGCTGCCGCCGTCAGCCTGATGCGGAGAGCTTCCCTGTGGACCGCTGCCCGTGAGATCGCGGCGGTCCGGCATCGCGACGGGGAACGTACGTTTTCGGCCTCGCAGGCCGCGCTCGCGATCCGCCTCGAGAAGCACTGTCGCCCGCTCGATCCCGATTTCGTGAGCGAGTTCTCCGCCGCCTGCCGTGCTCTGGCCTTCCCCCAGTCGAATGACGAACCGTTTCTGGCCCTCTGCCGGAGCACCGCGGGACCGGCCGACGATCCCCGCAATACCCGGCTGCAGTTCCTGCATCTCCAGCGGTTCGTCGACGCCGACGATGAGGTTCGGCAGGGCGCGCGGGAGTATGTGGATCGTGATCTGCCCGGGCTCACGCATCTCCCCGAGCCGCTTCGTGCGGCACTCGCCAGTGTGACCCTCGAGCGGGCCGCCTCTTCGCTCCTCGATCGGGAAGACGGGTTCCTACGCGATTTGACCCCGCAAGAAGAACGGGTCTGCCAACGGCTGCTGTGCGAGTCGCTCCAGCGCCATCCTCGCAATCGTCGGGCCCACGAGACTCTGATCGACCTGCTCGCGACGCTGGCGGAGGAGGACGATTCGCGCGGTGATGCCGGCCGGGCGCTGATCGATGCCAAGCTGGCGTTCGTCGGCCTGTTTCCCGACCAGTATCAGCATGTCCGCGACCTCATCGATCGGTTCATCGCCGCGGGAGAGTTCGCGCGGGCCGAGCCGCTGGTGAAAAGCCTCACGGATCAGCGGACCGGCGACATGGGGTCGAAGGCCACACCCTGGCGATTCGAGCTTCTTCGGGCATCATCGCGGGCGGCGGCGGAGGACTCGCTCCCGGAGGCCCGGGGGGCACTTGAGGCGGCCATCGCCGCCTGGCCCAACTGGATGCCCCGGAGGTGGATCCCGTTCCTGGAGGCGGCACTGCTGCTCCGCGAAGGGAACGAGGCCGGCGTTGCGGCGGCGTTGGATGCCGGCCGGCGGGAGTCGCCGGACGACCTGACCAGCGACATGATGCTCCATGAGGCGTTGGTGCGACTGAAGTGCCCGGCGGCGAGAATCGAGCCGATCCGCATGCGAATTCAACACGCCGCAAAGAATGTGGCGATCGACTCCACGATCGCGCCGCTGGCGCATGTCGCCTGCTTCTTCATGGAGCTTCAACGATGTGGGATTCCGCTCGCCGGCGAGGATCACCCCGCGTTCGCCATCGGCCGGGCATTCAGTCGACGACTGGGGCTGGATGGCACATGGACGCTGGGCAGCTTGTTCGGCGGGGTGAGCGACCTGCCGGTCAACGATCCCGGGTTCTGGGCCGCGTTCCGCTGGCTCACGACCCATGATTTCTTCGGCACGGTGAATCCTAAGCGCGAGCCCAAGGGCATCGCCCGACTGGCCGACAACCAGCCCCGGGCAGCCGCGGAAGTGCTCGAGTGGCTGACTCGGACCGCCCCCAGTTCGCTGACGACCCGGAAGGCTGAGAAACGGCTCACCCTCGTGGAAAAGTTCATCGCGACCGAGCAGAATCCGGCGACGGCCCAACGACTGCGTGGAATCGTCACGGCAGCCCGGCAGGCGATCGAAGCGGCCAAGGACCAGAAGCGACAGGCACGGTTTCGGTCCGCAGGCCGTGGCTTTGCCCCGCCGGGGGGCGCCCTCGGCTCGTCCAATTTGCCCCCTTTGCTGCAGGTCATCCTCGAGCGCGGCGGCCCGGAAGCGGTGGCCGAAATCGTCCCGCTGCTCATGGGGCCGATGAACGAAAAAAACGCGAGGCGAATCGCGAGCCTCGCGGCCCGGCTGGGGATCTCACCAGACGAGATGATCGATTTGTCGGAGCTTTGACAGCACCTGCAGCAGCCTTTGACCGGAGGGTTTCCACCATGGCCGACAACATGCCGTTCAACGGGCTCCCACCGGCGGCCCATCTCGCCCTCGGACTGCCCGCCACGGCTACGCCGGAGGAGGCCCGCGCCGCATATCTCGAGGCAGTCAGGCAGCATCCACCCGACCGCGAACCGGAGCGGTTTCGGGAATTGCACACCGCCATGCAGGCTTTCTGCGACCCGCTGCCGCTGGCAGAATCGGCCTTCCAGCCACCACAGCCGCGGGCTGCCCTCGAGGCGATCATCGTCGCCGCAGCCTCGCGGCCGCCGCGGCTCCCCACGCGCGTGCTCCTGGCCCTTGGCAACGCCCCCCAGGATCGCGACGGATGAGCAGCGCCCCCATCGATCATGAGCCGGAGGACGAATCCAATCTTGTCGGCGCCGCTGACATCGTCGCGGAGTTCACCGCCCTGCGGCACGAGCTCAAGCTCCAAGTCAGGGCGGGCCGGGATCTGACCGCGGGGCTCGAGGGCCTCGTCGACGGCTGTCTCGACCGCCGCCTCGGCATTGTGGCCGAACGGCTGTCGCGATTGGAAACCGCACTGCAGTCGGTCGTCGCTGGCACTCCGGCCAGGCTCGCGGCCGCCGGGAGCACCGAGGCGATCCGCCCGTTGGCCATGGCACTCTCGGAAGTCGAGGAAAGCCTGGAGCGGGCAGTGATCGCCATCGCCACCGAGGGCGAAACGATCACTGCCAGCGCGACGGATACCGACGAATCGACCGCTCGCGAAACCGCCGACGCAGCGCCGCCGGAACCGGCCGCTGCCTGGGATTCCTGCCTCGCCGAATCCTCATGGCTGGTGCGCACGCTCGCGGCCGGCCTTGTCGGCCGACTGCGGCAGGTCTTCGACGCGCACGTGCGCCGGGCCACAGGGGACGGTGAGCGGCGTGCCGGCATGCCGCGGGAGGCGGTCGCCGCGGCCGCGACGTCGCTGGCCGATGCGGGGCAGGGGCTCGAGCTCGTGCTCGTGAGGACGCGGCGGCTGATGGAGCAGGCGGAGATCCGACGGATCGACGTGCTTCACGAGCCGTTCGATGCGGACCGGATGCGGGCGATCGACATCGCGGAGGATCCAGCGGTGCCGGCGGGGCACGTGGCCAAGCAGTACCGGCCCGGATATCTGCTCCGCGACGTGGTGCTGCGGCCGGCCGAGGTGGGAGTGTCCCGTTGATCGGGAGGGAGAGGAGTGACCACACTATGGACACGTCAGATCGGAAGCAAGCCATGACGGACGACTCGCCGGTGATCGGCATCGATCTGGGGACGACCAACAGCGTCGTCGCCATCTCCATCGACGGGCGGGTGCGGGTGCTCGAGGAAGGCGGCACGGCCCTGGTGCCGTCGGTCGTCGGCATCGGAGCCGACGGCCGCCTGCTCGTGGGGCAAGCCGCCCGCAACCAGCTCGCCGCCTTTCCGGACCGCACGATCGCCTCGGTGAAGCGGCGCATGGGCCAGGCCGTGACGCTCCCCATGGCCGGCACGTCCTACACGCCGCAGGAGATCAGCGGCGTCATCCTCCAAGCGCTGAAGGCTCGTGCCGAGCGTGCCCTCGGCCGCCCGGTGAGCCGGGCCGTGATCACGGTACCCGCCTTCTTCGACGAGCCGCAGCGACAGGCCACGCTGGAGGCGGGGCGGCTCGCCGGGCTGACCGTCGAGCGGATCATCAACGAGCCGACCGCCGCCAGTCTCGTCTATGACGCCGGCTCCGATGAACGTCGGCACGTCATGATCTATGACCTCGGCGGCGGCACGTTCGACGTGTCGATCGTGCGGATGGAGCGGGGCGTCGTGGAGGTGCTCTCCAGCAAGGGAGACACGAGCCTCGGTGGCGACGACTTCGACGAACTGCTGGCCCGGTATGTCGCCGATCGATTTCTCCAGGAGCATGGCCACGACCTCATGGCCCACGGGAGCACCCGCTGGCGTTTGCTCACCGGCTGCGAACGGGCGAAGTGCGAGCTTTCGACCGCCGCCACGGCGCGGATCGTCGAGGAGTTCATCGCCACGGTCAAGGGCCGACAGGTCAGTCTCGACATTGATGTCAGCCGCGACGAGTACGAGCGGTTGATTCGCACGCTCGTGGACCGGACGATCGTCTGCGTCGACATGGCGATTGTCGATGCCGGGCTCTCGCTCTCCCAGATCGACGAATTGATCCTCGTCGGCGGCTCGTCCCGCACGCCGCTGGTGCAGCGTCGGCTCCGCGAGGAATTCAGGCGCGAGCCGCGGTGGAGCGTCGATCCCGATCTCGCCGTCGCGCTCGGCGCGGGCACGCAGGCCGCGGCGATCGCCGGGCTGGCGATCGGCCCGGTGCTCGTCGACGTCGCCACGCACACGCTGGGGATCGCGGCCATGACCGACGGCCCCCACGGCGCGCACCTCGCCTTCTGCCCGATTCTGCACCGCAACGCACCGCTTCCGGCCCGCTTCGAGGATCTTTTTTTCACCCACGACGACATGCAGGACATGGCCGCCATCGAGGTCTTCCAGGGGGAGAGCCCGCGACTGGAGGAGAACCGCAAGATCGGTCACTTCATGCTCGAGGGGCTCAACGCCTCGTCCGATTGCGACGGGCGGATCCACGTGCGGTTCGAACTCTCGCTCGATGGCACGCTCGAGGTCACCGCCATCGAGAGCAAGTCTGGCATCTCGCAGCGACTGGCGATCGTCGATGCACTCTCGACGATGAAAAACGCGGCGGGGGCGGCCGAACGACTCGGGCGGCTCCCCGGTTTCTCGTCAGCGGTCGCTGCGACCGCAGCCCATCAGGCCGGCGGCGGCGTTGCGAGCGATCCGGCCCCTGCCGATCCACATGCTCCGATCCTCCACCGGGCCAAGCGGGCACTTGCGACCCTCGGCCCGGAGGATGCGGCCGACGTGGAACGACTGCTGCAGCTGGTCGCCGAGGCGCGGGCTGAGGGCGACGAATCGCTCCTCGGCGGGCTCGTGGCGGAGCTCGACGATCTCTTGTTCTATGCAGCCGGTTGAGCGGATCGGAGGAGCCAGGATGACCGCCGACCAGCCCCGCAACGAAGGGCCCATCATCCAGTGCCCGGTCTGCCGAGCCACCCAGACCGCCCGCCAGGTCTGCCGCCGCTGCAGCGCCGACTTGGCGCTCTTTGTGCGCACACGAATCAGCGGTCTGGCCGCGCGGCGGCGTCTCGCGGAGGCCGTTGCCGCCGGCGACGCCGTGGCACAGGCCCGGCTGCAGGGATACCTGCGCTGGCTGCACGGATGACCTTGGTTTTTCCTGCGGAACGCGTCAATGACTTTGAGACACCTGCGTGACGAAATGAGTGTCGCTCGGTAGCGCGACGTGATCGCCGCCGATGCGCGGCGGTTTCAAACGCTGCCGGCCGCCGAGCGTTGGCGGGAGATCTTCGCCCTGCGGCACTGGGCCGCGCGGCTGGAACGGTCATCCTCGCGCGGCGATGCGATCCGGCGGCTCGAAGACCTCGAAGAGACGCGCTGGCAGGCCATCCAGAAGGATCTGTTTGCTCGCCATGGCGGATGATGCCTTCGAATCCAGCGTACAACGCTCCGAGCATGGTCACAGGGAGCAGCACTTCGTCCGCGGCCTCGAGCCGTGCCTGGAGTTTCGGCTGACCGCGCATCAACCGGTCACCGCCAAACCTCCTCGTCGACCGACTCGAAGGGCGCCTCAAAGCAACAAGACCCTTGCCGATCCGAGACCGTCCAGCGGCAGTCGGAGGACCGGCTTCGATGCGCGACCACCGACGCCAATCCCGATTCCATTTGGGAAAAAAGGAGACGGCGGCTGACGTGCGGGGATCAACAACGCCACGACTGGCTTGCATTTCAAAACTTCAGGTTTTATTCTGCAAGGCATGAAACGAGCCTGTGAGCCCCTTTTTGCCGAGTATCTCGCGGCGTTTCCCTGCATTGCCATCATTGGCCCTCGGCAGTGCGGCAAGACCACGCTGGCTGGGTCTCTGCCTGCCGATTGGCGCCGGTTCGACCTGGAGAGAGGGAGCGACCGGGATCTCGTGGCCCGCGATCCAGACCTTTTTTTTCGCCTCCATCCCCGGCGGGTCGTGATCGATGAGGCCCAACTCCTGCCCGACCTCTTTCCGGCCCTGCGGGTCGCCATCGATGCCGATCGTTCGTCGGCCGGGCGGTTCGTGATCACCGGTTCGAGTTCTCCCTCACTCCTGCGGCGCGTGTCGGAGACGCTGGCCGGCCGGATCGCCACGATCGAATTGGCGCCCTTCGCATGGAGCGAGGTGCATCCATCTCACGGGGGTCCGAACTTCGCCGATCTTCTGGCCGACCGTTCTGCGACAGCCGCCCAGTTCCTTGCGCTGCGGGCCCGCGGCAACATCCAGCAGGTGCACGACTACTGGCTCCGCGGAGGCTATCCCGAGCCCTGGCTCAAGCCGGCAGACCGATTTCGGGCCATGTGGATGTCGCAGTACGTCAAGACCTACGTCGAACGTGACATCGGCCGACTCTTTCCCGGGCTCGACCAGGACCGATTTCGGCTTTTTCTGCAGCACCTCGCCGGCCTCTCCGGAACCATCATCAATCATGCCGATGTCGCCCGCGGTCTGGGCGTCTCCCCTCCGACCGCGCGGGACTATTTTGAGATCGCCCACGGCACGTTTCTCTGGCGCAGGCTTCCGCCCTATGTGAAGCAGGCGACGAAGCGGCTCGTCAAGCATTCCAAGGGACATCTGCGGGACAGCGGCCTGCTGCACCGCCTGCTCCATCTCGCCAACCTCGACGCCCTGCTCGGCCACCCGCAGGCGGGCCGATCATGGGAGGCGATGGTGAGCGAGGAGATTCTCCGGCAGCTGGAATGGCGAGGGCTCGACTGCGGCGCCTTCTTTTATCGCACCTCGGCCGGCGCGGAGATCGACCTCATCCTCGAGGGGGACGTCGGGCTCGTGCCGATCGAGATCAAGTCCACGCACACGATTGACCGCCGTCGTCTGGCGGCCCTGCGCGAATTCGTCGCCGACCGCCGGTGCCGGTATGGCCTCGTGATCACTAACGACACCGAGCCGCGGCTGCTCGACGAGGCGATCGTCGCGATTCCGTTCTCGCACCTGTGAGTGTCTCGGAGCTTTGTGGCTACCGAACCGCCGGCCGCTCATCCGTGGACCGTGCACCGCCGCGGCTCAATCGCCACACCAGCGGCGTGTCGAGATCGATGTCGGGCGACGAATACTTCGGAGGGGCGCAGGTCAACCGATAAGGCCCGCCATTGAGTCGCAGATAGACCGACAAGTCACTTGCCGTGCCGCTGTAGGTGCTGATGGCGCTCTCACGCGACCACTCGAAGCAGAAGACGACTGCAATCCTGCCAACGGTGTCGGCTTCCGCAACATCGTGCACGAGCGTCTCGATCGGCGACACGGTCTCCGAGAGGAAGCACTCGAACGCCGCCGCAACCAGGCCGCCGGAATGCCTGTCGGCAGCGGCGATGGAAACCTGCAACAAGCGTTCCCACGCAAACGCCGCTTTCGCAGCCGACAATCCCGCCGCGATCTCGCCATCCCCCTCGCCAGAGCCGATCACGAACAGGCCGACGTGCTGGATGACCCTACGAATCGCCTCTTCGTCCGTCGCATTCCCGAGGGCTATCGCCACCGCGTCCATCGTGTCACCTGCCTTTCATCGGCTTTTGGGAACTGCCTCCGCGGAGCCTCCAGGTCGCTCGCCCGGCTAAACCGGGATTGCTGAAAGTCCTGGGCCATACCCAACGTGCTCCTCGGGAACATCCACCTCGATCCCATCGCCAAGGACAGGAAGGCTGCCGATAGGCGAATCGCTGACACCGGGATCTTCACGAATCTTCAAAGAGGACGAGAAACTCGCTCTGCAGGTCGCCGCTTACGACATCGCGGCCGCAGGTCATGACAACCTCTCCCTCCTGGCCATCGAGGACCGACACGCCGTCAACGATCGCGAGGACACTCGACACCGAATCGATGACGGCATTGCGAACGAAGGCCATGAAAGCGGCCTGATCCTCTGCGGACAGGGACCGAAACAGCCTCATACCGTCGATCCACACCGGCTCGGTCGCGGCCCCGTTCGTCGCAAGCAGCGAAGCGTAGAGGCCGACGTTGTCGTCGACCACCCGTTGCTTGAGTCCGCGAGCCATCGCGCAGGCATTCATCAGGCGGCACTCCCGGAACGTTGAACGCGGCCCGGAAGACTGCTTCAGCGTGCCCGCTTGGCAGGCTTCTTCGCTGCGAGCTTCTTTGCTGCGAGCTTCTTGGCGACAGCGGCAGGCTTCGCCACGCGCTTCACGGCAGGCTTCTTCGCCACCGGCTTCTTGGCAGAGACCTTCTTCGCCGGCTTCACGCTCTTCTTCGGGGGAGCCTTCCGGCTACCAGCACTGCGGCGCGCGGCCCGGGCGGCCTCGACCTCGTCGAGGAACTCGTTGGCCTGCTCCTCGAGATCGGCCGCCGAGACCGGCTCCACCTCGTCGATGACAAACAGCGAAAGTTCGCCACGGCGCTGCTGATCCATCAGCGCCTGATACTCGACGAGCGAGAGATCGTCGTGGTCGTCGTCCTCGCTGCTGAGATACTCAAATCCGACGCGGGCCTTCGGATCCCAGCCGTCGACATGGAACTCGACGCCGTATTCCCGGAACTGGAGATTGCGGGCGATCGTGTAGCCCCGGGCCCGGAAGACTTTCGCGAGGAGATCACAGCCAGCGGCTTCGGAGAGCGAGTCGAACATGGCAGGGCGGGCTTCCTGGGACAGGCGAAAAGGGGCAGGGCAGAGGGGATCAAAAAGGGCTAGGAACAAGAAGGATACGACCGCAGGATAGCCGATCCGGGGGGAGCCGATCCGAGGGCAATCGATCCGGGAGGATAGCCGATCCGGGCGGGGAGGACACGCCCCCGCAGCCCGTCAGTCGCCGCGGCGCTTGCGGCGGAGGTCCTTCTCCCGCTGCTTCTTCTGCTTGCGGCGCTCGTCGGCCGTCAGCCGCCGGCCGGTATCCCCCTTCGGCTTCCCCAGCCGCATGCCGGGATTGGCCATCTGCCCCTGCATCGCCTGCATCTGCTGGACGCGCTCGCGCATCCCCATCCCCGCCATCCCCTTCATCATCGCCGACATCCCGTCGAACTGCTTGACCAGATCGCTCACCTCCTGGAGCTCCACGCCGGCCCCGGTGGCGATCCGGCGGCGACGCTGCTGGTCGATCACCTTGCTCGGATTGCGGCGCTCTTGCGGGGTCATCGAGTCGATGATCCCGAACAGCCGCCCCATGTCCTTGTCGAGGTCGGCATCACCGACGAGCTCCTTGAGCTGCCCCATGCCGGGGATCATTCCCAGCACCTTGCCGATCGGCCCGAGACGGCGCGTCTGCTGGAGCATCTTCTTGAAGTCGTCGAGCGTGAACTCCCCCGTCCGGAGGCGCTCCTCCTGCCGAGCCATCTCGTCTTGGTCAAACTTCCGCTGCGCCTCTTCGACGAGCGTGACGACGTCCCCCATCCCCAGGATCCGCCCCGCCATCCGCTCGGCGTGGAAATCTTCGAGGGCCTCGATCTGCTCTCCGGTGCCGATGAACTTGATCGGCACCCCCGTGACGCTCTTGACGGAGAGCGCGGCGCCGCCGCGGGCGTCGCCGTCGAGCTTCGTCATGATCACGCCGTCGAGCTCGAGGGCGTCGTTGAAGGCCTTGGCACTGCGGACCGCGTCCTGGCCGGTCATCGCGTCGACGACGAGGTAGACCTGGTCGGGGCCGACGGTGTGGTCGATGCGCTTGAGCTCGTCCATGAGCGCCTGGTCGATCGCCAAGCGACCGGCGGTGTCGAGGATGACGACGCTCGCCCCCTCCTTCCGCGCCCGGTCCACGCCGAGCTTGCAGACGGCGACCGGATCAGTGACCCCGTCGGGGGTGTGGACCGGCACGCCGAGTTGCCGGCCGAGGATGGCCAGTTGCTCGATGGCGGCAGGTCGCTGGAGGTCAGCCGCGACGAGCATCACGGCTCGCCCCTCCTCTTTGAGGCGCCGGGCGAGCTTGGCGCAGGAGGTCGTCTTGCCGGAGCCCTGCAGGCCGCAGAGCATGATTACCGTCACCCGCCCCGCCTGGAGGTGGAGCGAGTGATCGACCGGCCCCATCAGGTTGACCAGCTCGCGGTGGACGACACCGACGAGTTGCTGGGCCGGGTCGAGCGTCTCGAGGACCTTCGCCCCGATCGCCCCCTCGACGACCTTGTCGAGGAAGGTGTCGACGACGTCATAGGCGACGTCGGCCTCGAGGAGCGCCGTGCGCACCGCGCCGAGCCCCTCGCGCATGTTCGACTCGGTCAGCTTGCCCCGGCCCCGCAGGGAGGCGAGGGCACTGGTCAGCGAGGCCGAGAGCGATTCGAACATGACGGCTCCAGGGTGGGGTGGGAGCCGGGATTATAGGCCAGAACGGATCGGTTTCCCGTTCCCAACCCGGAAGCCGGCCGCGGCCCTGCCCGCAGGCCCCTGCGGCGGGGGCACCGCCGGGGGATCAGTGGATCATCCCGGCGTCGTTGCAGCAGGGGGCCGCCGCCGCCCCGCCACAGCTCTCGCACCCGTTGCCGCAGGCCGGCGCCGAGCAGGGGGCGGCCATCGGGGCGGCGTAAACCGGCGCGGGAGCGGAGGAACCGCAGCCCCCCAGGCAGCCACCGAATTCCATGAACGAGGGGCGCCGCGAGGAGGAGCAGTTGCTCCCCCCCATGCAGTTGCAGCCGGGAGCCGCCACAAGCCCAGCGACGATCGCGACCAGGCAGAATGCACGAGCCATCGGATGAGTCTCCACCACAGACGAAGCGGTCCCGCTCCGAAGTCGCTCGGAGAGGTGCGGCGCCAGAGGACGCCGTCGGTGAAAACCTAGCTCACGGATCGGGCGCGCGACCCGGGAAATGCAGAATCCCGTCGGCTCGCCCCCCCGGTGGGATTCATCCGCTGCCAATCGTGCCGATGGTAGCTTTTGCACGGTCTGCGGGCGTTGCCCCCTCACCTTGCGCGGCGGAGTGACGAAGAGAGGAAAGCTGCACAGCGAGGGTCGGGGTTCCGGAGGACGTCGGCGAGCGGAAATGGGGTCCGCCTGCCGTCCACCACCCCCCCGTGCACAGGGATATGCGCCTGGACATCCTCACCGTCATCCGCGCCAACGCCTCACCCCGCCGGCCCGCCACCGCCATGCTCCCCATCCGCGCCGTCGCCTGGCTCGCCGCCCTGATGGCGCTCCTCCTTCCGGCATCGCGGGGGGCCACCGCCGAACTCCCCTGGTGCGCGGCGCCGGCCCTGGACGACGTCTTCCCCCGCGCCGGGGAAGGGCTTTCGGAGGCCGGCCTGACCAGCGGAGAAGAGGCCGATGTGCCCGGTTCACCCCCCGCTCCCTGCGGCGAGCGCGACGTCTGGTCGGTGATCACCCGTGGGCTCCCCGAGATCGGCCGGATGCCGCAGCACGCCCGTCCGGCCGTCGAAAGCCTCGACGCCCGTGGATGCTGGAGGAAGACCGACCTCGACGGGCTCCTCTCGACGCCGGGGCAACCGCTCCTCGTCTTCGTCCATGGCAATCGCTACGACCACGACTCGGCGCGGGAACAAGGGCTTCTGCTAGCCGCTCGGACCCGCGCTACCTGCCCGAGCACCGCCAATGTCCGGACCGTGATCTTCTCCTGGCCGAGCGACAAGCAGGGGATCCTCCTCCGTGACAGCCGGGTGAAGTACGAACGGGCCGTCACCGATGGGCACTACCTCGCCTGGCTCCTTTCGCAGGTGGAGCCAGACCGGCCGGTGGCGATCGTCGGCTACAGCTACGGGGCGCTCATCGCCCTGGAGGCCCTCGAGGACCTCGTCCACGCTGAGGCTGCCGGTCGGAGCGATGTCCGCTCATGGACCAACCGCTCCGCACCGCTCCATCTCGTCCTCGTGGCGGCGGCGGTCCGCCAGGATGCCTTCGCCCCCCGCGGCCCCTATCGCGAAATCCTCCCCTGCATCGACCGCCTCACGATCCTCTCCAACTCCTCTGACATCGCCCTGCGGTTCTTCGAGCACGTCGACCGCTCGCTGCGGACCGAGGCCCTCGGGAACATCGGCATGCCCGCGGCCTGGATCCCCCGTGGGATCGAGTTCAGCCAGGTCGACTGTGCGGAGATCGTCGGCCCCAGCCACCGGCTGAAGCATTACCTCAACTCGCCGCTTTTGATGCGCCGGATCTGCTCCGCTGCTGGTAGGGGGCTGTACCACGATGCCTGCCCCACCGCCTGCCTGAACGGGACGGGGTCCGACGCGGCGGAAGCTCCCCCAGTGGAGCTGTCCGGGACCGCCTGCCCAGGCAACCGGTGAGCCCGCCAGGTGAGGACGGCTGACGACTCCGGCCGGGGTGTTAGGCGGCCCGCCGGATCGTGGCGCGGTCGCTGAACAGCTTCGCTTCGACCATTCTCCGGGCCACGTCGCCGATCATCGTCTCGGCCCGCCAGCCGAGATGCTCGGCCGCCCGACCGGGATCGGCCTGCAGCCGACGAACCTCGCCGCGCCGCAGCAGTCGCTCGTCGCGGACAACGTGGTCGCGCCAATCGAGCCCAAGCCGCGCGAACACCTCGGCGACGAATGTCTCCAGGGGTACCGAGACGCCGGTGGCGATCACGAAATCCTCCGGACGCTCGGCCCGGAGCATGGCGTGCATGGCGACGACATACTCTGGCGCCCAGCCCCAGTCGCGCTCGACGGAAAGGTCACCCAGCGCCAGCGGCTGCGTGTCCCCGGCGGCGATCCGGCAGGCCGCGGCGGTGATCTTCTGCGTCACAAACCGCTCCGGCCGCAACGGGCTCTCGTGGTTGGAGAGGATCCCCGTGCAGGCCCACAGACCGTGGAGACGACGGTATTGCTCGACCTGCGCGAAGGCCGCCGCCTTGGCCAGCGCGTAGGGATCGCCCGGATGAGCGGCCGTCGACTCGTCGACCGGCTCGCCACCGTTCTCGCCGTACATCGCCGTCGATCCGGCGAAAAACAGCCGCGTCGGCAGTTGGGCCACCCGGACGGACTCGAGGAGATTGACCGTGGCGACCGTGATGCTTTGGAAGGTCAGACCCGGCTGCTCGAACGACAGCGCGATCGACGACTGGCCGGAGAGGTTGTAGACCTCGTCGGGGCGGACCGACTCCAGGAGCGCGACGGTGGCAGCGAGGTCGTTGGGAGCGAGCGCTCTGATCACCACCCGTCGCTCGATGCCGAGGGTGGCGAGGCCGTGGCGGTCGCACGCCGAAGGATCCCGGCTCGTCCCCACGACGCGATACCCTTGGTCGAGGAGATGCGCGGCGAGGTAAGCGCCGTCCTGGCCGCTAATGCCGCAGACGAGTGCCGTCGGTTCCGGACGATGGATGCGTGCCATGCTTGATTTTTTCAAAGGTCTGGTGACCGTGTCAGTTCGACTTCCGCGCGGCGAACCAGGCCGCCGTCCGACCAATCCCGTCCTCGAGATCGACCTCGGGGCGCCAGCCGAGAACCGTCCCGGCACGCGTGGCGTCGACGACGTTCGAACGCAGATCACCGGGGCGGGCGGGGCCGTGGAGCGGCTCGGGATACGCGACAGCCCCGCTCCTCCCGGTCACCTCGACGAGTCCCCGGCGGATCCGGCTCTCGAGCTCCACGACGTCGGTGCCGATCCCGGTGCCGATGTTGAGGCTCGTGAGTTGCCCGCGGGGGACCGACTCGTCGGCCACCGTGAGGGCGAGGACGTTGGCCCGGGCGACGTCGCCCCCGTAGACGTAGTCGCGGACATACCGGCCGTCGCCGTTGATCGTGGCCGGTTGGCCGGCGAGGTAGCGATTGAGGAAGATCGCCACCACCCCCGCCTCGCCATGCGGATTTTGCCGCGGACCGTAGACGTTGGCGTAGCGCAGCGCTATCGCCCCCAAACCATGCTCGGCCGCGTAGAACTTCAAGTAGCGCTCGCCGACCCACTTTGTGATCCCGTACGGGCTGACCGGATCGGCCGGGGTGTGCTCGGGGGCGGGGGTCGTCTGCTCGCCGTAGAGGACCCCTCCCGACGAGGCGAACACGACCCGCCGGCATGCCTGGGCCACCGCCGCATCGAGAACGTTGATCAGACCGATGCCGTTCACCTCGGCATCGAACAGCGGCTCGCGCACCGACCGGCTCACCGACATCTGCGCCGCCTGATGGCAGACAACCTCGGGGCGGAAGGCGGCGAAGGCGGCGGCCACCGCGCCACGATCGCGGATGTCGACGACGTGGAGCGGAACCGTGGCAGGGAGATTGTCGCGCGACCCGGTCGAGAGGTCGTCGATCACCCCCACCTCGTGCCCGGCGGCCAGGAGCGCATCGGTGATGTGACTGCCGATGAAGCCCGCGCCACCCGTGACCATCACACGCATGCTCATGCCACCTTCCGCTTGAGGATTTCGTCGTACACGTCGAGATACGCAGCAGCAGCCCGTTCCCACGTGTACGTGGCGGCGTGAGCCGCTTGAGCCGCGGCGAATCCGGGCGTCGAGCGGGAGGACTCAAGTCCTTCGCGCACCGTGCGGAGCATCGCGTCGGGTTCGAACGAGTCCCACCAGCCGGCCCGGTCGCCGGCGATCTCGGGAAGACTCGTCCGCCGCGCGGCAAACACCGGCCGACCGCACTGCATCGCCTCGAGGACGGGGAATCCGAAGCCCTCGGTGAGCGAGGGGAAAAGGAAGCCGTCGCAGTGCTCGTAGAGCCACTGCCGGTCACCGTCGGACACCTCTCCCGGCATGAGCACGCGGCCGCTCAGACCGAGCCGGACCACCTCCTCCTCCAGAAACGCGCCGTAGGGCGTCGCCTTGCGGCCGGCAATCACCAGTCGCAGGTCGTTGGTTCGCGCGATCATCCCGAGGAGCACATGGCAATTCTTGTGCGGCAGCGCAGCCCCGACAGTGAGGAGGAACGGGCCCGGCGTGAGGAATGACGGCCGCTGCAGGGAGGCCGTGGCCGCAGGCGGCAGACCATTGGGGACGACATGGAGCGGCTTGCCTCGGAGCTCGAGCCATGCCCGCACGTCGGCGGCGACGAACCGGGAGATCGTGACCACCGCCGCTGCCCGGTCGACCTTCGCCTGGACGGCCGCCAGCTTGCGACGGACCGCCGCCGGCCGGCTCCGGTGCCGCTCGTCGTGGAGAAAGTTGAGATCGTGGATCGTGAGTACGACCGGCACACGCGGGTCGAGCGGAAGGTATTTCGACGACTGGCTGGTGACATGCCACAGGTCGTAGCCGCCGTCGGTGCGGAACGGCCGCACCAGCGGCCGGAGGAAGCGGGCGAACGACTCCTTGCGCCAAGGACTGACGTCGATGTGCTCCACCGCGCCGTCGTGGAAATGGCGCACCGTCGGCCGGCTTGCATCGCCGCGCGGCGGAAGGAAGAGCACCGGCTCGATGCCCCGGCCGGACGCCGACAGGATCCCCTCGGCGAGATACCGGCAGAACCTCCCCAGGCCGCAGTTGGCATGCCGCACCTTTTCAAGGTCGATGACGACCCGGGGGCGGGCGGCGCGATCGCTGGGCTGGAGGAGACGCGGCATGACGACGGGGTCCGACGAGCGGGCGCGGGGCGACACGTCGAACGTGTCAGCCGAATCCCGTGGAGGGGATATCGACCGGAGACCCACGTTTCGTTGCGTCGACCCGGAGCCGATCACAAGCGCGCGAGAAGCCGGGTAAGCCGGGCAGACGGGGGCATTCATCGCTCGAGCGCGGCGGCAGGAGGGGAGAGCTGGCGAGGATGGGGCACGCGCCGCGGACTTGCCAGCCACGACAGGGAACCTTACGCCACCCGGCATCCGGACAGCGTGTGATCGGCCTGGCCCCGCTCCCCATCGGCGATCCCCAGCGCCGTGAGCAGGCCGGCGACGTAGTTTTCCATCGAGTGCTCGGCGCCGTAGCGAACCCGGGTGACCTCGTCACGCCCGCCGCCGCGGGAGAGCAGCCCCTCGAGCGCCGTCGCGACCTCGGCCGCGGTGAAAGCATCGCCGACGCGAGCGACCGTCGACGGGGCGTCGAGCGCCGCGGCCAGATCCTCGTTGGCCACCGTCGGCACCCCGGCGGCGATGCAGTCCATCAGCGCGCCGGAGATCCCGCCGAAGCGGTGGGTGCGGAGTTGGATCGCGCCGTCCGCGGCGAGGAGCCAGGTGCGCCAGGTCTCGTCGTCGATCCACTCGGCGGTAAAGTGAACCGCGCCGCCGGCGCCGGAGGCCGCCGCGCGCCGCAGAACCGGCTCGGCGGAGCGACCCGCGTCCCCCACGAACACCAGGTGCGCGTCGCGCCCCGTTCCCCGCATCCGGGCGATCGCCTCCGCACACACCTCCGGAGCCTTCTTGGAGTCATAGATCCCGAGCGTGACGATCACCGTTCGCCCCTCCGGAATCCCCAGCGCTTGCCGGGCGCGCTGCCGCGATGGAGCGGCGGTTTCACGAGGCGTGAACTCCCGCAGGAGGGCGAAGGGGAGATGGACCGCCTCGACCCCGTAGAGCCGGGCGACATGAGCGGCCAGCGCCCGGCTGTGGACGAACAGCGGCGCCGAAGCCCGCGCCACTTCGGAGAGGAAGAGCGTGGGAATCTCCCCCTGGTGGCGCGTCCAATGCCGCACCTCGGCCTCCGACACCGGACGACGCAATTCGGCCTCGGCAAGCAGGCGCGTGCGCTCGATGCCATGCCACCAGGCATTGAGATCGAGGAGGCGGGAATCGTGGAGGATGCAGGGGCCGCCATGGCGGAGATGCCCGGCGAGGATCGGGGCGTGGAAGTGGGAATTGCCCAGAACCGCCACCGTGGCGTCGTAATCGGGGCGCAGCCAAGCCCCGCTGCCAATGGCGTGGAAGGCCCGCACATGGGCATCGCCCACCGGCTGTGGTTGATCGGTCCAGACGTCGACGTCGGCCCGCGCCGACAGCGCCGCCACCGTGCGCCGTGTATAGTCGGCAACACCGGAACGGTCAGGAGGAAAGGGCGAGACCAGCGCGATCACCGGGCGCCGTGCCGCCACGGCCTTCCGTGCCCGGCGGGCATGCCCCGGCATCCGCAGCTCGAGCGCTGCGGCAAACCGCTCCCCGACGCGCGCGGCGGTGAATCGCTCTGGCGTCGGTCGCTGCGCCGCGACGAGCCGCTCCCGTGCCCGGGAATCGACCATCACGGCCCGGAGCCGGGCGGCAAGATCGTCGGGAGCCTCGGGATTGAAGCGCGCGGCAGGATCGGCGACAAGCTCGCGGTGGCAGGGGATGTCGGAGGCGATCACCGGCGAGCCGCAGGCCATCGCCTCGATCACCGGCATGGAAAAACCCTCCGCCCGCGAGGCGACGACGGTCGCCACCGCATGCCCGTACCAGCCGGCAAGCTCGGCGTCGCTGACATGGTCGAGGAACTCAAGCCGGACCGCCCGGCCGCCGGCCCTGGCTACCGTCCGTGCGACGCGGGCTCGCCAACGATCGGGATAGCCGCCGGCGATCACCAGAGCGGGATCGGGGCTCCCGGTCCTTAAGAGCGCCAACACGACCGTCTCGAGATTCTTGCGCGGGTCGGGGCCACCGACAAACATGACGTAGTTTTCGGGCGCCGTGGCTGGCCGCGGCGCCGGCATTCCACCGGATTGGAGCGCAGCGAACGCTCCCCGGAGGGCGACGCCGGTGACTTCCACGCTCTGGGGATCGACCCCCAGCCGGGCG
>CAMBFA010000019.1 GCA_945865325.1 Candidatus Kuenenia stuttgartensis
CCTCGCAGGGCCGTCCCGGGAGTCTTCCGGGGCGGCCCTGTCGCTTTGGGACTCGCTTCGGCCCCCTGCGGTCATTCCTCGAGCTGCGCCGCATGCTTGCGGTAGAGGCCGCGAAACTGGTGGTAACTGAGGCCGAGAAGGGCAGCCGCGTTCCGCTGATGGTGACGGGTGGCCAAGAGGGCCCCCCGGAGGGCCTCGATCTCCAGCCTGGCGACCGCCTCAGGCAGAGACGATGGGAGCGTGGAGCGGCCTGGCACCGCCGGCGGATCGACCGGCGCAACGCCACTGGTCGGCCCGGTCTGGGTGACCTGCTCACCGGGGCGCCGGAAGGGATCGAAGTCGATCGCTTCCACCCCGACCTGCCCCCCTTCGGACCGGTGGACCGCCCGCTCGACGACGTTTTTGAGTTCGCGGATGTTGCCCGGCCAGGGATGGGCTTCGAGCATCTCAACCGCGTCGGCCGCGAGCTCCCCACCCGTTCGAACGTGCCGTACTCCACCACGCGGAGGAGCTTTTCCTGCGCCTCCAGCGGCACCAGTCCAATCTCGTCGAGGAGGAGCGTGCCACCATCAGCCGCCTCGAATCTCCCCGCCCGCTCCCGGGTGGCGCCGGTGAACGCCCCCTGCTCGTGTCCAAAAAGCTCCGCCTCAACCAGCGCCGGCGCCAGCGCCGCGCAATTGAGGGCCACAAGCGGCCCCTCCCAACGTCGCGAGAGGTAGTGGAGCTTGGCGGCGGCCAACTCTTTCCCCGTGCCCCGCTCGCCGATGAGCAGGACCGGCCGATCGACCGTGGCCGCCCGGGAGAGCCGCTCCGTGAACGCCAGGAACGCTTCCGAGCGACCGATCGCCTCTTCGACACGCACGGCGATATCTCCCAGACGCTAAACGTGGCTAAAAATGCCATTCATAAGCATATTCAGCCAAAAACTGGATTTCCAGCCACCCCATCACGCTCGCTCAGGAGGGGCCGCCCCCTGCCGTCGAGCGGCCTTGCCGGCAAGCGGAGCCACGGAGGGCGAAGCGCAGGCGGCATGGAGTGAGCGCAGGCCCGGAAGGCCGAAGCGAACGTCCGGCGAGGCGGCAGGGGGCGGCCCCGACCCACGCCAAGCCCGAGCCCCATCGTTCCCCGCCGCCGCGACACAGACCCCGTCCAGTCGCTCTGGCACGCGATTCGCAGATCTTCCTCGCATCCCGACCCAACAACGCCCTTCCCCCCTCAGGAGCTTCCCATGGGTGTCTTCACCCGACTCAAGGACATCATCAATTCCAACCTCAACGCGATGCTCGACGCCGCCGAAGACCCCGACAAGCTCATCCGCCTGATGATCCAGGAAATGGAAGACACGCTCGTCGAGGTGAAGGCCAACTGCGCCGGGGCGATTGCCGCCCGGAAGCGGGCCGAGCGGGCCGTGGCCACGGCCGAGACGGCGATTGCCACCTGGGAAGAGCGATCGCGGCTGGCGCTCGAGAAGGGGAGGGAAGACCTTGCCCTCGAGGCGATCCGCGAGCGCCGCCGGCTCGAAGACCTCCGCGACGCCCATGCCAAGGAAGCGACCGGCTGCGAGGAGGTCGTCGCCCGCTACAAGGAGGACATCGGCGCGGTCGAGGCAAAGCTTGTCGACGCCCGGCAGCGGCACCGGCTCCTCGTCCAGCGGCACAAGCGTGCCACCACGCACGAGCGCACCCGGGGGGTGATCGAGCGCGTCACCCGGTACGATGCGGTGACGAAGTTCGACCAGCTCGAGCAGCGGATCGAGCGGATGGAGGCTTTCCAAGAGATCAGTCCCGATCTCCACAAGCCGTCGCTCGAGGAGGCGTATGCGGCCCTCAAGGAATCCGACGCGATCGAGGAGGAATTGGCTCGTCTCAAGCGGGAACCGCGGCGGCCGGCGGCGAACTGACCGTCGGCTGCCAACGTTCACGCAGGTTCGATCCCAACACTCTAGCTTCCGAGAGATCCATGACTCCGCTCCTCGGCATGTTCGGCTTCTTCGAGATCGTCGTCTACGCGGCGGTGGCAGCGATCGTTTTGCCCGCGCTTCTGTCGGCCTGGCCGTCGCGGCCCGGGCCGCGCTGCCTCGGCGTCTGCTGGCGGCTGGCCCGCCGGCAGGGGCTGCCGGTGCTCGCCGTCCGGATCCTCGCCGTGGCGGCGATTTTCCTCTCGGGCGTCGGCCCGGGGCTGTGCGTCTACCTGCTCCTCGGCTGCGTTCTCCCCGCCTCCACGGATCGCATCTGACATGAGCCCGATCGAATACCTCTTCGTGTTCTCCGTCGGGGCGCTCATGCTCGGGGCTTTCGGCGTGATCTCCACCGGGGTGGTGGCCCTGCTAACGCCGTCACGGAGCTCCTGCCTCCTCGGCGTCTGCTTGCGTTTGGGGAGAGGCCTCGACGTCCCCGTGCGCGGCATCCGTTTCCTCGTCGCGATGATCACGCTGTTCACGGGGATCATCCCCGGCGTTTACATTTATCTGATCGCGGGGGTGGTGCAGTCGTGGTCAGACTCTCCCAGAGAAGATTTGACTCCGGGCTTTGCATCGACCGATCAGGGGCCCCTTCTTCTCGGCGTCTGCCGGCGACTCGCGGCCCGGCTCGATGTGCCAACCGGCCCAGTGCGAGAACTCGTCGTCCTCGCCTTGCTCTTTAGCGGCGTCATCCCCGGTGTGGCGCTTTATTTCACGGTCGCGTTCTTCCGCATCGTCCTCCACACCGATCATGCCCAGAGGAAGCTCGGCCGCTTCGACCATTCGCTTGACGAACTCCGTCACGACGTGTCGTCGGCTTCCGCTTGGACCGGGGCCCGGGTGGCTGCGCCCGCTGGCCCACGGCGCATCGGCCGCTACCAGATCATCGGCGAGCTCGGCCGCGGCGGCATGGGGACGGTCTACCGGGGCCGCGACGAGGCGCTTCACCGCGACGCCGCCGTGAAGGTGATCCGACCGCTGCCGGGAGAGGATGCCGGGACGCTTGGCCGTTTCGGCGAAGAGGCGCGCGCCGCTGCGTCGCTTGCCTCCCCGCACATCGTCCAGATCTATGAGTTCGACCCGGTCGCCAAGCCCCCATTCATGGCGATGGAGCTCGTGCCGGGCTTGAGCCTCCAGCAGATGGTGAAGGGAAGGGGGGCGATCCCGGCGGCGACGGTGATCGACTGCGCGCTGCAGGTCCTCGACGGGCTCGACACGGCCCACGCCGCGGGGATCGTCCACCGCGACATCAAGCCGGCAAACATTCTCCTCGCCACGACCGGCCCCGCCGCCGGCACCTACAAGCTCACCGATTTCGGTCTCGCCCGCAGCCCCGATCGGCAGCACACGCTTACCGCCTCGGGCTCGCTCCTCGGCACGCTCACCTACCTCGCGCCGGAAGTCGCCCTCGGCGACGAGGCCACTCCGTCGAGCGATCTCTACAGCCTTGGCGCTACGCTCCACGAAATGCTCACCGGCCGGCCGCCGCTGTCGGCCTCGAGCCCCCTCAAGCTCCTCCGGAAAATCTCGACCGAACCGATCCCGTCGATTCGCTCGCTGTGCCCCGACCTCCCCGCCGACGTCGCCGCCTGGCTCGACCGGCTCGTCGCCCCAGATCCGCTCGATCGCTTTTCCTCGGCGGCATCGGCCGCCGCCGCCCTCGCGGGTCTGCCCGCAGCCGCCGGCGCGACGACCGACCTCCGCGCCATGCCCCCGAAGGCCCCCGCCGCCCCGCCGCCACTGCCCGACGCCGCTCCCCGGCACCGGCGGGCCACGCCGGCGGCCAAGCGCGAATACGAATCAGCCGCTGACGCTCGCTTCGACGGCGTCCTCGAACGGGCCGCGGCTCTCGAAGCGAGTGGCCACGATCTCCTCGGCGAGGAGACCGTCACCGACATCGCCCGCGAGCTCAACCTCGACGCCGGTGAAGTCCGCGCCATCCTCCGCGCCCATCGGCAGGGAAGGGGAGGGCGGGGCCGCGACGCCGACAGCATCGCCGGGGTGTTTGGCGAGGCGCTCGGCCAGAAGGATCGGCGGGGCGAAGACGGCGATCGCTGGGGCGGGGCCAGTCCGCTTGTCGACCATCGGGCGAGGCCGCGGGGGCCACGCTTCGTGTTTGTCGGTGCTTTCCCTATCATCGCACTGGCCGTCGCATTGGCCATCCTCCTGATCTTCGGCACTAGGGCGTCCGAGGGTGGGGCGATTGTCGTCGGCGTACTTGTCGCATTGGCCATCCTCCTGATTCCTGATCTTCGGCACTAGGAGCGGCTCGACCGCTCGTCCGCAGCCCCCCCCGCCACGGCCCGACGTTGTCGTGCCGACGGACACATCGGCCCCACAACTCCCGCAGGCCGAGGCCGACCCGAGCTCAGCCACGCTCCACAATGCCTTCCCCGGCCATTCACTCCCGTCCGCCCAGCCCCCCGGCACGGTGTCCACGCCCTACCTCGCCCCTCCCCCTCGCCAGATGTTCCGCGAGAAGATTGGAACTCCGACCGGCATCGGCGCCATTCTTATCAGCTCATTCGCACTCGGCTTCGCGCTCGTTTGGCGAGCGATCCGCCGGCGACACAGCCGGAACTGGCCTTGAGCCACGGGCCCTCGGCCGCGACGATCCTGCCCCCTGCGGCCCGGTCCGGCCGCACCTTCGTGGGATGCCGCCGATGCCACGCCCCCGCCGCCGGCCCTTCGCCCTCGTTCGCCTCGCGCCGCTCCTTGCCGCCGCGCTCGCCGCGTTCGCGGCGCCGATGTCGCTGGCCCAGGCTCCGCTTCCCTCCCCCGCCGGCGCTCCCTACGGCGCGATCGTCCCCACGCTCCAACTCCCTCCCCCCGGCCAGTCACTCCCCCCGCCGGCCGTCCTGCCGCTCCCGGCGGCCCCGGCCCCGGCGATGGTGCCGGCCCCAACGCTCCCGGGGATCGTCCAGCCGCTCCCGCCGCCGCCGCCGACGCCCCTCTTCCCGTTCCCAGGATTCTCCTCGCCGACAACCTCCCCCGACCCCTTCGCGCCGCTCCCCCCCGGCGCGGTCATCGGCCCCGGTGGCCCGGTCGCGCCCGGCCCGCCGCCAGCCCCAAGCAACAGCGTCGTCATCCCGCCGATCGATGCCGAGGTCGTCTGGCAGCAGATGGTCGACACGATGGACGACTTCTTCAAGATCCAGTCGGAGCAGCGCGTCGTGTTTGCCAACGGCATCCCGGCCGAGGGGCGGATCGACACCTACCCCCAGACCGGCGCGACGCTCCTCGAACCGTGGCGCGGCGATTCGGTCGGCTTCCGTGAGCGGCTCGAATCGACGCTCCAGTCGATCCGCCGCTCGGGCTCAATGCGGCTGATCCCCGATCCATCCGGGTGGCGGGTCGAGGCGGTGGTGCTCAAGGAGCTCGAAAACCTTTCCCGGCCGATGCGGGCCACCGCCGGCGGGGCGTCGTTTCGCAACGACGATTCGCTCTACCGCTACGGCACACCGCTCCCCACACTCGGCCAGCAGGTCGGCGACCAGCCGCGGCCCGTCGCCAATCCGACGCCGAACCTCGGCTGGATCCCGCTCGGCCGCGACCCGCTCCTCGAGCAGAAGATGCTCGGCAAAATCCTCGGCCGGCTCGGCGTGGCGCCGGTGCCACAGGCCGGCCCCGCCTACCAAGCCGCCGATCCCGCCACCGGCCTCCCCGCCACACTCCCCGGCCCGGCCGCCAGCACGACCAGTGCCGCCCCGCTGCCGACAGGCCCGGTCTACGGAGCCCCCCTCCGCCCCGACCAACTCCCCCCCGGCGCCCTTGTCGCCCCCGGGCCACCGGTCCCGATCGAATCGCTCCCGCTGCCAGCGCCGAGATAGCCTCGGGCTTCCCCGATCCTTGGCTCAAACGTGGCTTCGGGGTCGCGTCAGCGTGGGCTGCTTCTTGACAACGCACAGGCGAGGCGGGGATCGGCGAACGCTTGAGGAGTGACGAGGTCCTCCGAGAAACGACGAAACTTTTGCCGGCCCCGCCGACGAATCACCCACAGGCTCGAGCCCTAGAGAGCCCCGAGAGGGCCGTCTCAATGAGCCCCCGGTCAGCGCGGCTCGTCGGTGACGCAGCCCTCGCTTGCCGGGGCGACGCAGCGGATGTACTTGGCGAGGATGCCACGCGTGGCTTTCAGCGGCGGCGCGGTCCAGACGGCACGGCGCTTGGCGAGATCGGCGTCGGAGACGGCAACATCGAGGCGGCCGCTGTCGCCGTCGATCGTCACCTTGTCGCCATCGTGCACCAGCGCGATCGGCCCACCTTCCTGCGCCTCCGGGACGACATGCCCGACGATGAAGCCGTGGGAGCCGCCGGAAAAGCGGCCGTCGGTGATCAGCGCCACGTCGTTGCCCATGCCGGCGCCCATCAGGGCCGAGGTCGGCGTGAGCATCTCGGGCATCCCCGGGCCCCCCTTCGGCCCCTCGTAGCGGATGATGATCACGTCGCCGCGCTGGATCTTCCCCTGCTCGAGGGCGGCGAGCATCGCCTCCTCGCTGTCGAAGACGCGGGCCGGCCCCTCGAACCGGGCCCCTTCCTTGCCGGTGATCTTCCCGACGGCGGTGCCGGGGGCGAGGTTGCCCTGGAGGATCGTGATGTGGCCGGTCGCCTTGATCGGCTCCTCGAGCGGATGGATCACCTTCTGCCCCGGCGTCAGGCCTTTGTTCGTGGCGAGGTTCTCAGCCAGCGTTTTGCCGGTGCAGGTGAGGCAGTCGCCGTCGAGGAGCCCCTTGTCGAGCATGTACTTCATGAAGCCGCTGGTGCCGCCGACGGCGTGGAGATCCTCCTGGACATAGCGGCCACTCGGCTTCAAATCGGCGATGTAGGGAATGCGGCGGGCAACGGCCTGGAAGTCGGCGGGGGTGAGCTCGACTTCGACGGCGCGGGCCATGGCGATGAGGTGGAGGACGGCGTTGGTTGAGCCGCCGAGGGCCATCGTCACCACGATCGCGTTTTCGAAGGCGCGGCGGGTCATGATGTCGCGGGGCTTGATGTCACGCTCGAGGAGGTTCTTGACCGCGGCCCCGGCTCGGCGGCATTCGTCGAGCTTGGCTGGATCGACCGCCGGGATGCTGGCGCTGTCGGGAAGCGACATGCCGAGGGCCTCGATCGCCGTGGCCATCGTGTTGGCGGTATACATGCCGCCGCAGGCGCCGGCGCCGGGGCAGGCCTGACGAACGACACTCGCACGGCGCACGTCGTCGATCCGCCCGGAGACGTATTCCCCGTAGCACTGGAAGGCCGAGACGATGTCCAGCGGCGTGCCGTCGGCGAGGTGGCCGGCCCGGATCGTGCCGCCATACACCATCAGCGCCGGCCGATTGAGCCGTCCCATCGCGATCAAACAGCCGGGCATGTTCTTGTCGCAGCCGGGGATCGCCACCATGCCGTCGTACCACTGGGCCTGCATCACCGTCTCGATCGAGTCGGCGATGATGTCGCGGGAGGGGAGCGAGAAGCTCATCCCGTCGGTCCCCATCGAAATCCCGTCGCTGACGCCGATGGTGTTGAACCGCATCCCCACCATGCCGGCAGCCGTCACCCCCTCCTTGACGACCGCCGCCAGCTCACCGAGATGCATGTTGCACGTGTTGCCGTCGTACCACATGCTCGCGATCCCGACCTGGGCCTTGTCGAGGTCGGCCGGCTGCAGGCCGGTGCCGAGGAGCATGGCCTGCGAGGCGCCCTGCGAGCGGGGCTGCGTGATCCGGGAGCTGGTGCGGTTGATGGCGGCCATGGCGCGGAAGGATCCTTGGGGAAGTGTTCGCGGCGGAGGGGGCGAAGCGGCCTAGCCCGGAGCGACGCCGAGCGGGCAGAATAGCCTTTCACAAACCCGTTGGAAAGCGACCGGAGACTCCTGCGCCACCATGTCGACCCACCTCCGCCCGCCGAAGTTCGTCTACTTTGATCTCGGCAACGTGATCGTCAATTTCGACCGCGAACACGCCGTCCGCCAGATGGCAGGGGTCGCCGGAATCACCCCCGCGGCGACCCATGCCGCCGTCTTCGAGGGGGGGCTGCAGGCGAAGCTCGAACGGGGGGAGATCGATTGGAAGGCTTTCCACGACGCCTTCAGTCGGGCGACCGGGTCGACGAGCGACCCGGCGCGGCTGGCCGATGCGGCCAGCGACATGTTCAGCCTCAACGTGGCGATGCTGCCGGTGATCGCCGCCGTCGAGCGGGCCGGTTTGCCGACGGGGATCCTCTCCAACACCTGCGCCCCGCACTGGAGCCATCTCCTCGCCAAGCGCTACGCGGTGCTCCCCGGCCGGTTCTCCGTGCTCGTCCTCTCGCACGAGGTCGGTACCCTCAAGCCCGATCCTTCGATCTACCGGATCGCGGCCCGGATGGCAGGCGTGCCCCCCGAGGCGCTGTTCTTCACCGACGACGTCCCGGAGCATGTCGAGGCGGCCCGCGCGGCCGGCTGGGATGCGGAGGTGTTCACGACGGCTGCCCGGCTCGCCAACGATCTCCAAGCCCGCGGCCTCAATCTCGGGCTGTGAACGCAGCCGCCAGAGCCACGATCAAGCTCGCCTCGTCGATCCGCCCCTCCGCGACGGCACGACCGTTGACGGTGACAACGGGAACCCGCAGGCCGTACGCACCCTCGAGGGCCCTGTCGCCGCCGATCTCCACGATCCGGGCCCGGGGGGCATGGTGGGAGAGAAGGTCCTCGACGGCTTCGCAGAGGTGGCAGCCGCGGCGGGTGTAGAGGACGACGTCCATGGGGAAGGGGATGTCCGGGGCGTGGGACCGCCGCCTAGGTAGCCCGTCGGCAAGCCCTTCCCCCGGAACTCCCGGCGGGGAGGAGAGCGAGTCGGCACGCCGACTCACGCCTGATAGGATATCGATATTCTCCACTCCCTTCTCCGCCCCCCTGCGGTATGAGCGACTCCACGCAGACGCTGGACGACTTCCTCCGCGTGCTCCGCGCCAGCGGCCTCGTCGATCCTGCCAAGATCGACCAGGCCCTGAGCCCATGGACCAACGCGGAGGGGCGGCTGCCGCTCGGCGGAGAGCCGGTCCCGGAGGGGTTCGTCACGGTGCTGGTGGAGTCGAGGCAACTGACGCCCTGGCAGGTCGACCAGCTCCGCAAGGGGCGCCACAAGGGCTTCGTCCTCGGGAAATACAAGCTGCTGAGGCTCCTCGGCGCCGGCGGCATGAGCAGCGTTTACCTCGCCGAACACGCCACCCTCCACCACAAGGTGGCGATCAAGGTCCTGCCGGTGAAGCGCGTCGGCCAAAGCTCCTATCTGGCCCGCTTCGAGCGAGAGGCGCAGGCCTCCGCCAGGCTCAACCATCCCAACATCGCCCGAGCCTTCGACCTCGAGTCGTCGGGATCGATCCATTTCATCGTGCTCGAATACATCGACGGCATGGATCTCTACGCCAAGGTCAAAGCTGAGGGGCCACTCGATGTCCGCGAGGTGGCGGATTATCTCCGGCAGGCGGCGACGGGGCTCCAGTACGCCCATGACGAGGGGCTCATCCACCGCGACATCAAGCCGGCCAATCTCATCCTCGACAAGCGGGGGACGGTGAAGATCCTCGACATGGGGCTGGCCCTGGCCAACGGTGACGAGGGGGCGTCTCTGACGCGCGAGCATGACGAGAAGGTGCTCGGCACCGCCGATTACCTAGCGCCCGAACAGGCCCGCGACAGCCACAAGGCCGACCGGCGCAGCGACGTCTACTCCCTCGGCTGCACCCTCTACTTCCTCCTCGTCGGCAAAGCGCCGTTCGCCACCGGACCGCTCGCCGAGCGGCTCCGCGCCCATATGAACGAGCCTCCGCCGAATCTCCTCGAGAAACGGCCGGACGTCCCGACCGCGATCGCCGAGCTCTACTTCCGGATGATGGAAAAGCACCCCGACGCCCGCCCCCAGACCGCGCAGAATGTCGCCGACGCCTTGGCCGCCTGGCTCAGTTCGACGCCGGCAACGCAGCGCACCAGCGGCCGGATCGATCCCCCGCGCCGGGCCCCGCGGCGTTCCTCCGGCGAGGGCCAGGCCACGCCGGGGCCACGCCGGCAACCCGGCCCGGTGGTGCGCAGCGGCCCCGGGAGTGGGTCCGGACCGATCGGTTCCTCGGGGGTGATCGGCAGCGGCCCTGGCTCCGGATCGCTCCCCGATTCGGGGCGCGGCGGCGAGGAGAGCTCCGACCGTTCCGGGGTCGAGGGCCTGCCGCGCATCGACACGTCGTCGGCCCCGTCACGGAAGGGCTCGGGAACGCGGGCCGGCGGAGCATCACCATCCCTCCGCGGCAAGCCTGCGGTTTCCCCGCAGGCCCCGCCGGCCGCTCCCACCGAGGAGCCTTCGCGGCCGAAGCCCAAGACCTCCTGGACCGACATCCATTTCCAGGGGCTGCCGATCCTGTTTTGGATCTTGTTTCTCGCCGGGATCGGCGCTGCGGTCGGGCTGGCCATCGCGTTTGTTCGCTCGCGGGGGTGAGCCGCGGGCTTCCCCGCGTCCCCCCCCTTGCCAAAGGCTTGCCAAAGGCCGGTCACCCCAGCCTCCACACCCCTTCGGCGAGCTCGTCGATAGCGGCGCGGTGGGTGAGGTCGTAGTCGAGCGGCGTGAGCGTGACATAGCCCGCTGCCAGGGCCGTGACATCCGATTCGTTCGGCGACGGCGGCGGGGGCGGATCGTTCGTCGCCCAGTAGTAGGATCGGCCGCGTGGATCGACGCGCCGCTCGTAGGCCTCGCCGTACCGAGCCGTGCTCATCGGCACGACCCGCAGCTCACGGCGCCCGGTCAGGGCGGACGTCGGGATGTTGAGATTAAACAGGCTTCCAGCCGGCGGGGAGCGGCGGAGCAGTTCGGCGATCACGTCGATGGCGATCGCGGCGGCCCGGTCGTAGTCGGCATGCTCGTCCCATTCGAGGCTCACGGCGACGCTCGTGATCCCGAAGAAGGCCCCCTCGATCGCCGCCGCCACCGTGCCCGAATAGAGGACATTGATCCCGGCATTGAGTCCGCTGTTGATCCCGCTGACGACAATATCTGGCCGGCGGGGGAGGAACTGGGTGATCCCCAGCTTGACGGCATCGGCCGGGCTGCCGTCAACGGCCCATCCCCGGCTTGAATGACCGTCAAACACCTGCTTCGCCGTCAGCGGTGTGAGGAAGGTGATCGCATGCCCGACCCCGCTCTGCTCGGTCGATGGAGCAACGGCGACGACATCGCCGAGGCGGGTCAGGGCCCGCTCCATCGCGGCCAGGCCGGGGGCAAAAATCCCGTCGTCATTGGTGAGCAGGGTGAGCACTGGACCTCCTCAGGGGGGCTGGCGACGCCGTCGGTTCGGCCCAGATCGTACCCCTTCGCGTCTGAGACGGGGAGTTCCCCGGGGTCGTCGCCCCCCGCCCGGCCAGGAGCCCCGCAGGAAATGCGCGTTCAATTGGGACAGCGTTCGGTCCAACACCTATACTCTCGGACTTTTCCGCTCCCGCCCCACGCGGCCCCCCCATGACGCAGCTCCCGCCCCGAACCGCCCCCCAGCCCATCACGGCCCGTTCGGAGCGGATCATCGTTCTCGATTTCGGCTCGCAATACGCACAACTCATTGCCCGGCGGGTCCGCGAGCAAAACGTCTTCTGCGAGATCGTCCGCCATGACCTGTCGGCGGACCGGATCCGCGACATCGCCCCGCGCGGAATCATCCTCTCCGGCGGTCCGTCGAGCGTCTACGAGGAAGGGGCGCCGCGCTGCGATCCGGGGCTCTTTCGCCTCGGCATCCCCGTCCTCGGGATCTGCTACGGGATGCAGCTGGCCTGCGATGCCCTCGGTGGTCGGGTCGGCCGGGCGTCGTCGCGGGAATACGGTCGTGCCTCCTGCGAAGTCACCACGACCGACCCGATGTTCGCCGGGGTGCCGGCGACGACCGAGGTGTGGATGAGCCACGGCGATCAGGTCAACGACGTCTCCGCCGACTTCGCCCCGCTCGCCCGCACGGCGACTTGCCCGCTCGCGGCCGTCCGCCACACCTCCCTGGCGATCTACGGCCTCCAGTTCCACCCCGAAGTCACGCACACGCCGGCCGGCAGCCGGATGCTCGCCAACTTCCTCCGCGAGGTGTGTGGCTGCACCGGGGCGTGGAAGCTCGAGGACGTCGCCGAGTCGACGATCGCCGAACTGCGGCGGCGGATCGGCAGCGACCGGGTGATCTGCGGCCTCTCCGGCGGTGTCGATTCAGCGGTCGTCGCCGCGCTTCTCTGCCGGGCCGTCGGCGATCAGGTGTCGTGCATCCTCGTCGACAACGGCCTCCTGCGGAAGAACGAGGCCGCCGCCGTCATCGAGCAATTCACCACCCACTTCAAGACCGACCTCCACGTCGTCCCGGCGGAGGAGAAGTTTCTCGGTGTCCTCGCCGGGGTGACCGAGCCGCAGGAAAAGCGGCGGCGGATCGGCAAGGCCTTCGTGGAATGCTTCGCCGACGAGGCCGCGCGAATCCAGGGGTCGCGGATCCAGGGAGCGAAGTACCTCGCCCAAGGAACGCTCTACCCGGACGTCATCGAGAGTGGCGCCGCCCCGGACGGGCCGGCCGCCACGATCAAACTCCACCACAACGTCGGCGGGCTCCCGGAAGACCTCCAGTTCGAGCTCGTCGAACCACTGCGGGATCTGTTCAAAGACGAGGCCCGCCGGCTCGGCCTGCAACTGGGGCTCCCGGAGCAGCTCGTCTGGCGGCACCCGTTCCCCGGCCCGGGACTCGCCGTCCGTTGCCTGGGTCACGTCACCCGCCCCCGCCTCGACACGCTCCGCGAGGCCGACGCGATCGTGCTGGAGGAGCTCGACCGGGCCGGGCTGATGCGGAAGGTGTCGCAGGCTTTCGCCGTCCTTCTGCCGGTGCAGAGCGTGGGCGTGATGGGGGATGCTCGGACCTACGACGAGGTCCTGGCCGTCCGGGCGGTCGAGACGGAGGACTTCATGACCGCCGACTGGTCCCACCTGCCGTACGACGTCCTCGCTCGGATCTCGACGCGGGTCATCAACGAGGTCCGCGGCATCAACCGCGTCGTCTACGACATCTCCTCGAAGCCGCCGGCCACGATTGAGTGGGAGTGAGGCCGGTCGGACGAAGCGGTCGGACCGCAGCGGCGAGTCACACCGCCCGCTTCCTCGTCGCGAACGGGTGACGCGACAGCGGCCTATGCCCCTCCAGCCCCACGATCTCGAGCCGGAGTCCCGCCTGGGAGAAGTCGTCCTCGAGCTCATGCAGTTTCTCGAGGACGCTGTGATCGACCAGCCGGGCACCTTCGAGGTTGACGATCACGTTGTTCCCCTCGAGGAGCCCGAGTTTCTCGATCTGGGCGCGGAATGGCAGCCAGTTGCTGAAGACCGCCGAGCCGACCGCATCGATCTGCACGGTCTTGTCGTCGATGACGCGGATCTCGAGGAAGGGCTTGAAGATCGTCGACAACGGCAGACCGTTGATGGCATGGATCAGGAACTTGACGCCCACTCCGATGATCACTCCGACGAGCAGATCGGTCGCCAGCACCCCCACGATCGTGCTTGCGAAAATGACCATTTGCTCCCGCCCGATCCGCCAGATACTGATGAACTCGGAAGGCGAGGCAAGCCTTGACCCGGTGTAGACGAGCATGGCCGCCAAGGCCGCCAACGGGATGCTGCGGATCAACCAGGGCGCGAGTGCCACGAACGCCAACAGGAAGATTCCGTGCCAGAAGTCGGCGAATCGAGTCCGAGCACCGTTGTCGATGTTCGCTTTGCTGCGAACGATCTCCGAGATCATCGGAAGCCCGCCGACGGCCGCAGCCACGACGTTTGCCGTGCCCACGGCCACGAGGTCACGGTCGAGCGTCGTCTTCCGCTTCCAGGGATCGACCATGTCGATCGCCTTGGCGCTGAGCATTGATTCAAGGTTGCCAACGAGTGCGAACATCACGACCCACTTGACCGACCCCCACACGAGCGACGGATCGGAGAAGGCCCCGAAGTCCGGGAAGGTCAGCGCCGAACGGAGGCTTGCCGGGACATTGACGAGGAACCGCGGTCCGAGCGGATGGTCTTGCCCGCCGAACGCATAGGTGTGGTCTGTGGCGAGTCCCAGCCACCAGGCCATCGGTATGGCCACCACCAAGACCACCAACTGCGCCGGCACGCCCCCCAGCCAGGAACCGGAAACGCGTCGCTTGAGCCAGGGCATGGCCATGAGGATCGCCAGGCTCGACAGGCCGATGAAGGCAATCGCCGGATTGAGATCGAGGATCGTCTCCGGCATCTCGCGGAGTATTTCGAGGGGCTCGGACGCGGCCTTTCCGCCGAGCATGACCGGCACCTGTTTGAGGATGATGATCACCCCGATGGCGGCGAGCATGCCGTGGACGACCGCGGTCGGAAAGAACTCGCCGAGCAAGCCCGTCCGCAGGAGTCCGAAGGCCACCTGAACGACGCCCGCCACGCAACCGACCGCCAGCGTCAGCCGATAGGCCTCGAGATCCTTGGCAGGATCCTGCCCCGCGGTGTAGCCGAAGGCCTGCATGGCTCCGAGAACGATGACGATCAACCCCGCTGCGGGACCTTTGATCGTCAACTCCGAGTCGCTGAGAAACGTCGTCAAACAGGCACCGACGACCGCGGTGAAGATCCCCGCCACCGGCGGAAAGCCGGAGGCGACCGAGATTCCCAGGCACAAGGGTAGGGCGATCAGGAACACGAGGAAACCGGCCGTCATATCCTCCCGCATCCAGCGGCGGAAGCCAGCCCGATCACCGCGGGGCGATGCTTCCCTCGGAGGGACCGTCGGCTTCCCGCCGGTCGTGGTGAGGTTGGGCACTGGATCGACTCCTCCACGCTGGGATGGCCTGAAAAGAAACGTCCACAAGTGCCGACGCCACAGCCAAGCAGACGCCGCAGACCACCTCTTTGAACGAAGGCAGATAGCTGGGCCGATACCGGCAGAGATCCAGCTCTCTTTTTCGGTTAGGATAAGGTATCAGGAAAACTGGGAGTCAACGAGGACCATTCATGCACGTTGCCATCGTCGAAGACGATCCGGTCATTGCCAGGGCCGTCACCACGGCAGTTCGGGAAGCCGGCCATGAATGCACGTGGGTTCCCGACGGCGAGACCGCCGTCCGCCAAAACACGCTCCTCTCCAATGACGTCGTCATCCTCGACCTCATGCTCCCGAAGATGGGCGGCCTCGAAGTGCTGACTGCGGCCCGCGATGCCGGCGTGCGGACGCCGGTGATCCTCCTCACGGCCCTGGGCACCGTCGCCGACAAGCTTGCCGGCTTTCGCTCCGGGGCCGACGACTACCTCGTCAAGCCGTTCGCCATCGATGAGCTCCTCGCCCGGATCCAAGCGATCCACCGCCGCACGTCGAACAAGCCGACGATGGAGATCGAGGCCGGCCCACTCCACTTGAGCCTGTCGACAAAGCGTTTGTCGCTCAACGAGCGGACCATCGACCTGACGCCAACCGAGTTCAGCATTCTCGAGCTCCTCATGCGCTTCAACGGCCAAGTGGTGACCCGGAAGATGCTCTGTGAGCATGTCTGGGCTTTCGACTGGGACGGCCCCACGAACGTCATCGAGGTCCACATCAACCGGCTCCGGGGCAAGCTCGACAAGGGGCGTGAGGATTCCTTCATCCAGACCATCCGCGGACGAGGCTATGCCCTGGCCATTGAATGACTTGCCGTTCCTCCGGTTCATCCCCTGGGGATCGCTCCGCGTTCGGCTCACGCTCCTCAATTCGGCGGCCGTTCTCCTGGCCATGCTCATCCTCCTCTTGGCCATGCGCTTCGGGGTCCGCGAGGCGCTGTTCCGCGAAACCGAGAAGACGCTCCTCGGGGAAGTCCGCGAGGTGGCGATGTCGCTCGATGATTTCCGGCCGGATTCCGCCGATTCCATCGCCAGCCGCGATCTGCTTGAGGCGGAGCTGCGGCGCAAGGCAGCGAGCCACCGCGATCGCGCCTGGTTCCTCCAGCTCCTCGACGGCACCGACACGGTCTGGGCCAGCCCGAACTGCCCGGAGGAGGTCATCCACATGCCGATCGACGAATCGCTGGTGGAGACGGTGAAGCGATTTGGGAAGCACCGCTGCGCGCGGCGACTCATCGACACCCGCGAGGGGGAAAAGCTCTACGTGCGGATCGGCATGCCCGACAAGGTCATCGAGCAGAATGTCGACAAAGTGACCTGGTTCCTCCTTCCGATCGGCATCGGCTTCACCCTCCTGACGCCGCTGGCCGGTTACTGGCTGGCACTCCGTGCGACCCAGCCGATTGCCGGGATTCTCAAGACGGCCGGCCGCCTCAAGCCGACGAAACTTGGTGACCGTCTGCCGACGCGGGGCACGGACGACGAGCTCGACCAACTTTCGATCACGATCAACCGCCTCCTCGACCAGGTGGCCCGGCATGTGGAGCAGCAGCAGCAGTTCGTCGCCGATGCAGCTCACGAGCTCCGCGGACCGCTGGCCGCGATGCAAAACGCCCTCGAGGTGGCGACGAACAAGGAACGGAGCCTCGATTCGTATCAGACGACCCTCGAGGAGGCGCTCGGTGAGACCCGCCATCTCACCCACTTGGCCAACGATCTCCTCCTCCTCGCTGAGGTCGGCAGCAGCCTCGACTCCGTATTTAACCAGGTCTGCGACCTCGAACAGGTCGTCCGGCAGACCGTGGCGATGTTCGGCGGCAACGCCGAGGAGCGGTCGATCGCGATGACCATCCAGTCCAACGGGAAGGCGGTTATCCGGGGGGATGAGCGGCAACTGCGACAGGTGATCAGCAACCTCGTCGACAATGCCCTCCGCTTCACCCCCGAAGGGGGGCAGATCGATCTCGCCGTCGAGGCCAGCCAGGCCAACGCCGAAGCGGTCGTGACGGTTTCGGACAACGGCCGCGGGGTCGATGAGGAGCACCTCGAACGGGTGTTCGACCGCTTCTTCCAGGCGGAAGCCGCCCGCACGCGCGGGGACATCAAACGGGGGGGTGGGCTGGGGCTCTCGATTTGCCGTTCGATCGTCGAACGCCACGGCGGCAGGATCGGTCTGGAGAGCCGCGGTGTCGGCCGGGGAGTGACGGTCACCGTCGTCATCCCGCTGCGGCCAGTGCGCCGGCAGTCAGCCTGATGGCGGGCTGGGGTTCTTGCGGCGGGGTTGCCCTCCTCGTGCATCGGCCGCCCCCGTTGGTGCTCTGCGGGGGAGGCGCAGGGGAAGGGGGCTGCGGTCCTGCCGAATCCGTCATTGTTTTCCTGATCGTCAAGGTCGGCGCCCGACTCTGACGATCAGGCAGACAGTGCCACCCGGAGTCGACCAGCATGCGCATCCCCACCGACCAACACCCCCCCACGTGGGGTGCATGGTGGACGAGGCTGGCATGGGGGGCCGCTGCCCTCGCGGGCTTGGCCACCCAAGGGAACGCCCCGGCGGCGGCTGCCGAGCCCTATCTGGTGATCGCCGAAACCGACGACGCCCCGGCCCTCATGCTGCCGAGTGTCACCGCTGGCTTCGATTCCTTCGATGACGTCAGCGCGGCCTTCCAGGACGACCGGAAGAAGGTGGCGGCCCTCGAAAAGCGGTTGGCAGAGCTTGAGCAGAAGGCGGCAAAGCGCGTCGAATCGATTCCCGCTCCCGATCCGAAGCCGGCGGGAATGGATGCCGGCTCCAAGGATGCCAAGAAAGACGCCAAGAAGGATGAAAAAAAGCCGGAGGAGCCCTACGAGGTCGGCAGTGACCTGGGGATGACGGCGAAGTGGAATTACGGACTCCAGGCGGAGAGCGCGCACAAGGACTTCCGCGTCAACGTGGGCGGCCGGATCCAGATGGACCAGGTGGCGTTCACGGAGGGCCCCGGCCCAGCCCAACCCCAGGATCAAGGCGGTCTGGCACCGCTGCTCCGAAACGCGATCGACTTCCGTCGCGCCCGTCTCCGCGTCGACGGCCGGATGTACGAGCTCTACGACTTTGTCGGTGAATACGACTTCTCGAACCAATTGAACGCCAACGCCGCGACCTTTCCCACGGAGTCGTCGCTGGGCAACTACGCCGCGATCACCGAAAACTGGATCCAGATCCGCGAGGTCCCCGGCGTCGGCATCATCCGTGGCGGCAACCAGAAGGATCCCTTCGGCTTCGAGCACCTGACGAGCAGTCGCTGGCTCAACTTCATGGAACGGTCCTATGCCCAGGACCTCTACGAGGGCCCGTTCAACAACGGCTTCGTGCCCGGCGTCCGGCTCCTCAACACCACCGATGACAAAAGGGCGACATGGTCGGTGGGGGCGTTCAAGAACACCGTCAATCCGTTCGGCTTCATCGACAACTCCTCCGGCAATGCCGCGGTCGGCCGGCTCACCTGGCTGCCGTATTACGAGGACGAGGGGAAGAAGCTCCTCCACCTCGGCGTCGCCGGCCGGGCGATGCAGACCAACAACGGCCAGGTCCGCTACCGTACTCGTGGCAATCTCCGCGACGGCCCCCCCGGCCCGCTCAACGCCATCTATCTCGACTCCGGATTGCTCGGGGGGGACTGGATCAACCAGATGGGGCTCGAGTTGGTGGGGAACAACGGCCCGTGGTCATTCCAATCGGAGTACTTCGCCAATTGGCTCTACAACACCACGTCAGCGACCGGAGCCTTCGATCCCAAGTCGCCCAATTACGGCACAGCCGGTCTCCAGCCCAATGGAGCGCCCTGCGGAACCTACTTCACGAACTCCGGCTATGCCGAGGTGCTCTATTTCGTGACCGGTGAATCGCGGGCCTACGACCGACTCGAGGCCCGCTTCGACCGCCCGATCCCGCGCAACAATTTCTATGTCGTCCGCGATCCCACCGGCCGGCTGCGGGCAAGCGAAGGTGCGGTCCAGTTGGCGATGCGGTACCAGTACGCCTGTCTCTCCGATCACCAGATCAACGGTGGCACGCTCAACGCGCTGACGTTCGGCGTGAACTGGATGTTCAATCCCAACTCGCGTCTCTACTTCAACTACGACTTCGCCTACCGTGATTTCACCAACAACCTCAACAACGACGCCAGCGGTTGGATCACCGGCTTCGGCACCCGGCTGGCCTTCGACTTCTGATCACCCCTCCGGCCGCTCCGCTGCGATCCAGAGCCGGTCGGAAAGCCCACGCATCTCCCCCAATCAGCCGATCCGGGAGCGCCATCGCGCCCGGCAACTCCACGGCATCCTGCCTGACACTCACTTCTGAACCGGTCGCTCCCCTGGCTTCATCGACCCTGACGATTCCTCCTGGGATACCACCCATGAGGATTGTCAGGACGTGGAAGACCCTGCCGGGGACTCAACGCATCGGTCCCTCCGCAGGCCTTTAGCCAGCGGAATGCAGCCCCGCTGCGCCCGCCGCTGGCGCGCCGCAGGACTGACGGCCCTCCTCGTCGCTGTCGTCGCGATCGGCATTCCCATCTCGGGCAATGCCGGTCCTCCCCCCGCGGCGGAGCTTCGTCGTCCGTTTGGCATCGCTGGCGTGGCCGAGGGGATGGTCGAATCCCTTCCGCCCCCGTCGTCGCCTTCCCCCTTATCGCAGTCACCGTCACCACCGGCCGGCGAAGAACGCCCTCCGATCCCGTCGCCGCCGATTTGGGAGGGGAGTAGGGACGAGGGCGTACCGGTGCGATTCGGGGACGACCCGCTCCGCGGGAACGAGCCGGCGACGGCCGCCGTCCGCATCGGCGGCCTCGTCCAACTCGATAACACCGTCTATGCGGCGAGCGCGGGGCCCATGCAACCGATCGATCGGGCCGGGCTCGCCCCACCGCTCTCCGACGCGGTGAACTTCCGCCGCGCCCGCCTCCGCGTCGATGGGCGGCGGGGGGATCAATTCGATTGGGCCACCGAATACGACTTCGCCAACCAGATCAACGCCAAAAACCAGATCGATCCCCTCTGGCCCAGCCAGGGTCCATACCCCGCGCTCACCGACCTGTGGCTGCGGATGAGTGACCTGCCACTTCTTGGCGCGCTCCGTGTTGGCAATCAGAAAGATCCGTTCGGCTACGAACATCTCTCCAGTTGTCGAAGCCTCGACTTCATGGAGCGATCGTTCTGCCAGGATGCCTTCGTCGGCCCCTTCAATGACGGCTTCGTTCCCGGGATCGCGGCGCGCAACGGCACCGCCGATGGAATCCTCGGCTGGGAAGCCGGCGAGTTCGTCAACACCGCCGCCCCCTTCGGCTTCTCCGACTTCGCCGGGGGAAGCATGACCGTCGGCCGGATCGTCTGGCTACCGACCTACGAGGATGGCGGTCGCAGGCTCCTCCACCTCGGTCTGGCCGGACGGACGATGCAACCCCGCAACGGCCTCGTCCGCTTCCGCAGCCGTGGTGGGCTGTGGAACGGCCCCCCGGGCCCCGACAACGCGATCTATGCCGATTCGGGCGTCCTAGCCGGCTCGTGGCAGAACATGCTCGGCACCGAGTTGGTCGCCAATGCCGGCCCCTGGTCGCTGCAGGCCGAATATTTCGGCTCGTGGCTCTACGACGCCGCCACGACCGACATCGGCCCGCTGTCGACCGCCGGTTGGCAACCGCCCCCGGGCACCCCGGTGGGAACGGTCTTCTATCAAGGAGGCTATGTGGAGACGACCTACTTCCTCACCGGCGAGAGCCGCACCTACTCCCTCGTCGAGCACCGCTTCGATCGCCCTCTGCCGCGCCGCCTCCTCGCCCTTTCGCCCCATCGGCCCCGCGGGTTCGGGGCCTGGCAGGCGGCCGCCCGCTACAATTTCCTTTGCCTCAACGACGGACAGGTCAACGGGGGCCTTCTTAACGGCATGACACTCGGCCTCAATTGGCTCCTCACGCCGAACGCCCGGATCGTGTTCAATTACGACCTCACTCACCGTGAGTACCGAAGCACGCCGTGGGCCAACGGCCCCTCCGGGCCAGTGCCAGTTCCGTCGTACAACGGCAGCGGGACGATCCACGGCTTCGGGAGCCGGCTCGCCTTCGATTTCTGATTCCCGTCCCGGACAGGTGTGATGACTCGATTCCCCCCACCACGCTGCGCCGCCGGCTTCATCTTTGCCCTCGAGATCGAGGCCGACCCATTCGCCGCGCGCGTTCGCGACGCGACGACCCTCCGCGGCCCGGTGCTGTCGTTCCACGAGGGGACGATCGCCGGACGACGGGTGACCTGGGTCGTGTCGGGCGCCGGGATCGTCGCTGCCGGCCGGGCCGCCACGGCGCTCCTCGAGGGGCACGCCCCCGCACTCCTGGTGAGCGCCGGATTTGCAGGGGGCCTCGACCCGGCGCTCGCCCGGGGGGCTGTGGTGCTCGCCACCGGCACGGTGCGCGGGGGTGCTCCACGATTTCCCCTCGCTCGGATAGCCGCGCTGCTTCCAGCAGCCTCCACCGACGTGGACATCGCTACCGTCGACTCGATCGTGGCCACGACCGCGGCGAAGCGCGACCTCCGCGCTGCCACCGGCGCTGCCATCGTCGACATGGAGACCCACGCCGTGGCCGCGGCCGCCGCCGCGGCGAAGATCCCCTGTGCCTCGGTGCGAATCGTGTCGGACGCGGCGGGGGATGAACTTCCCGCCGACATCGCCCGGCTCGTGACCCCCCAGTCGGCCTTCCGCCGCGCCGGGGCCGCCCTGGCCGCGATCGGCCGGAAGCCCGCCGCCGCCGGGACCCTGTGGCGGCTGTGGGAGCACGCCGTGGTCGATGGTCGGACCCTCGCCGCAACGCTCGAACGCCTCGTCGCCGCCCTCCCAGAAGAATGATCGAAAGGCGCCGGGCCCAGACAAGTCCGCTCCCGCGCCGATCAGGCCCCGAAGAGCAATCGGGCTAGCAGGCCGCGGGGCAAATCGGGGGAAAGCCCGCGGTCGTTGCGGCGAAGTCCCTCTGGCACGACCACCGGCAGCAGCGTCGCCGCCGCGATTCGACCACTCCGCACGGCTCCTTCCATCGTCGATGGCCACCCCGTGGCGGTCCAATCCCCCGCCAGCGCCATATTCCTGATGCTGGTGGCGGCCTCGGGGCGGACGGCATCGACGCCGGGGCGCACCGAGAGGACGGCGGTCGGATCGGTCACCACCCGGCTGCCGAGGAGCGTTGCGGTCCGCGCTTCCGGAAACACCTCCCGGAGCTCGTTCACGACCGTGGCCACGAGTCGATCGCGATCGCCACCGAGCAGGCCGCGCGAGGCGCTGATCACCACCTGACAGTAGCCAAGACCGGGCGCGCCTTCAGCGGCCTCGGACCGAAACACCCACTGCGACACGCGCCCCACGAGCACGGCATGGGGCAGATCGATGGCTTGCCGGTCGAACCACAGATGAACGGCCGTGATCGGCGACGCCGCGAGTCGTTCCTCGGCCTGCGGAACCAACTCCGGCACCAGTCGCGCCGCGGCCCGCCAAGGGACGGCGACGACGACACCATCGCAGGCCACCACACCACCCGGGACACAGACACCACGGACTTCCCCTCCGTCGCGCTCGATGCCCTGGACGGGCGTGCCTGTCTCGATCCGGACGCCGCTCTCCCGCAACCAGTCGAGCAATCGCTCACCGAAGAGAACACCGAGCGGCTCCACGGGGACATGGAGATCGGCGGCTTGAGGGTGGGCGAGAAACCCGTCGACGGCCACCTTCCGTGCCGCCGACACGCTGACCAGATCGATCGATTCGCCGAGGGCACTTTCCAGGACCGGTTGCCAGAAGAGCCGAATGACCCGCTCCGGCTGGCCGATCCGCTCGAGCCACGCCGCTGCGGTGTCCTCGAGCGCCAGCCCGCGTGTCCGGGCGAGGCGGAGCATTCCGAGGCCGAGCCGGGCACGCTCCCACCAGGAGAAGTGCCGCATCCCGAACAGGAGCGGAGCGAGGTGGAGCGGCGCCGGTAGGCTCGACCATGGGGTGCATGCCGAGCGAACCCCCTCCGGCGAGATGAACCACAGCGTCCGGTCGTGCCGCAGGCTCCCGGCAAACCCCGCCCGACGGGCGAGATCGAGGAAGTTCGTGCAGCACCCCATGGCGACATGCTGACAGGAGTCGACGAGCCCGCCACCGACGGGATCATCGAACGAGGCGGCGCGTCCCCCGACCCGCCGCCGCGCCTCGAGCACCGTCACCCGACAGCCCCCCTCGACGAGCGCCGCGGCAGCCGCTAGGCCGGCCAAGCCCGCACCGACGACGACGACATGAGGCGTGGTGGGAGCGTTCACCATGAGTCACTGATCCCCCGGGGGCCGGTGGCAACCGATACCAAGGCCGCCCCCGCCAGGAGCATTTTCGGTGGGCTGACACGTAAGGAAAAAATACCGGCACCGCTTTGTCGCACGGCACGGAAGATGGTTCTGTAGGCCCCATACATCGCCCGGAAGACGATCCGCCCGTCGGTGGAGAGGAGTCCGTCGAGGGCCCGGGCGCACCGGTAATAGCCATCGGCCCTGGCCACCTCGATCGCCGCGAGTCGACGGAGGGCATCGGTCACATCCGGACGACGGAGGTCGGCGCGGCTGCATCCGGCAGCGGCCAGATCCGCGGCAGGAAGATAGAGCCTGCCGCGGTCGAGATCCTCGGGGATATCGCGGAGGATGTTCGTCAGTTGGAAAGCCAATCCGCAGGCGTGAGCGGCGGGGATCGCCTCCGACGAACGGAATCCCCAGATGTGGATCGCCGCCAGACCGACAGCGCTGGCGACGCGGCCGCAGTAGCGCTCGAGCGCCTCGACATCGGGAATCTCCAGAGGATGGAGATCCATCCGCACGCCGTCGAGCACGGCCCGGAGGTAGTCGGGGGGGATGCCGTAACGGCGGACGGTGTCGACGAGCGCACGGATCACCGGATCGGCCGAATCGCCCCCCCGCAAGGCCCCTTCGAGATCGGCGGCGAAGGCATCGAGGGCCGCTTCCGCAGCCTGGGGATCGACCCGCTCCCCCGAGCCACCGTCGACGATGTCATCCGCGCGGCGGCAGAAGGCGTAGAGCGCCGTGGTGCCACGGCGTTTCTCCGCGGGGAGCAGACGAATCGGCAAGCTGAAGCTCGAGTTGCTTCGTCTCAGAAGCGCGGCGCAGGCGTCGTGATCAGCGGTAAGCCCGCTCATCGCTTCCCCCGCAACGCGTCGGCGAGGGCCCCACCGGCGACGGCGCACGCCGCCCGGGCCGCCAGGCGGGCCTTCTGCCATCGGCCCAGCGACGGGCGGGCACGGAGGGTGTCGAAGCCGATGGTCTCTATTGCATCGGCCACGGCACGTCCTCCGGCGAGAAACATCCCAATCGCCCCGCGCAGGCTCCGTGGTGCCAGGCGCGCCAGCGGGGCGCCGGCATCGAACAGGCTCCGGGCCCAGTCGACCTCGTCACGGATCAGGGCCCTGAAGGGCGGGGAGCCGACAGGCTCGTCGAGACACGACTCGGCGACACCGTGACGGCGGAGATCCTCGGCCGGCAGGTAGACCCGGCCGGCGCTCCGATCGCGGCGGACATCCTGCCAGAAGTTCACCAATTGCAGCCCCGTGCAGATCCGATCCGACATCGCCACCAACTCCGGATCCCGACAGCCGTCGAGCGCGAGGACGATGCGGCCGACCGGATCGGCGGAGCGCCGACAGTAGGCGACCAGGTCGTCGCGCGTCTCATACCTGACGGTGATCGCAGCGGCATCGAACCGTTGGTCCTCGTCGAAGGCGTCGAGGAGGTGGGCGAAAGGCTCGATCCCCACCGCGGTGCGGCCCACCGTGTCGGCCAAGCAGACAAACACCGGATGATCGGGGCGGCCTGCGAAGCAGGACTCGAGCCGCCGCCGCCACCCCTGCAGCGCCTCTCCCGCTGCGGCCGGCGAGGCCGCCTCGTCGGCGAGGTCGTCGCTCCACCGAGCGTAGGCGTAGACGTTGGCGAGATCCTGACGGAGCCGGGACGGAACGATCCGACTGGCCACGGTGAAGTTCTCGTAGTGACTCTCCGCGACCCGTCGGCACCAGGCCTCGGCGGCGGCCAGATCGAGGTCGGGCGGCAACTCATGGAGGGCCCACGGGGTGGCATCGCGAGAGTCGGGATCGGCGTTCCGGACGGCAATCGTCGGCTGGATGGTGGGGCGGACCATGGGGCGGACGGCTATTTCAGGGGTGGACGGCATGAACAAAAGCCATGGATGGCTTTGCCAGCGGAAAGCTAGGATATCCACTTCCCCTCCTGACCGCCCCCGCTCCCGCCAATTCCAGCCTGGAACGCACCATGAACATCCTCCTTGCCGGCCCCCGCGGTTTCTGTGCCGGCGTCAACATGGCGATCGAAACGCTCGAGACGGCGATCCGGATTCATGGCACTCCGATTTACGTCTACCACGAGATCGTCCACAACAAACATGTCGTCGAGCGGTTCGAGCGCGAGGGGGCCGTGTTCGTCGACCGGGTCGAGGAGATCCCTGAAGGGGCGGTGCTCCTGTTTTCTGCCCATGGTGTCGCCCCGGAGGTCAGGCGGGTTGCCACCGAGCGTCGCCTTCTGGCGATCGATGCCACCTGCCCACTGGTGACGAAGGTCCACCTCGAGGCGATCAAATACGCCAAGAGCGGCCACCGGATCGTGCTCATCGGCCACGAGGGGCATGACGAGGTGATCGGCACGATGGGGCAGGCGCCGGAGGCCTTCACGCTCGTCGATTCGCCGGAGGATGTCGACTCTCTCCCCTTCGGCCCGGAGGATCGTCTCGCCTATCTGACGCAGACGACCCTCTCGGTCGACGACGCTTCGCGGATCATCATCCGCCTGAAAGCTCGGTTTCCCCACATTGTTGGCCCCCCGAAGGACGACATCTGCTACGCGACCCAAAACCGCCAGGAGGCGGTCCGCGTGCTCGCCGACAGCGCCGATGTCGTGATCGTGCTCGGCAGCCAAAACAGCTCCAACAGCCAGCGGCTGGCCGAGCTCTCCCGCGAACGGGGCATCCCTTCTCATCTCATCGACGGCGCGAGCGAAATCGACCCGGCGTGGTTCCGCGGCGACGAGACGGTGGTCATCACCGCCGGGGCGAGCGCCCCGGAGAGCGTCGTGCAGGACTGCGTCCGCTGGCTGCAGGATCGCTACGGGGCCACCGTGGAGGAGCGGTCGATCCGCGAGGAGGATGTCTACTTCCCGCTCCCGCGGGAATTGCGCTCCGGCGCCGCCTCGCGACCGCTGGCTCCTGGCTCCTGACTCCTGACTCCTGACCTCGAGTCTCCGACGAGGGCACCTGCCCCCGCCGCCAATCAGTGTTGGAGCTTCTTGTAGCGGAAGCGGTGCGGCTCGTCGGCCCCCATCCCCTGGCGCTCGCGCCGGTTGACCTCGTAGGCCTCGAAGTTCCCCTCGCAGACGTGGACGTAGCCGTCCCCTTCGAAGGCGATGATGTGGGTGGCGAGGCGATCGAGGAACCACCGGTCGTGGGTAATGACCACGACCGAGCCTGCGAAGCTCGTGATCCCCTCCTCGAGGGAACGGAGCGTATCGATGTCGAGGTCGTTGGTCGGTTCGTCGAGGAGGAGAAGGTTGGCGCCACCGCGGAGAAGCTTGGCGAGATGGACGCGATTGCGTTCGCCGCCGGAGAGCGTCCCGACCTTCTTCTGCTGGTCGGGCCCTTGGAAGTTGAACTTGGCGACATAGCTGCGCGCATTGACCGTCCGCTTGCCGAGCTCAATCGTGTCATGCCCGCCGGAGATCTCCTGGAACACCGTCTTGGCGGGATCGAGGGCATCGCGGCTCTGGTCGACGTAGCCGATGTCGACGGTGGCCCCGATGCGGAGGATGCCGGAATCGGGCTTCTCTTGGCCGACGAGCATCCGGAAGAGCGTCGTCTTGCCGGCGCCGTTGGGCCCGATGATGCCGACGATCCCCCCGGGGGGGAGGCGGAAGGAGAGGTTTTCAAACAGCACCTTGTCGCCGAAGGCCTTGGAGAGCCCCTCCCCCTCGATGACCAGATCGCCGAGCGGACGGCTGGCCGGGATGAAGATCTCCACCTCGGAGTCGCGGGTGGAGGCCTGTTCGGCGGCCAGCCTCTCGTAGGAGGAGACGCGCGCCTTGCTCTTGGCCTGCCGTGCCTTCGGCGACATCCGGATCCACTCGAGCTCCCTGTCGAGCGTTTTCTGGCGGACGCTGGCCTGCTTCTCCTCGAGCTCGAGGCGGGCCTTCTTCTGAAAGAGCCACGACGAATAATTCCCTTCGAAGGGGATTCCCCGCCCGTGGTCGACCTCGAGGATCCATTTCGCGACGTTGTCGAGGAAGTAGCGGTCGTGGGTCACGGCCACGACGGTGCCGGCATATTCCGCGAGATGCTTCTCGAGCCAGTTGACGCTCTCGGCATCGAGATGGTTCGTCGGTTCGTCGAGAAGGAGCATGTCAGGGCGTTCGAGGAGGAGTTTGCACAGCGCCACGCGCCGCCGCTCGCCGCCGGAGAGGTTGGTCACTTCCCAGTCACCGGGCGGGAGATTCATCGCGTCCATCGCGATCTCCACACGCCGGTCGAGATCCCAGGCCCCGCGGGCCTCGATCTGGTCTTGGACGGTGGCCTGCTCCGAGAGCAGTTTCTCCATCTCTTCCGGCTCCATCGGCTCTCCCAGACGGGCGTTGATCGCCTCGAACCGGGTGAGGATGGCCCGCGTCGGGGCGACGGCCTCCATGACGTTTTCAAACACCGACTTCGTCGGGTCGAGCTTCGGCTCCTGCTCCAGATAGCCGGCCGTGTAGCCGTCGGCGAGGCGGGTTTCCCCCTCGTACTCCCGGTCGATCCCCGCCATGATCTTCATGAGCGTGCTCTTGCCGGAGCCGTTGCGGCCGAGGAGGCCGATCTTCGCCCCCGGATAGAAGGCGATGTTGATGTTCTTGAGCAGTTCCCGCTGTCCGAACTTCTTGGTCAGGTCGGTGATCTGATAGATGAAGGCGGCGCCCATCGGAAAGTCTTCTGTGCGGAGGGGTGGGATCGCGGCCGGGCCGCGGGCAGGAAAGATCGAGCATGATACCACCCGGGGCCGGGACCGTGGACCGTGCCGGAGAGGGGCATGCCTCCGCCCGCCCTGGCCCCGCCGCTGGTCGCGGTGGCGGGGGGCTGATGGACTGTGGGATCCCTATCCACTACGATTCCCGCGGCGGTCTCGATCCGAGGCCGCCGCCCCGACCAACGGCGAGGAGAATCCGAATCCATGGCTGGCTACGCGAATCCCGATGTCCTGGTGACCACCGAGTGGGTGGCCGAGCATGCCCACGATCCGCACGTGCGGATTGTTGAATCGAACGAGGATCGGGCGCTCTACACCCAGGGGCACGTGGCCGGGGCCGTCGAGATCGACTGGCAAGTCGACCTCCAAGACCAGGTTCGGCGTGACTACGTCGACCGGACCGGCTTCGAGAAGCTCTGCCGCGACAACGGGATCTCCAACGACACGACCGTTGTCTTCTACGGCGACAGGAACAACTGGTGGGCCTGTTATGCGTTGTGGGTGTTCAAGCTCTATGGCCACAAAGACTGCCGGATCATGGACGGCGGCCGCAAGAAGTGGCAACTCGATGAACGCCCCTGGTCAACTGACCGCGTCGATGTGAAGCCGGGGCACTACACCGCCCCGGAGCAGGACGGCTCGGTGCGGGCCTTCCGCGACGAGGTTCTGAAGCACCAGAAGGGAGGCCGGCCCCTCGTCGACGTCCGCTCCCCGGAGGAATACTGCGGTGATCGCCTCCACATGCCCGACTACCCCAACGAGGGTGCCCTGCGGGGTGGCCACATCCCCGGCGCCGTCAACATCCCCTGGCCGCTGTCGGTCAATGAGGATGGGACCTTCAAATCGGCCAAGGATCTCGAGAAGCTGTATGTGAAGGGGGCGGGACTGAAGCGCCGTTCCCCCACGATCGCCTATTGCCGGATCGGCGAGCGGTCGAGCTTGACCTGGTTCGTCCTCACTTACCTGCTCGGTTTCGCGAAGGTGAAAAACTACGACGGCTCCTGGATGGAGTGGGGCAATTGCGTCGGTGTCCCGGTCGTCAAGGGGACCACGCCCGATGGCTCGCCGGCGTGACTCGTCATCCCCGGGTGGCCGGGCCGCCGCCGGGCGGTCGTGGCCCCTCCGGCTGTCGCTGCTCGTGTGGGCAGCGATCGATCCAGCCTGCCCCGGCCTCCTGAACCTTTCGACATGAGCAGCGTCTCGACATGAGCAGCGTCGCCCAGCGGATCGATTCGATCGTCGAGGAGTTCAGCGACCTTGAAGGGCGGGAGAAACTCGAACTACTCCTCGAGTTCGCTGCCCGGCTCCCCGCGCTCCCACCCCACATCGTCTCCCGCCGTGCCAGTGGGGATCACCGCGTCCATGAATGCCAGACGCCGGTCTACCTCTGGCCGGAGATGACCGCCGAGGGGGCAAAGCTCCACGCTGAGGTCGCCCCCGAGGCCCCGACCGTGATGGGATTCGTTGCGATCCTCGCGGAGGCGGTCGACGGCCGCCCCGTCGATGAAGTGCTCTCCGTTGGTGACGATCTCCTCGATCGGATGGGGCTGTCGCAGGTGCTCGGAATCCTCCGCACGCGGGGCCTGCGGGCGATTCTGGGGCATGTCAAGCGTGGCGTGCTGGCCGCCTCCACCCCCACTGGGAAGGATTCCCCATGATCCGTCGTGTCGTCGCCGGTATCGATCTCGGGGGGACGGCCATCAACTACACGTTCCTCGATTCGGCCGGCCGGTTCCTCATCGACGGTCTCTGCGAGCACCCCGCTCGGAGCGTCGAGGGGCCCGATGTCTGCCTCGGTCAGATCGTCGACGGGCTGGCGATCGCCGCCGGCCAGGCCGGCCTGGAGCTCTCCGACGTGGCGGCGATCGGCCTCGATACCCCCGGGCCGGCGAGTGCCGGCGGCGTCTTGAGCCGGCGCGGCTCGACGAACTTTGCCCACGCCGACTGGGCCGGCTTCGACATCCGCGCCGCTGTCTCCGCGCGGACCGGCCTCCCGGTCACCTACCTCAACGACGGCAACGCGGCCGCCCTGTGGGGCCACGTCGCCCTGTTCGGCAACGACCCCGACGCCACGAGCGTCGCGGCGATCGTCGGCACCGGGCTCGGTGGCGGCGTGATCCATGGCGGCAGGGTTGTGGTGGGGAGGCGGGGATTCGGCGGTGAGCTGGGGCACGTTCTCATTCCCTGGACGTTGATCCCCGGGATCGAGGGGATCGATCCGGCCTGCAATTGCGGACGGACCGGGGATCTTGAGTCGCTCTGCTCGCTGACGGCAATCCGCCGGACGCTCCTCCCCTGGTTCCTCGCCCAGCACCCCGAGCACGAGCTCGCCCGGCTGGCCGACCCCGCCGAGGCGGCCAAACGCGTGCGCGGGATGGCGGAGCGCGGCGACGAGCTCTGCCGGGAGATCTTCCGCGTGCAGGCCCGGGCCCTTGGCCTGTTCTTCGACGAGATGGTCAACGTCTTCGATCCCGACGCCCTGATCGTGGGGGGCGGGGCCGTCGAGACGAGCGCCGCGTTTTGCGATTGGTTCGTCGACGAGATCCGCCGGGGCATGCCGACCCAACGGGAGGAGCAGGCCGGGATCCCGATCCACGTCATCCGCGACGGCGACACCGCCGGAGCCCGAGGGGCGGCGATCGAAGCCTCGAGAAAGCTCGGCTGATCCAACCCATCCGTGGGACCGCGGTCACGCCACCCGGCCGCAGGCCGGTGCTGCGTTGTTCTCCAGCGTGATCGGCGGAAGGATCGGCAGGGGAAGCGGCGTCTGCCCCAGCACCGGGAGCGAGTGGAGCCCGTTGGCCTGGACCCGAAGCGGGGCAGGGTGGGCCGGCTCGGGCAGCGGAGGCAGGGGCCGCTTCGGTGCCCCGAAGAGCGTCAACCGGGCGGTGGCGAGAAGGCCGGCAAGCGAGCCGAAGGTCGCCTCGACGGCGGCCGGTTCATAGCCGCAGTGGACCATGCAATCCCCACACTTCGGATTGCCGCTGGCCCGCCCGTAGCCCGACCAGTTCGTCTCCTCCATCAGGCCGACGAAGCTCGTTGCATAGCCCTCATCGAGGAGGTAACAGGGTTTTTGCCAGCCGAAAAGGTTGTACGTCGGCGTCCCCCAGGGACGGCATTCGAGGTCCCAGCGGCCTTTGAGAAACTCCAGGAACACCGGCGACTGGTTGAACTTCCAGCGCCGCGGGGCGTTTTCGAGGATGCGGGCGAAGAGCGACTGGCTCCGGAGCCGAGCGAGGAAGTGCTCTTGGTCGGGGGCCTTCGCGTAGGAGTATCCGGGGGAGATCATCATCCCTTCCACCCCGAGGGCCATCACCTCGTCGAAGAACCTCCGGTAGCGGATCGGATCGGCGTCGGAGAAGAGGGTTGAGTTCGTGGTCACCCGGAATCCGGCCCTCCGCGCAGCCCGGATGGCGGCGACGGCCACGTCGTACACCCCATCGCGGCAGACGGCGTGATCGTGCTCCTCCTTCGGTCCGTCGAGGTGGACAGAAAAGGCCAGGTAAGGGGAGGGGGTGAAGTGGGGGAGCATCTCCTCCAACTTGAGGGCGTTGGTGCAGAGATAGAGGTACTTCTTCCGGGCGACGATCCCGGCGACGATCTGCTCGATCTGCGGATGAAGGAGCGGCTCACCACCGGGGATCGAGACGATCGGCGCGCCACACTCATCGACCGCTTGGAAACACTGCTCCGGCGTGAGGTGAGACCGCAGAATCTCCGTCGGATGCTGGATCTTTCCACACCCGCCGCAGGCGAGATTGCAGCGGAAGAGGGGCTCGAGCATGAGCACGAGCGGGTAGCGATGATTGCCCCGCCACCGCTCGCGGAGGACATGCCGAACGACCGCGATCATCTGCCCGACAGGAACGCTCATGCCACCTTCTCCCGAACCTGGCCCGCACGGCGGGCGGAGTGAATCTTTTCATCGGACGGCCCGTCATCGGCAGCGCCTCCGGCGCGGGCCACGGCCCAGCGCCCCAGGGCCATGAGGGGGAAATAGACACGGTACCAGTGATAGCGCAGATAAAAGACCTTCGGGAAACCGGTCCCGGTGAAGTTCTCCTCCACCCAGTCCCCCTCCGGCTTCTGATGGTCGACAAGCCAGGCCACGCCACGCCGTGCCGCCGGGGAACCAGCATGCCCGGCCGCAAGCAACCCGGCCAGCGCCCATGCTGTTTGAGACGGGGTCGGTTCTCCCCGCCCGGCGAGGCTCGGATCGGCGTAGCTGTCGGCCGATTCTCCCCAGCCGCCGCACGGTTGCTGGTGCCCGAGGAGCCACTCGGCGGCGGCGATCACTCCGCGGTCATCGGCAGGGATCCCGACGGCCCGCAATCCCTCGATCGCTTGCCACGTCCCGTAGACGTAGTTGACCCCCCAGCGCCCATACCACGATCCATCGGCTTCCTGGGAGGACCGCAAGTAGGCGACCGCCCGGTCGACCGCGGGATGGCCGAGGCGGTAACCGATTCTGCCGAAGGCCTCGAGCACCCTCCCGGCGAGATCGGGGGAACTCGGATCGATCATCGCGTTGTGGTCGGCAAAGGGGACCTTGCAGAGGATCTCGCAGTTGTTGTCTTTGTCGAACGCCCCCCAGCCACCGTCGGAGTTTTGCAGGGCCTCGAGCCAGGGCCGGGCCCGGTCGATGGCCGCATTGACGAGGGAACGACGCTGCCTGGACGCCGTGTCTCCAGAATGTTCCCCCTCGCGCCACGTCGCCAGTGCGATCAGCACCATCGCCGTGTCGTCGACGTCGGGGTAGAAGCGGTTGGCGTACTCGAAACACCACCCCGACGGGGCGACCGCGACGGTCCGTCGAGACCAGTCGCCATCGGTGCGGATCTCTTGGGCAAGGAGCCAGTCGACCGCCCCGTCGAGAGACCGATCGGTGTCACCGGAATCGGCTTGACCGGGGCGCGCCAACCGTTCAACGGCCAGGGCACGGAGGGTCAGCGCGGTGTCCCAGACCGGCGATCGGCACGGTTCGATCCGCGTCGTGCCATCCGCTTCCTGTTCGATGAGTCCCTCGAGTTGTCGCCAGCATTCGCAAAGCTCGGGGGCGTCGTCAGGGCACCCAAAGGCCCGGAGAGCGACGATGCTCCAGAGGATCGGCGGGAAGATCGCCCCGAGGCCGTCGCTGCCGTCAAAACGTTCGAGCATCCAGCGGCGGCACTCGGCGACGGCCCGGCTGCGGAGGGGCCGGAGGCCGACCGCATCGCATGCTTTGAGGATCCGGTCGACTGCGCGGAAGAAACGGGCCCAGCCGTCATCCCCGCCGAGCCGCCGCTCGTGCGGTGCCCGAGGGGAATCGGCGAACAATTCGTCGATCCTCTGCCCGGGCGGAAGATGCCTGACAGGCTTGAAGTCCCAGATCAACGACAGCGGCACGATCATCGTCCGCGACCATGCCGAAACCCGGTGGAGATTGACCGGGAACCAGTCGGGGAGGAGAACGATTTCGGGAGGAACCGCTGGGCAGTCGGCATACGACATCTGCCCGAGGAGGGCGAGGTAGAAGCGCGTGAAGCTATTGACGGCCCACGGCCCCCCAGCCGCCGCGATCGCCCGCCGCGCCCGCGCCATCGGTTCGGAGTCGAGGGATTGCCCGCAGATCTTCAGGGCAAAGTAGGCCTTCACGCTCGCGCTGACGTCGACGGGACCGCTCCGGTAGATCGCCCAGCCCCCGGTGGGGAGTTGCTCCCGAAGGATCCGCCGCACCGCGCCGGGCACATGGGGCCCTTCGAGCCGGCCGTACCAGGCGAGAATGAGGAGATACTCGCTCTCCAGGATCGTGTCTCCCTCGAGTGGCCCGCGCCAGTGACCGTCGGCAGCCTGCCGCTGCCGGAGCCAAGCGGCGGTCGCGGCACATGCCCCGACGACGCCGGCGTGGGTCGCCGCGCCGGGGCAAAGGCCAGAAGGGGGCGAGCCGGCCCCCCCAAGCCCGCGATGCGACCCCATGCCAACGTCGTCAACAGCGCCAGCCGAGGCAGTCAACGCGGGTTGGGCAAACCCGGTCTCGATCGCAGATCCTCTGTCGCTCATGGGGGCATCCGTGCTCCGAGCAGGGCTGTTCGACCGGCAGCGGTGCCAGAGCCGACCGCCAGCTACCGCCGGTCCGCGGAGAGCGTTCCTTCTCCGCGAAATACAACAATCCGCTGTGAGGGGAGAATAGGGAAACCCGGGGAGTCCCACAAGGTCCGCTACCCGGAGATGGCCAAGCTGCATCGGCCAATTTCCTCCGTTGAGGGTTCCACCCGAGGGGGCGATCACGCCGAGGGCTCTGCGGCGACTTTGCCGGCCACGCCCGAGGGGTTTGGTGAAGATGCGCTGGATGCGCAAGGATTTCCTACCGCTTGTTCTTCAGGCACCGCTTCCGAGGCAGCGGAGGGGGCGGTTCCCGGTCGCCCCGGCAGGGGAAGCGAGATCAGCACGCGGGTCCCCCGACCGGCCCGGCTCTCGATCTCGATCGTGCCCCCGTTGGCCTCGAGAAAACGCCACGCCTTGGAGAGGCCTAGGCCGGCACCGCGGCCAGCCTCGCGGCCGCTGAAGAATGGGTCGAAGACGCGGCGCAGCGTGGCCGAGTCCATCCCGGGGCCATCATCGGCAACCATCAGCTCACACGCCCCCGGATGTCGACCGGCCGACACGGTCACGGTCACCTGCCCGCCATCACCGACCGCCTCGAGGGCGTTGCCGACGACGGCGCGGAGCGATTCCTCAACCTGGGAGCGATCAACCGACACCGCCAGTGGCTCCGGTGACGGCCCATAATCGAGGCGGGCTCCCCGTTGAGCCGCCAGCGGGGCGAGGAAATCGACAACAGCGCTCACCATTCGATCGACATCGGTGTGCCCACGGTGGGGGCGGGGGGGCCGGGCGAAGAGCATCAGCCCACCGATGAGATCACGGGCCCGGAACGCCTGATCGACGATCGTCGCCAGACGCCGGCGGCGCTCGGGATCGCGTTCGTCGAGCAGGAGCGTCTGCGCCCGGGTGGCGATGTTGGCCAGCGGATTGTTGATTTCGTGCCCCGCGCCGTAGGCCAACTCGCGGATCGCCTCGAGGCGGGCCTCGCCGAGTGCGTCCTGGAAGGCCATCGACAGGTGCGCTTGGTCCGCTGCGAGGCGGACGACGCCGAGGAGATCCCCCCCTTCGGCCGTCAGCGGCGGGGCCCCAGGGCGTGCTGGCATCGGGACATCCCCTCCGCGCAGCCGCTCCCCCCAGATCGCCCCCTGGGCGAATGGATCGGCCGCCATTGGCCCCCGCGCTGCCCAAGCCAGCCACGAGACCTCGTCGATCTCGATCACGTCGGCGGGGAGCGATCCGGTCACGAGATCACGGGCCAGGATCATCAGCGGCATGCTCGCCGACCGGGAAGCTCCGGGGCGAACCCTCGACCAGGCCGCGCCGTCGGTGCCGGTCCAGGGCGTGGAACTCCCGCCTGGAGCGTCGTTGCCCCCGGCGGTGGAGAGCAACCGCCCCCAGAGCGTAAGCAGCGACTCCGCACCCGGAAGACCGACAGCCGGGCCGGCCCGCCCCGGGCCTGAAAGCGCCGTCTCGCGGATCCCCAGGCCTTTTCCCGTCTCCGACGTCCCCGCGGCGAGAGCGAGATCGTGGCGATGATGCGCCGAAGCCCCTGTCAACAGGTCGGCAAGCCGCCCTTCGGCCGCTGTCAGTGGCGATGGAAAGCCCCGTGCGGGCGCGACGGAAGACCCGCCCCGACCAGGAGGCATTCCCTCCGCGGCCCGCGATTCCCGCGCTGCTGTTAACGCCGAGGCGGCCGCGAGCACGGCCCGG
>CAMBFA010000020.1 GCA_945865325.1 Candidatus Kuenenia stuttgartensis
GCCGGCTGGGGAAGGTCAACGTCGGGCGCCGGTACCAACAAGCCGAACGAGCCCCGCCACCGTGCCCTCGACATCCTCCGCCCGGAGCCTGACCTCCTCGGCTGCATGAGCCGAGCGTTCCGCCCCCGCGGCGTTCTCCTGGACGATCCTGTCCATTTCCATCACGGTGACGTTGACCTGCTCGACGGCCCGGGCCTGCTCTTCGGCGGCAATCACGATCCGCCCGACCTCGCTGGCGATGTCGCCGACTTTGTCCGCCGCCCGACCGGAAAAACTCCTCGTCCGCCCGGCGAGACGCTCCCCTTCCCGCACCGATTCGATGACCTCCTCGATCCGGCTCGCGGTTTCGCGGGCGGCGGCGGCGGCCCGCGTCGCCAGATTCCTCACCTCGGTCGAGACCACCGCAAACCCGTCCCCGGCGCTCCCGGCCCGCGCTGCCTCGACGGCGGCGTTCAGGGCGAGGAGATTCGTCTGGAACGCAATCTCGTCGATCGACTTGACGATCTTCGAGGTCGACAGGGCCGTTGTCGCGATGGCGGTGATCGACGCCGAGAGCGAGTCGATTGCCCCTCCCGCCTCGGCGACCGCCGCGCGGGCCTCGTCGGCGAGCCCGTCGGCCCGCCGCGCCCCCGCCGCTGTTTCCCGGCATGACGCCGCCACCTGGTTGACTGTCGCGGCGGTCTCCTCGAGCGATGCGGCCTGCTCCGATGATCGCTGGGCGAGCTCGTGGCTGGCATCGGCCAGTTCCGTCGACACCCCCTCGAGACCGTGGCTGGCCAGAGCGAGAACCTCGGCCACTCCGTGCACCGGGCCGATCACGGCCCGGAAGATCGCCGCGCCCATCGCCACCAACGCGGCCACCGCCAGACCGATCAGCCCGACGAGGAAGCGGAATAGAATCCGGGAGCGGTCGACATGGCGCTTGACACCCTCGGCGGTGCGCTGCTCGACGAGCTCGTAGAACCGATCGATCGGCGCCATGATCCGCGCCTTCTCGCGATGGTACTCGGCGCCGTGCATCCGCGCGACCGGCAGTGGGCCGCCCTCCACGGCAGGAGAGCCCTGGGCCCCCGCGGAAGCGACCGCGCTCATCGCTTCGGTCTCCAGTTTCACAAGCCCGTCTGAATTGGCCTGCGACTCTCGGAGCAGGGTGAACTCATCCGCCGTGAACCCCTCGGCCCGCATCAGATCCTGGAGCGGGACCGCCGCACCGTCGGGGCGCGGCTTCTCGTCGCTGACAGCCATGAAGTCCCAATAGATGCGATCCGGCGCGAGCGGACGCGGTCGCTGACCATTGCGGATCCCGAGAACCGCCTCGTACTGGTCACGGAAGCGTGGCTCCCCGCTGACGACATACGTCCGCGCCAGCCTCGTGAGGTCGTCGGAGCTCTGCCGGAGCTCGTCGGCGAGGAGATAGGAGCGGAAGCGCCGCTCCTGTGCTGCGAGCATGGCACGCTCATTGGCGAGCATGAGGCCCGTGATCCCGCCGATCGCGAAGAGAAACAGCAGCATCCCTCCGAGCGCCCCGAGCACCGCCCTCCCTAATCGGCTCATCGTGTTCATGCCCGCCGCGGCCCGAGGGCCCCCTCGCTTGATGATGTTCTATCGAGATCGTACTTCGGCGACCGGCCCGATTCCGGGGTGGGCACCGCACCGGCCGGTCGGGCTGGAAAAACTGTTCCAGGCGGCGGAATCGGATTTGCCCCGCCCCCGCCATCCTGCCGATACCTCCACGTGTCAGCGAAGGCGGCGGCAGCCATCGTGCCCGCCGCCAGCCCCACACCTCGAGCACGCACCCCGTGAAGGAGACCGCATGGCCACCGAGAAAGCGGCCCGTCCATCCGCTGCCCTCCGGATCACGCTCCCCGACGGTTCATCCGTCGTGGGAAGCCAGGCAAGTCTGGCAAAGATCCTCGAATTGACGCTCTTCCGCCCCGGACACTCAAGCCCCCGCCAGCCGGTGCGGGTCGCCGCCCCGTCGCGCCGTGCCGCCTGAAGGCTTTTCACCGGTCGGGATCCCGACAGAGTGGGAGAGAGCCCGGTCGAATCGTGATCATCCCCTGGGGGATATCACCACGGCGCCGGCAGCGTCAACGGTCGTCCCCCCTCACCGCGCCATGATCGGCAAGGATCGTGGCGTAGACGAGCCCCGCGAGCTGGCGGATTGCAGCGGGGCCGAAGCGGGCGATCGCGTCGACCCGCGCCGCCTCCCCCAGCGCCGTGCGGCGTGCCGGCTCGTCGAGGAGCCGGGTGATCATCGTCGTCCAATCCTCCGTCGAGCGGGCCACCCAGCCGGTCTCCCCGTCGACGACGGCAGCCACGAGGGGGGCCGTGGCCGCGACAACGCTCGGTACGCCGACCAGCGCCGCGGTCGTGCAGCGGATCGGGCTCTTCGCCTCGCAGAACGGATTGTCCGTTTCGAGCGGCGCGAGGTTGATGTCGAAGCGGGCGACCTCGGCATGGAGCTCCACCAGCGACACCGCCGGGCGGAGCTCGATCCGCGCTCCGTGGGGCGCGAGTTCGGGCACGGCCGCCATGTCGTAATGGCCAACGATGACCAGATCGACGTCGGGCCGCTGGGCGAGGAGGTCGGCCAGCGCCGGGGCGATCGTGGCGAAGTCACGGTGGTGCGTCGGCGTGCCGCTGGCAAAGCCGACGCGGAGCCGGCCGTCGCCGGCCGAGGGCTTCGGATTCCCGCGCGCCTCGAAAGCCGCGGCGAGCATCGCGGCGGAAAGCCCGTTGCGAAGAACGTAGACCCGAGGCACGACCACGGCGGCGGCCGTCGCCAGGCTCGCCGTCGTCACGACACAGGCGTCGCTCTCGGCGATCGCTCGGCGGTGGAGTGCGGAGGCGGTGAGCCATGACTGCCGGCGCTCCTCCGGCAGCCGGTCGATGAACGCGATCTGACCGGAAGCGATCACGGCCGGATCGAAGACGAGATCGTCGATGTCGTGGACGAGCGGGATCCCTCGCGTCGTGCAGCGCTCGCGCACGGCCGCGAGCGACTTGCCCCACGGGGCCCGGAAGGCCGTGACCAGATCGGCCCCGCCGACCGCCGCCGGCACGCCGGCGTCGTCGATCGGCAACCAGGACGCCTGCCATCCCTCGGCGGCGAGGGCTGCGACGGCATGCTCGACCCGGTAGACATGCCCCGCACTCTGCGGGGCCCCCGAGAGGAAGAGCACACGGCGGCGGGGCGGTTGCGGCGCGACCGTCGGCGGCAGGCTGGCGAGCTCCGCGAGGATCACGCCAGCCCAGGGATCGCGGAGGGTGGTCGCAGCGGGCCCCTGCCGGAGAGGCGCATACGTGGTGGAAAGCCGATCGAAGGAGCGGGCGAGGGCGTCGAGCCGGCGCTGCGCCGCTGACTGTTCGATACCGCTGCCCACAGCCTGCGCCACCGCCTCGCCGACGCTCCGGAGAGCCTCCACGCCTGCCATCCCGCCCGTCGCGCCGCTTTCGTCCGGGGCCGGGCCACGCTGCCGGCGCAGGCCCGGCGACAGGAAGCCGTCGATTGCGGTGGCCGCCTCGACCGTGATCGTCGGCAACGGCACGAGGTCGACGACCCCGCGCACCGCCGTGCGCCAGTCGGCGACAAGCGCGGAATAATCGATCACGGTGCGGGGCATGTCGCGCGACCGGGCCTCGGCGTCGAGGACGTAGCGCAGCCAGAGCAGGAGGCCGCGCTCCGGGGCGGCCACCGCGGCCGGCCGGAATGCCGCATCCCCGAGGCGGGCCTGGAGCGAGCGGGCCACCTCCAGGGGATCGCGCAGCGCCACCACAGCACACGGCTCGATCCCCCCGCGGGCCAGAACGTTGCGCCACAACGGGAGGAGGCGGCAGACGCGTGGATCCTTGAGGACCAAGAGCTTTGCGTCGCCGAATGCCGTGGCAAGGAGCGTCGCCGCTTCATTCTCGTCGGCCGCCCGGGCCGGATCGGCAAACCATGCGTCCGGCAACGGGGCATCATCGTTCCAGCGGGTTCCGGCCGATTCGAGGAGCCGGTTGTTGAAGCGGGCGATCGATCGGGATTCCCAATAGCCGCACGGATTGTCGGCCGTCTCGGGCATCGGGTCGAGGGGGAGGCTCGCGCCGAGATGGCCGATGATCCTCGTCAGCGCCGAAGTGCCGCTGCGGTGCATGCCGAGGACGAGGATGGCGCGTCGATCCATGATGCGATTCCCCGCGACGCCTCACGCGCCGCTTGCGAGGCGGAGCTCGGCGAGCGACCGCTCGAGGAACGGCAGGGCCTGCGGCGGCATCCCGCCGAGGAGCAGCGGCAGCGCCGTCGGTGGGGCGAACGATTCGCCCCGGAGGCGCACGTATTCCTCGTGGAAGATCGGGAAGGGATGGCGGGCCGCGGGGACGTTGGTCGCCACGCCGCCATGAAACTGGTGAAACGTCCCCTCGCCGAGGAGATGGACAACCTCACTGGCTCGCGCGCAGGCCCGGCGATGAAAGTCGAGATTCACCAGTCCCCCGCCGGCGGTCTGAAACCCTTCATCGAAGCCTCCGAGCCGATCGAACGTCTCCCGGCGGACCGCCACGCCGTTGCTCTCGGAGAGGGGAAGAAACCATCCGCGCCGACTCGAGCCGGCGAAGGCGGCAATCCGGAACAGTTCATAGCCATCGCGGCGCCAATCTACCGATCCGAGGAGCCGGTCCTCCACGGCCTGATCGTAGCCTTCGAGCATCGATTCGTTCTGGATCTTGGGGCCGAGGTGCCAAGCGAGCGTGGCGACCAGCGGATCGTTCCAGGCCTGGAAGGCATCGAGCGTGAATCGCACGACGCCGGGCGTCAGCATCCGGGCGCCGTCGATGCACACCATCACCGCCGCGCCGGTGGAGCGGCGGACAGCCTCGTTGATCGCCGCACTAGGGGATGGGGATGGCGGCGTGCGGAGGAGCGTGAACCGCGGACCTCCGGCTTCAACCAGCGCCGCGACGAGCGCCGCGTCGAGAGGCACCGCCGAGCCGGCGTCGACGGCGATCACCTCGTACGCGCTGGGATCGACCCCGCGCTGGTAGGCCTCCGAGAGGGTGAAGAGCGTCCGCGGCGCCTCGCGGGCCATGTCGCGGAAAACCACGATCACCGACAGCCCGGGGGGCGTCATCCGCGCGCGGCTCCGGGGCCTTCCGGTGAGGAAGGAGGGGCCGGCGGAGGCGCCGCCGCGCCCCCTTCGGCAAGCCATTTGTCGACCGCCATGGCGCCGTGGAGCCCGATGCGGATCTCGTGCCGGGCCTGCGGCCGGTGGGCGGCGGGGGTGCCGAATCCGTCCACCCAGCGCTTCAGGTCGCGCCCCAGGAGCTTGGCGATCCGGGCCACCTCGGGGGCATACATCTCCTGAAGCAGCGGCACGAGCGTAGGCCGCGGGGGAAGATCCTGCTGCTGTTTGAGGGCCTGATCGGCCGTGAGCAACGGCACGACGCGCTCGGCAAGCTCGGTGGCCGTGAGCCCGGCGAAGCCGTTGGCATCGATGTCGAGGTGGTCAGCCAGGGCCTCGAGCGTGCCGACCGGACAGGCTTCGATGTCGTCGCGGATGAGCGGGAGGAGTTGCTCCTCGGGAAAGACGGCGAGCCAGCGTTCCATGATCGCCGCATAATCACCGGCGCGGCGGGATCCGGCCGACTGGAAGTGATCGATGAACCATTGATCCGACACCTCGGCGTCGAGCATCTGGGCACGCACCAGCGCCATCAGCGCTGCCGACCAGGCCCGTTCGAGCGGGTTGCGAAAGGTGATGAACAGCCGGATGTCGGGGCAGGCGGCATGGAGCGCGCGGATCGATTCCGACGGGAGCGAGGCATAGGCGGGGGTGATCTCACCGGAGCGGATCGGCTGGCCGGCGGCGCTGGTCCTCGCAGGGGGCTCGAGGAGCTTGAGCCATTGATCGACGAGCCGGGCATCGGCCCGGTCCCAGAAGTGGACCTCCTTCCCGCCGGGGAAGGCGATCTGCGGGTGGCGGGAGAGCTGGTGGTAGAGCCAGGTCGTCCCCCCCTTCTGGACACCGATTCCGAGGAAGTCGACCATCGGTAGCAAACCTCGGGCGGGGCATGGAGGGAGGGGGAAAAACCGAGCTGATCCGGGCAGATGCCAGATCATGATTTGGTAGATACGGGCCCGTCAACGCAGCCGTCAAGCACAGCCCTCGCAGACCGTTACATCGGCGGTCAATCTTCGGTTTTATGGGGACGTGGTCCCGATCGTACCCCCAGCGAAGTCAACGCCATGCCCCCGTCCCTGGTCACTGCGACGCCCCCGTGGATGAGGAAATGGCTGATCGCCGCCGGCATCTACAATCTTCTCTGGGGTGCCCTCACCGTGCTCCGGCCGATGTGGCTCTTCGACCTAGCCTCCATCGAACCGCCCAACTACCCGTTCATCTGGCAGTGTGTCGGGATGATCGTCGGCGTGTACGGCGTGGGCTATCTTGCCGCCGCCGCCGACCCGGTGCGGCACTGGCCGATCGTGCTCGTCGGTTTTCTTGGCAAGATCTTCGGACCAATCGGCTACGCCGACGGCGTCTTCCGCGGGGAAGTGCCGGCCGGATTCGGGATCACGATTCCCACCAACGATCTCATCTGGTGGATTCCCTTCGCGCTCATCCTGGTGCATGCCTGGCGGTGCCATCACAGCAAGTCTGCCCCTGGGACAAGGCCGGGATCCCCGGGCACGATCGGTTCACCTTCCGAAGCCGTGGCACGATGACCACGCTGTGGATCCTGATAGCCCAGATCATGGCGAGCACCGCCATGGCGACAATCGCCTGGTTCGTCCAGATCGTTCACTATCCGCTCTTCGCCCTCCTCCAGTCGCACGGCAGCGAGACCCCGGGTTTTACCGGCATGTCCCCTGCCGCGGCGCGGGACTACCACACCGAGAATCTCCGTCGCACCCGCCCCATCGTCCTGATTCCGATGGTCGTTGAGGCTGCCTCGGCGGCGTGGCTGGCGTTTTTACCCCCGGCCGCCGTCGGCCGTGGTGCGACGATTTTAGGTCTGGTCCTGATCGTCATCGTCATCCTCTCAACGGCGCTGGTGCAGGTGCCCCTCCACGAGTCGCTGCGCAGCGGAGACGCTCCGCTGGACACCGTCCACCGGCTCGTGCGCTCCACCCGGATCCGCACCGCTGCTTGGACGGCGCGGGCAATGCTGGCGGCCTGGATGATCCATGCGTGGGCCGTCTCGGGATGAGCCGGAAACGACGCGGGGAAATGGATCGAGCGATCCAACGCCCGGTCGGGGCGACTGCGTCGTCGTCGACGCAAGCCCCGCCCCTGGCAGAAGATCCGGGCGAGATGCCCGGGAAAAACAAGGGTGGCTAACGGGACTCGAACCCGCGACCCCTAGAATCACAATCTAGTGCTCTAACCAACTGAGCTATAGCCACCACGATACCCGTCGGAAGGAACATTCTAACAGAAAATCACGCTGGTCCACTGCCCCCCGGCAAGAGCCGGTTTTCCACGGCGATCCGCCCGCCGTCGCGACTCACTCCCGCCGTCGGGAATCGAGGAGGATCGTCACCGGACCGTCATTGACGAGGCTCACCTCCATGTCGGCGGCGAACACCCCGCGGGCAACCGGCCGGCCGGCCTCGCGCTCAAGAGCGGCGAGGAAGCGTTCGTAGAGCGGCACCGCCTCCTCCGGCCGTGCCGCCCGGAGAAAGCTGGGGCGATTCCCCTTCTGCGTGGCCGCATGGAGCGTGAACTGGCTGACCACGAGCAGGCCGCCGTCGATGTCGACGACGCTCCGGTTCATCTTTCCCGCCTCGTCGGCGAAGATCCGCATCCGCGCGGTCTTCTCCGCCACCCAGTCGGCATCGGCCAAGGTATCCCCCTCCTCGACGCCGACAAGCACGAGGAGCCCGGGCCCGATCCGGCCGACCGTCCGCCCGTCGATCATCACCTCCGCCGCGTTCACCCGCTGGATCACGCCCCGCATCGGTCGTCCTTTCCCTCCTCCATCGCCCCGGCGCCGGCCCGCGACAGGAGCCACCACCCGAGGATCAGCTGGACCAGGAGCGCGGCGAGGCCTGCGCGGGGGTGCCCGGTGATCGCGTAGACGGCGCCGAACACGAGGCTGGCGACGAATCCGGCGAGCTTCGAGCCGACGTTGAGCAGGCCGAAGGTGGCGCCGTAGCGACCCGCCGGTGCGAGCACCGCCACGGCTGCCCGGATCACGCTCGCGGCCCCGCCGAGCACCAGCGCCAGGAGGACGGCCATCGCCGTGAGCTGCGGACGGGTCGTCACGAACCCCGCCGACCCGAGCACGATCCCCCAGCCGACGAGGGAGAGCGACAGCATCGGCCAACGGCCGAATCGAGTCGACAGCCATCCGACGGCCAGCGCCCCGGGGAGGGCGACGCACTGGACGAGAAGCACGAGGCCGACGAGCGCCGGCGGATCGAGATGAAACTCCTCGAGGGCGACCGAGGAGAATTGGCTGACCGCCGTCTGCATCGCGCCGAGAATGAGCATCGCGCCGCCGAGGACGCTGCCGAGGCGCCCGTAGCCCTCGTCACCACGGAGCAGCGCCCGGGCGAAGCTGGTCAGTTCGCCGGACGAGGTCGCCGCGTGGGCGCTGCTGTGACCGGCGCCGAAGCGCATCCAGAAGGACGGAATGGAGAACACAATCCACCATCCTCCCATGATCACAAACGCCGTGCGGAGCGCCCCTGCGTCGGTCAGCCCCAGCGACGCCCGGGCCGCGAACACCCGGGTGGCGAGGATCAGGGCTACCGCCCCCCCCGCATAGCCGGCGGCATAACCGATGGCCGAGAGCCGGTCGGCCTGCGCCCCCCGGGCGATCCGCGGGAGCAGACTCCCGGTGAAGATCGCCGCCATGTCGAACCCAACGGCGGCGACGACGACGGCCACGACGATCAGGACACGCGCCGACGGGGCGAGGGCCGCCAGGAGGAATGAGGCCGCACCACCGGCGACGATGCTCGTCATAAGGGCGCGGTGGTGGCCGTGCGTCCGATCGGCCCAGGCCGCCACCCACGGAGCGGCCAGCGCCGTCACGAGCATCGCCACGGCCAGCGTCCAGGCCCACACCACGCCCCCCGGCACCCCCCACGGCTCACCGGCGAAAACCACCTTCTCGATGTAGGCGACCAGGAGCGTGATCGAGATCGTCGAGAAAGCGCTCGCTGCCCAGTCGAGGAGCACCCACGCGAAGGCCTCGAAGCGGGGGGAAGCGGCAACGGCTCCCTCGGCATCATCGGGCCGGGCGAGCGGACCATCGGAGGCGCTGTTCGACATGGGGGTGATCAGGCTTCCGCGGAAGGTGACGAGGGAGCCCCGCCCTGGGCGCTAGAGTCGATTTCTTCCCCGGTGACACTTTCCGTCGGCGTCCTGTCCCCCGTGTCTCCGCCGGAGGTGATCACCCGCAGCCGCCGGAGCACCTGGGTGCGGTAACTGACGATCGGCGGCAGGGCCACGAGCATCGCCACGAGGAGGAGCACGGCATCGGAGAAGCGTCCCCGCTGCAGCGACCAGACGAGCAGCCCGAGGGCAACGACGGTGTAGAGGCCGAGGACGAGGGAGGCGCGGAAGGCACTGCGGCGCAGCCCCGCAGCACTCCGGTCATCCGCCGGCCCCGCGGCAGCCGCTGGCGGCCCTTCCGCATCCGCAGGTGGGGTCGCGGCATCTGGTTCCTTCGGCTCCGGGTCTGTCATCGCGATCGATTCCTTCCCATCGTCCCCCGGGCATCCGACCTGATCTCTGTCGGGCCTCAATGGTACTTCGCTGCCGACACGCTTCACAGGGAAGCCTCACCCCACCGCCCGAGAGGTCGATCGACGGCCCGACGGATCGTCCCCGGCCTTCGTCCGTCACCCCCCGGCGAGCCGGCGGCGGATCTCCTCGAGCCGAAGGGCGAGATCGCGCTCCTCCCCCCGGTCGGTCGGCTCGTAATACCGTTTCTCGACCCCGAGATAATCCTGGGCAGCGATGCCGTCGGGATGGTCGTGGGCATAGCGGTATCCCTCCCCGCGGCCGAAGGCCTTCGCCGCCGCCGAATGACGGTCTTGAAGATGCCGGGGGACCGGGATCACGCCCCGTTCGCGAACATCACGACGGGCCGCCGCGATCGCCGTCGTGCAGGCGTTGCTCTTGGGAGCCAGCGCCAGGTAAGTGACGGCCTGCGACAGGGGGAGTTGGCACTCGGGGAGGCCGACGAACTCGGTCGCCTGCATCGCTGCCACCGCCACCATGAGTGCCCGCGGGTCGGCATTGCCGACATCCTCGCTGGCGAGGATCACCAGACGGCGGGTAAGGAAGCGGACATCCTCCCCCCCCTCGAGCATCCGCGCGAGCCAGTAGAGACCGGCGTCGGGATCGCTACCGCGGATGCTCTTGATGAGGGCGCTGGCACAGTCGTAATGGGTGTCGCCGGCATCGTAGACAAGCGCCTTGCGCTGGACACTCTCGCGGGCCAGGTCGACGTTGAAAACGAGGGGACGGCGCGTCTCGGAGAGGACCCCGATCTCGAGCGCCCCCAGCGCCCGGCGGGCATCGCCGTCGGACGACTCGACGAGGAACATCAGGGCATCGTCGTCGATCGAGACCTGCTCCGCCCCGAGCCCGTGCTCACGGTCGGCAACGGCCCGACGGAGGACCGCGGCGACGTCCGCGGGGGAGAGGGGCTCGAGAGCGAAGAGGCGGCTGCGGCTGACGAGGGCGCTGGTGAGCGCGAACGACGGATTCTGCGTCGTCGCGCCGATGAGCGCGATCGTTCCCTGCTCGACATCGGGGAGGAGGACATCCTGCTGGGCCTTGTTGAAGCGATGGATCTCGTCGACGAACAGGCACGTCCGCTGGTCGTCGTCCTCGAGGCGGCGGCGGGCGGCGTCGAGGACCTCGCGGACCTCCTTCACCCCCGACGCCGTGGCGGAGAGCTCGACAAACCGACGCCGCGTCTCACGGGCAATGATCTCGGCGAGCGTCGTCTTCCCCACCCCCGGCGGACCGTGGAGGATCACCGACCCGATCCGGTCGGATTCGACGAGCCGCCGCAGGAGCCGACCGGGCCCGATGACATGCTCCTGCCCCACGTAGTCGGCGAGCCGCCGCGGCCGCATCCGGGCGGCCAACGGTGCGGCCCGGGCGACGTTGGCGGCTCTCGAGGCGGAGAAGAGGTCGGCCATGGGGCTCCTCGCGGACCTGGGAAGGGGACGTCGACTCATCCGGAGGCAAGGAGGTGCCGCTGGAGAACGTCGGGGCGGAAGTCGAGATAGAACCGCCCCGGATCTTCGGGCACGACGGGCGTGCTGTCGAACGGCGATTGGCGGGCGTCGATGAAGCGGATGGCATGGGTCGCCGAAATCGATCCGATGTAGTCGGCGTAGGCCGGATCATGGAGCGAGTAGGAGGGGATGCCATAGCGGATGGCATCGAAGAGCACCGTCGAATAGACGGAGACGACCGCCCGCACCAGCGGCAGCAACCGGTCGATCCCACCGCGATTGGCGATCCGAACATTCGGCTCGGCGGCAAATCGCTCGTAATCGCGCGGTCCTTCGGCGGGGTGGGAGCGGATCAGGATGCGGACACCATCGTCTCCACGGTGCCGTTCGATGAGGAAGGCGATGTAGGCCCGGCACGCATCGGCGGTCCTCGGTTGCGTGGCCACCATCACGGTGGCCGCGCCAGTGCAGAAAGCCCTCGTCTCCTCGTCGATCGAGGAATCGGGCTGGAGGTAATAGCCGATCTCGTCGATTGACGTGGCCGCGAACTCGTGGCCTTCGCGGAGGATCCCCGACCAGTAAGGGCCGTAGGTCAGCATGGTGTCTGGGAACAGCGCCCTTTCCCGCACGTCACGCACGGCGGACGGCATGCAGTAGAAGATGTCGTTGCGGTCAATCAGCCCGTGCTGGAACTCGACGACACGGACGCCGCAGGAGCGCGCCGCGTAGATCAATCCCTCCTTGTGGTAATGGCACAAGAGACCAAGCGTCCGCGGGCGGGCGGCGCGGAGCGCTGATATCCACCCGCCGTACCCCGCATGCAATCGGGCCAGGGCGTGCTGGAACGCCATCCCCTCCGGTTGGCTCAACAGTCCGGTCGCGGCGATACGACGATGGACGTCAAGAAGATCCCGTTTCAGCGCGATCATCTCGGGGCCGGGGAAGCTCCGCCGATGATCCGCGACCTCGTAATCTCCCCACCCTGTGAACCACGCTCGATTGTTCGTTACGACGATCCGCTTCGCGGCCGGGATCGCCATGGCAAGCCGATGGAAGGAAGTGGAGACGACGACGCCATCGACGGTCGTCGCCCTCGAGGTATCGACGGCGAACATCACGCTCCGATCGCGCACCTCGCGGGGAACAGGTGCGCTGGGCCTCCAAAGTGCCGACAACACCCCCCGCGCCACATAGAAGGCAGGGCTCCAGACGAGATGGGAGTCATGGGGGAACTTGAACCCCTGGGCGATGAATTGCACCGCCTCCAGCGCGCACTTGACAACGTTGAGATCAGGACGGCAATCGAATACCGTCAGGTCGGGGAACCGACCGTAGAAGTGTTCTTTAATCTGCGAAAAAGTCGTCATCGCGGCACTCCGTCGTTTCCTCAGCCATCCGCCCATGCCGCGACGATGCACGGCGAAGGCCTCTCCGTAGGGGACGCCGACGGACAATCCCGAGGGTGTCAGTGGGCCGGCGTTCGTAAGGATGCCAGCCAGAGCGAAAGGAGCTCGTCCCGGCGGTGCTGCGGCAGCATTCCCTCAACAAACTCCCGGAATGCACCGTTCCCCCCCGCCGTCTGGAGAACCCTCATCGCGTGGGCCGCCACATACGCCGGCGCGTTGGCCGGAGCGGCCGAATATCCCACCGCCTCGAGGAGCGGGATGTCTGGTACGTCATCCCCCACATAGGCACACTCGGCCAGAGGAATGCCGTATTCCGCAGACAGCCGGGTTGCCTCGGTCAGCTTGTCGCCCACCCCCTGATAGAGACGGTCGATGCCCAGCTTGCGGCAACGTCGGGCCACGATCTCGGTCGACTCCCCCGTGATCACCACGACCGGAACCCCAGCAAGCCGACAGTACTTCACCCCCGCGCTGTCGTAGGTGTGGAATCGCTTCAATTCGCCGGATGGGCTGTCGATATTGTCGTAATACATGCCGCCATCGGTCCACACCCCGTCAATGTCGGTGAACACCAAGCGGATCGTCAGTTGGCCACCGTCGGCCCCCGCCACCCCCGGCCTCGGAAAGACAAACGCCATTACCGGCCCTCCGCGGGAGCGGCTGCCGACACATCCTCGGCCTGGACAAGCTCGCCGGCCAGGAGTCGCCGCAGCGCACGGCCACCGACGACGAGCCCCCGCTGCGACCAGCGCAGCCCACTGCCGGGCGAGAGCAGATGGAGATCCTCCTCGCGGACGATCCCCCCCTCCTCGATGTCCACTTTAGCAGCCACGGATCGCTCGAGCTTGTGCTTCGCGGCGGTAACGGCTGGATCGATAAACAGGGCTTCCCTCCCCATCGATCGCTCCATCAGGCGGATATCGCGCACCATGCGGGAAACACCGTCCGGCCCGAGCGATCCGGCCTGATCGGTGCCCTTCATCCGCCGGTCGAGCGTGACATGCTTCTCGATGACCCTGGCGCCGAGTGCCACCGCAGCGACCGGGGCGGAAATCCCGATTGTATGATCAGAATAACCGATCTCGTACCCGGGAAACTCCCTCTGCAGATACCGGACCGTGAGCAGGTTCGTGTTGTCCGGGTGGGTCGGATACTCGCTCACGCAGTGGAGGATCGTGATCCGTTCATGCCGCTTCGTGATCACCTCGAGGGCGGCGTCGAGATCGGCGCGATCGGCCATCCCGGTCGAGAGGATGATCGGGATCCGCGTGTCGGCGAGTGCTGCGAGGAGCGGTAGATTCGTGAGATCCCGACTGGCGACCTTAAGTTTGTCTGGGGTGAAGTGGTCGAGGATCGAGAGACAACCGATGGCACAGAGCGTCTCGACAAAGTCGAACCCAAACGACTTCGCGTAGCCGTAAAGCTCGAAATGCTGCTCGTCGGACAACTCTAACCGGGCACGGTGCTCGCCGTAGGTCGCCCCGAAGGAGTGGGACGAAACGTAGGGCCGCGCCATCTCAGAACGGCTCAACTCATGGGCGAGATCGCGCTTGGTGAACTTCACCGCATCGAGCCGCGGCAGATCGAGTCGGAAGTCATCCTCGACAATCGGCCTGGCCAGCATCTCGATGAGCAGTTTGGCGAGATCGACCGATCCGTTGTGGTTTTGACCGATCTCACCGATGATATAGGTATGCATGAAGACTCTGGCAGGAAGCTGACCGAACGTCACATCTGACGGCCTCCATTATAGGGCGGACCAGAACGCCGCAGCCCCCCTTCCGCCGGATTGCGCTCCTCTTACGGCTCGAGGCCGGTCTCCAATCGGAGCACGCCGGCGGCGAGAAGGCGGTCGACGATCGCCCGGCACTCGACAACATCGGCGCCGAGCCGGTCGGCGATGGCGAGAAGATCGTTCGTTCCATCGCAGTAGGCGAGGATGTTCGATTGGAGCCGCACCGTGGCCGTCGACCCTTTCACGCTCGTGACGGGGTAGAGCCCACGCGGCCCCAGCTGCGGCTCGCAGGGCTGCGTGGTATTCGGGAGGCAGTTGCATTCGAGGGCCTCGATGATCGACCGGTAGATGGCATAGCTGCCGGCCAGACCGACGGGCGTGACAAGCCGATCGTCGTCGAGGCTCGTGTGGTATTCCGGGTAGGTGCTGTGCTTCGAACGCATCACCGAGCAGACCGGGAGCCGCACGCCCGGCGAGCAATACTGCCGCTCGTCCGAGCCACGCTCGGTGAACGGATAGGCGATGAAGCCGGGGGCGAGACGACCGAGCACATGCCGGGCGACCCGATCCGCAAGCGTGTCACCATAGGGCGACTCGACCATCGAGACGGCCCGTTCATCCCCGACACAGGTGAGCACGAACCCGGCCAACAGCCGCCTACGGAGGTGTTCCAGATGCCGGGAAAGGTAGACGATCGAACCGATCGTCTCCGGCACGAAGACGAGCCGGTAGGTGAGCCTCCGTGACGGACGTCCCGCCAGCCACTGCCCGAGCGCCGTGGCGAGCACCGGCCCAGAAAGCTCGTTGTTGGCCATCGAGGGATGGCAGACGTAGGTCGAGAGGAGCACCTCGTCGGCGCTCTCGCCGGGAATCACCAGATCGGCGTAGTCAAGTCTGCCTGGCCCGAGCGTGCTGTCGATCCGCGCCCGGTATCGGCCCGGCGGCAGGGCCGATCGCTGCCGATGCGTGAGGCAGAACCCCCACGATTCGCGGTAGTACGAAGTGACAAACGGGATCGCATCGGGCTGCTCGGGGAGCGAATGGAGATGGGGCTGGAGCTCCTCGAGATCGAGCTCGACGTCAACGGGCTGCGAATATCCCATCACATGGAGGGTGTGATCGCGGAGGTCGGCGATCACCGTTCCGTCGGGCCCCAGGAGCGTCGCCGAGCGGATCGCCCATTCCGGCGGCACGACCCAGTCGAAGACTTTCGTGCCGCTCTCGATGGAGTGCCTCGTGAGCCCCGGCAACCGCTCACCGAGGTAGTCGAGTGTCTGCCGTACCCCCGGGCCAGTGAGGCTCCGGCAGACGGGAAAGAGATCACGGAGCCAGCGGTGCATGCGCTCGCCAGCAGCGAGACACTCGGGGGACCGGGCCCGGGCATCGAGGCTCATCGGGCCACCATCCGCGCGCCGATCGGCGGGATTGTCATGCTCATTTCATTTCCCGTTGCGTTCGATCGATGCCCGCATCGACTCGACGAGCGCCGGATGCCGATCGATGATCGCGGCGATCTGCTCGATCGTGGTCGGAACCACCCCTCCCGCCCCGGACGCCACGGCCCGGACGACGTCGAGATCGGCCTGCGTGTCGACGGTCAATCGCCAGGTGGCGATGACCGACTCGAGCGGCACCGGGATGGAGGCGGTGCGGAACCGTTCCGGATGGGTGTAGACGTAGTTCGTCACGTGCTCGAAGGCCGTCGGGGCCTCGGCCACGCGGGCGACCTCGCGGAGGGCGTCGCAGGTGACGTACTCGGCGAACAGCCCGCAGTGGGAGAGGATCGACCAGGTGCCATCGCCGAACCGGTAAGCGACGTAATCGGCCCCCGACGAGCGGCCGACCTCAACCAGCGGCGCGATCCCTCCGGGCAGGAGGAACGGATTGTCGGCACAGACTCTCACGATCTTCGACCAGCCACGGAGATCCGCCGCCCCGAGAAATCTCTCCAGGACGTTGGCCACGCTCCCTCGGTGGACGGCCACGTCACTGCGGGCGGCAACCTCGATGAGATCGTCGTCGGCCGTTTCGATCGTGGTGGCCAGCACGAGACGCGAAGCCCCGAACTGCTCAATGAGGCGTCCGAGGATGGTGTCGAGGAGCGATCGCCCCCCGCCCACCTCGGCGAGCATCTTGCGCGGGAGCCGCGTCGATCCGAGCCGTGCCTGGATGACGATGCCCCAATCATCATCCGCCGATGCGCCGCCTTGAATCATGACACGCCCGTCCAGACAAACTCGATCGGCGCCGCGATCTCCGGGTGGATGCTCTTGTGCACCGGGCAGGTGTGCGCCGCCTGCTCGAGGAGTTGGCGGTGGGGGTGGTCGGCCGGGAGCGGGATCGTGAGCGTGGTGCGGAGCGACGCGATCCGACGCGGCGGGGCCGAAGTCATCTCCTTCGTCGTCTCCACCGTCATCCCCTTGAGATCGATCGCGTGCCGGTCGGCGGCGATCCCCATGATCGTCATCATGCAGGCCCCCAGGGCGGTGGCCACGAGGTCGGTGGGGGAGAAGCTTTCACCGCGGCCGTGGTTGTCGACCGGCGCGTCGGTGACGAGCGTCGTGCCCGAGGGACCGTGGGTGGCGCGGCAACGCAGCCCCCCCTCGTAGGTGGTAGTAATCTTGACCATCGGGGAAAGGGGCTCCGGAGTTCGGCGAAGGATTTTGGAGGTGGAGGAAGCCCGACCGATTGTAGCGGCGGCGGCGGCGGGGCGCTGCACTCGGGCAGACGCCCCTTCCGGGGCCGCCTACGATGGGGACGAGGCTTCGGGAGGCTCAGTACCCGATCCGGTTCGGCACGCTTCCGAGGACACGCCGCTGATGGGATTTCGTTCACTTGCCAGCTGCGTCGATGCCCTCCGTGCCGAGCGGGAGGCTGTCCTTGTCGACGCGCCGGTCGACCCCCACCTGGAGATCGCCGAGATCCAGCGCCGGCTCTACCGCTCCGGTGGCCCGGCGGTGCTGTTTACCAATCCCCGCGGCTGCCCATTCCCGATCCTCGTCAATCTCTACGGCACCCGAAAGCGCGTCGAGCGGATTTTCGCCGACACCCTCGAGCGTGTCCGCCGGCTCGTCGAGCTGAAGATCGATCCGACCTCCGCCGCGCGCCGCCCGTGGCGCTACTGGCGGGCGCCGCTGGATGCCCTGACGATGCTCCCGCGGCATGTCCGCCGCGGGCCGGTGCAGGCCTGCCCAGTGGCCCTCACAACGCTCCCCCGGGTCGTCTCCTGGCCGGGGGACGGCGGCCCGTTCATCACGCTTCCTTGTGTCTACTCCGAGGATCCAGCCCGCCCCGGCACACAAAGCTCGAATCTCGGCATGTACCGCGTCCAGCTGGCCGGCAACGCCTACCGGCCGCTCGACGAAGTCGGCCTCCACTACCAGCTCCACCGCGGCATCGGCGTCCACCATGGCAGGGCCCTGGAGCGCGGCGAGCCGCTGCGTGTCGTGATCACCGTCGGCGGCACGCCGGCGATGGCGGTGGCGGCGATGATGCCCCTTCCCGAAGGGCTGTCGGAGCTGACCTTCGCCGGAGCCCTGGCCGGCCATCGGATTCCGATGATCACGGCCAAGGGGAAGCCGGCGGTTTACGCCGAGGCCGATTTCGCCATCGAAGGGACGATCCTTCCCGGCACGAAGCCGGAGGGCCCGTTCGGCGACCACCTCGGCTACTACGCCCGCCGGCACGACTTCCCGGTCCTCCGCGTCGATCGCGTCTCCCACCGTCACGGCGCGATCTGGCCGATCACGGTCGTGGGGCGGCCGCCGCAGGAAGACACGATGTTCGGCTGGCTCGTCCATGAGCTCACCGGGCCGATCATCCCCACCGTCCTCCCCGGCGTGACGAGCGTCCATGCCGTCGACGCCGCCGGCGTCCACCCGCTCCTCTTGGCGGTGGGGAGCGAGCGCTACCAGCCGTGGCGGAAGACCGATCGCCCGGCCGAGCTCCTCACGCAGGCCTCGAGCATCCTCGGCCAGGGGCAGCTGTCGCTGGCGAAATACCTTCTTATCGTCAACGGCCTCGAAGCTCCGCGACTCGACGCCCACGACGTCGAAGCGTTCCTTGATTGGCTCCTCGCCCGTGTCGACTGGCGGCGCGACTGCCACTTCCACACCGAGACGACGATCGACACCCTCGACTACTCGGGTTCCGGGATGAACGCCGGCTCGAAGCTCGTCGTCGCGGCGCGCGGTGCCCCACGCCGCACCCTTGGCCGCGAGCTTCCCACGGCTCTCCCGCTCCCGGCCGGCTTCGCCAATCCCCGCGTCTGTCGCCCCGGCATCCTCGCCACCGAGGGGCCGCGCATCGAGCCCCGCTCCCGGCTCAACGCCGGTGACGACGCGGCCATCTGGCAGGGGGCGGCCTCCTCCCCCTGGAGCGCCGACATCGAGCGGCTCTGTGGGGCGCTGGGTGGAGCGACGGGGCTCGAAGCCTGGCCGCTGATCGTCGTCGTCGACGATGCCGGCTTCACCGCAGCCTCGCTCAATAACCTCCTCTGGACGACATTCACCCGGTCAAACCCGGCCGCTGATGTCCATGGCGTCGGCGCCACGGTCCGCCAAAAGCACTGGGGCTGTACCGGCCCGCTGGTCATCGATGCCCGGCTCAAGCCCCATCATGCCCCGCCGGTGGAGGAAGATCGGGCCGTCTCGGCCCGCATCGACGCTCTCGCCGCCCGGGGCGGGCCGCTTGCGGGCCTGTTTGAATGACACGCAAAAAGTGATGGGGCGTCACTTCACTCTGAGGCGCTTCACGAGCCAGTCTCGGACGGTGGCAAGGGCCACCGGCGCGAACGTCTCCTCGATCCGGTCGTATTCGCTGACAGCGCCGGTCATGCAAGTTTGGAAAAGGTGGTTGAGGCCCGGGAGCTCCTCGACGGTGGCGTCGGTGTTCCCGCCGGCGGCGAGCGCCTGGCGGATCGCCGGGAGATTGAGGGCCGGGTCGACCTGCACGTCCTTCTCGCCGACGATCGCGAGGACCGGGCAGGAGACCTTGGCCAGCGCCGTGGCGGGATCGTGGCCGATGAAAAACCGGAACCAGGGTGCCGAGAGGCGACGCAGGCCGTCGGCCACGGCCGCGTCGAGCTGGGCCTTGGCGGCATCGTCGGCCTGTTCGATCTCGTCGGCGAGGTCGGCTCGGATCCGGGCGCCGGCCTTGGCGGCCAGCGCCGCCGGATCGGTGCTCTCGTCGGAGCCGCGCACGGCGTCGATCATCGCCTCCTGCATGATCCGCGAGCGCCGGATCTGATCGGCGCCGCCGAGGCCTTCCGACTTGAGCACGAGCTCCCCCTGCGAGACGAGGATCCGCCCGCCGTCGACTCCCGTCCCGGCGAGCATGACGATGCCGGCGAGGTCGGTGCGACGCTCGGCGAGGAGCGCCGCGATCAATCCCCCTTCGCTGTGACCGACGATGCCGATCCGCGCCGGATCAATGCCAGGCTGCTTCTGGAGCCAGTCGATCCCCGCTTCGGCGTCGCGGGCGAAGTCGACGCTCGTCCCCTTCGTCGGATCCCCAGTCGAGCCGCCGACACCGCGGTCGTCGTAGCGGAGGACGGCGATCCCGGCCCGCGACAGGACATCGGCGAGGACGAGGAAAGGCTTGTGATCCATGAGCGTCTCGTCACGGTCCTGCTGGCCGGAACCGGAGACGAGGACCACCGCCGGCCATGGCCCGGGCCCCCGCGGGAGCGTGAGCGTGCCGGCGAGTTCAACGCCGTCGTTGATATTGCGGAAGGCAGCCTCACGGGTGTCATACGGGAACGGGGGCTTGGGGGTCTGCGGCCGGCGCTTCTCCGGAATCGTCGCCGCGGCCGTATCAACAGCCACCTTCTCGAGGACCAATGGCAGGGTCACCCCCCCCTGCTTCCAGGAGCCGGTCAGCTTCCCGTCGGGCCCGAGCTTCCCGGCAAACTCCCCTTTCACCGCCGCCACCTTCATCGTCCAGGCATCGCCGGCCACCGTACGGACGGCACGGAAGCCCCCCGCCTTCTGGCCGAGGCTATCCATGCGGAAGTCCTCCTTGCCGTCGGCCCCCTTCCCGCCCCGGAAGCGGAGCGGCAGTTTTTGGATGACCGCGTCGAGCGTCCCGGCCCAAATCTCGTCGGCCGCCGGCGGCACCGCCTGCCCGGCGACTTTCCGGAAGGCGAGCGGCAGTTCCTGGCCCCGTTGCGTCCAGATACCAGTGGCGACGCCGTTGGCTTCGACTGCGGCCACGTAAACCGCGCCGGTCGCCTTGATCTCGAAGACGAGTTTTCCCCCGCCGTCGGAAAAGCGTTCGAGGGGGAAGCGCCGATCCCCTTCATCGAAGCTGTGGAGCCAGTGAACGAGTTTCCCCTGCTGACTGGCCGATTCGATGGCGAAGCGGAACTGCCGCTCCCCCGCGTCGAGCTCGCCGTACCACTGGGCAACATCCGCACCTTCCGCCGCCGCCTGCCTAACAGGCGAGGGGAGCAGGCCGGGGCCCGCCAGCAGTGCCGCCATGGCCACGATCGTCTCGCCCAGCTGGCGAAGGCCAAGCCAACAAACCCGCGGAAGACCTCCAGCGCATTTGGGCTCCGCAAAGCCACGAATGAAGCGCGACATCGATTCCGCCGGCAGGGCCGGCCCCTGCTGTGGCACACGGCTTAAAACAAAAACACTCAGCCGGCGATCGAGGCGATCCGAATCTTCGTCGCAAGTGAACGGTGGCCGGTGCGACGGCGGTAGTTCTTGCGGCGGGCGAACTTCTGCACGTAGATCTTGTCTCCCTGAACGGGGCCGATCACGGCAGCCTTCACGGTCGCCCCCTTCACCACCGGCTTGCCGAGGGTCAACTTTCCCCCCTTGCTGATGGCGAGCACCCTTTCGAACACCAACTCACTCCCGGGAGCGAGATGGCGAAAGTCGATCTCGAACTCCTGCCCTTCGCTGACGCGATACTGCCGGCCGCCGTCCACCACGATCGCATAGTGCTCTCCCGAGCCGGCCAGGGTGGCGGCGGAAGCGGGGGCGGCGGAGGTGTTGGACTTGGCCATGATGAAAACCCACGGGTCTGAAGGGGAAGGAAGCCTGGAATCGAGCTTTTTAGGGTAGCGACGACGGGGGCGAAGGTCGAGAGGGGCCGAAATCCCCCCGGTTCGGCCAGAAAATAGGGCCGAACCGGGGGGGTGACCGGTGACAAAAAGGGCTGGTCAGGGGAAGCGCACGGTCCGACCGCTGGTGTCGGAGGCTTCCCAGACGAGGTGCTCCGGAGAGACGCTCTCGCGGCCGACGACGTGGAGTTGGATGTGGACCGTATCCTCGAACTGCGCCACCTCGCGACGCTTGCGGTTGTTGATCCAGGTCGCCACCTCGTCGTGGACGGTGACGTTAAGCCGGGCGATATCGGTGCGGGCGGCCGACAACTGCAGCACGCGCATCACCTCGATCGCCATGCTCTCGGGCGTCTTCACCATCCCGGTGCCGGTGCAGGTGGGGCAGTCGCGGAAGATGCTCTTCCGCAACGACGGCCTGATCCGCTGCCGGGTCATCTCGATGAGCCCGAACGGGCTCGTGCGGAGGATCTTCGTCCGCGCCCGGTCGCGCTTCATCGCGTCATGGAGGGCCTTCTCGACCCCGCGGCGGTATTTCTCCTTCCGCATGTCGATGAAGTCGTTGACGATCACGCCGCCGAGATCCCGCAGCCGCAGTTGGCGGGCGATCTCCCGGGCGGCGATGAGGTTCATCTGGTAGGCATTCTCCTCAGCGCTCTTCTCGGTACGGAACGAGCCGGAGTTGACGTCGATTGCCACGAGGGCTTCGGTCTGGTCGATGACGATCGACCCGCCCCCCTTGAGTGGCACCTTCCGCTGGTGGATGCGGCCGATCTCCTCCTCCAGTCCGTAGCGATGGAAGAGCGGCTCTTTTCCCTCGTAGAGCTGGAGGCGCGGGGCGTATTTCGGCATCACGAGCTCCAGGAACTCGCGGGCCCGCTCGTAGGCCGCCGGCTCGTCAATGAGGATCCGCCCCACGTCCTCCGTGAACATGTCACGGATGGTGCGGATGATCATGTCGCTCTCCTGGTAGATGTCGATCGGAGCGGAATACTTCCGCATCCGACGGACGATCGACTTCCAGAGCCGAAGAAGGTAGGCCATGTCGCGGGCCATCTCCCCCTTTGTCCGCTCGGTGCCGGCGGTACGGACAACGAAGCCGACCCCCTTGGGTGGCTTGAGATCGAGCATGATGTCCCGGAGGACGCGGCGGTCGTGCTCGTCGTCGATCTTCTTCGAGATCCCCACCCGCCCCAGCGGCGGCATGAGGACGAGATACCGACCGGGGATCGAGATGTAGGTGGAGAGGGTCGGCCCCTTCGTGCCGAAGCCCTCCTTGATCACCTGCACGAGGACCTCGTCACCGCGCCGCAGGACATCCTGGATCGGCGGCTTGACGCGCGGCCGGTCGCCCAGGCGCGGACGGCGGCGGGCACGGGCGGCAGCATCTCCGTCGGCCCCCTCGGCGACCTTGCCGGCCGGCTCGGGCACCTCGAAGGCCTTGTCGGGATCGAGCCCCCCCTGCCGGTAATACTGCGGCTCGACGTCGCTGATATGGAGGAAGCCGTTGCGGCCGACGCCGAAGTCGACGAACGCCGCCTGGATGCTCGGCTCGATGTTGACAATCCGCCCCTTGTAGATGTTGCCGACGTGGTTGTCCTGGCTGGTTCGCTCGACGTAGAGCTCCTCGAGGACCCCGTCCTCCATGATCGCGATCCGGCATTCCTCCGGCTGCGACACGTTGATCAGCATTTCCTGTTTCATGAATCCTGGTTTCCTTTCCTTACCCTCCCGCCCCGCAGGGCGGCGGTTGCCGTCAGGCGACCGACTCGGAGAGCAGGCGACGCATCTGGTCGCGCAAGAAGGCCTTCACCTCACGGGCGCTGTCCATGGCCAGCGCCCGCTCGGCAATTCCGCGGCACTCGGCGACCGAAACACTTCGGCACACCTGCTTGATTTCCGGGATCGCGCTGGCCGGTACGCTCATCTGGCGCAGGCCGAGTCCCAGAAGGAGCTGCGTGTACATCACGCTGCCGCTCATCTGTCCGCAAACGTTGGCCGGCACGCCGGCCTCCCGCGCCACGTCCAGCGAGCGCCGCAACTGTCGCAGCACCGCCGGATCGCACGCGTTGTAAAGCTCTGCCACCTCCTTGTTGCCCCGATCGACCGCCAGCGTGTACTGGATCAGGTCGTTGGTGCCGATCGACACGAAGTCGACCTCCCGGATGAAGGCATCGAGCATGATCACCGCCGCCGGCGTCTCGACCATCATCCCCACCGGCATCTTCGGATTGAACGCGATGCCGTGCTCCGCCAGGTCCTCCATCACGTCCGCGAGCACCATCCGCGCCTGCCGCAACTCGACGATCGTGGAGACGAGCGGAAAGAGGACGCGAACGTCGCCGATGGCACTAGCGCGGAGGATGGCGCGCAATTGCGTGCGAAACATCGGCAGCTGCCGCAGCGACAGCCGGATGCTCCGCAGGCCGAGGCAGGGATTGCGCTCCTCCTCCGGCGTCTTCTCGGTGCGCATCTTGTCGGCGCCGAGATCGAGCGTGCGGATCACCACCGGCTTGTCATTGATCGAGCGGACCACCTCGCTATAGGCGGCGAAATGATCCTCCTCGGTTGGCTCGCGGGGGCTCGTCAGATAGAGGAATTCGGTGCGGTAGAGGCCGATGCCGTCGCAGCCGCGGGAAAGGCACTGCTCGACCTCGCTGGGAAACTCGATGTTCCCCGTCACCTGGATGCGGACGCCGTCGGTCGTCTCGGCGGGGAGATCGCGGAGGCCGTCGAGGCGAGCGGCGACGGTCCGGGCCGTCTCCACCTCGAGGCGGTAGCGGGCGATTGTCTCCTCGTCGGGCTGGAGGATCACGATCCCCTGGTTGCCGTCGAGGATCACCGGCTCGCCGCCGGAGACATCGGCGAGGAACGGCCCGAGGCCGACGACGGCCGGGATCTCGAGCCCCTCGGCGACGATCGCGGTGTGGCTGCCCGGGCCGCCGAGCTCGGTGGCGAAGCCCTGGACAAACCGGCGGTCGAGGTTTGCCGTCTCGCTGGGGGTGAGGTTGTGAGCGAGAACGATCACCGGCTGCGAGATCGCCGCAAGCGTCTCCCGCCGCTGGCCGAGGAGGTTCCGCAGCAGGCTCTTCTCGATGTCGTAGATGTCGTGGGCGCGCTGCGCGATGTGGTTGTCGAGGTTTTGGAACACCTTCGCGTAGCGGCGGAGCGTCCGGCTGACGGCGTATTCGGGCCAGAAGTTCTTATCGCGAACGGCGCTGGTCAGCTCCGCCTGGAGCTTGGCGTCGTGGAGCATCGCCAGATGGGCGGCAAAGATGGCGGCGTACTGGCCACCGAGCTCGGCCTGGATGGCGTCGCGGTTGCGCTCGATCTCGCGGCTGGTCTCGGCGACGGCGTTGGCAAGCCGCTCGAGCTCGGTGTCGACGGCACTGCGGGCCACGAACCGGCGCGGGATACGAAATCCCTCGCTGTCGAGGACGAGCGCCTCGCCGATCGTGACGCCGGGTGAAACGGCGATTCCCTGGAGTTTGAGCATGGGGCGCAGCCAAGCCGCCGGCGCGGAAACGGTGCCGGGGAGATCGCACGGCCCAATGGCTGCGATCCAATCCCCACCCCGGTTCGCGCCAGGCAACTGGTCGCGGCTCCTTAGGTTGTGTCGGAGTCGGTCTTCCGTCGGCCCCCGGGGCCGGCGGACAAAGTCAGTTCATCTCACGGCGTCGTGGTCCGCCCGGCGGTGTTCACGGCCGTCTCGTCGTTCTCATGAAAATTGCCGTCGAAAAGCCGCACGATCGCGGCGAGTGCCTCGGTGGCATCAGGTCCGGTGACCTCCACCACCAGCCTCGTCCCCTCCTCGGCGGCAAGCGTCAGCACCTCGAGGATGCTCTTGCCGTCGACCCGCTGCGACATGGAAACCAGTTCGATCCTCGATTGCCACTTCCGCGCCTCACGCGCGAGCATGTCCGCAGGCCGGGCATGGAGCCCCTGCTTCAATCCCACCACGACATCCCGAGAGACCACCTGCTGCATCGAAAGCCACCGTCTCCGTCAAGACACCATGCCATGGTTGTCGGCCGCCTCCAGCAGATGCTGGATGTCAGCCGGAGCCTTTGCCGCCTTCAATTCCCGGCAAAACGCATCGTCGCGCAGCTGCCGGGAGATGTTCTCGAGCGCCCGCAGATGCTGACCGGGCTGATCGGGGGGGGAGACGAGGAGGAAGAAAAGATGGACCGGATCGCCGTCGAGGCTGTCGAAGTCGATCCCCTCCTGACTCACCGCCACCGTTCCCACCAGCCGATCAGCGCTGGGGTGCTTTGTGTGCGGCACCGCCACCCCGCGCCCAATGCCGGTGGTCCCCAGGTCTTCGCGTTTCAGAATCGCCTTGACGATGCTTTCGAGATCGGAGGCAGGGATCCGGCCGGCCTCGACCAGCGCCGTCGCCATCTCCCGGATCACCCCCTCCTTTGTCGACGAATCGACGTGGGAGCGGATCGCATCTGTCGCGACGAAATCGGAAAACTTCATGCTGTGGTTTCTCGTGGGGATTCCCGATCCGGATCACGCCCGCTGAGGGCTCGGATCCGTGGTCTTCGCACCCGGGGCCGCCCGGCCCCGCCTGCTTCGCGGCCACCCCGTGCCGGCGAGGCGTTCACTGGGGAGCCACTCCGGGAATCAGACTTTTCTCGACGATTGAACGTGCTTGTGGTCCCGGGTCTTTTCCTTGTGCTTGCGGAGCTGCTGCTCGAGCTTCTGAACGGAGCCATCGACGCTCCGCCACAGATGCCCGGAGACATCATGGCTGACCATCTCGTGGAAGTGCTCCGCCGAGGCGACGATCTCGACGGCCGGGAGCGCCGGATTCTGGAGGTCGACGGTGACGTTGAGGGCCGTCAGGCCGTCGAAATAGCGTTTCAGCCTCGCCACTTTTGCGGTGATCTTCGACTGGGTGGCCGGGCTGAGTTGACCATGCCGTACCGAGAGTTTCGTCTGCACCCGGAATATCCTTCCAAACCAACGGGGAATGCCCGCCCCATGGCAGGCCTGGAACGGCCTGCTGTGAATGGGAGTGTACCACTGGCCCTCATGCTTCGACAAACCTCGGCCGGCAGACGGCCCCGGCAGGCATCTTTCCAACCCGCGGTCCCCCGCAAGCCCCCGCGCCGGGCCGCGTGGCGGGGGCGCTTCCGGTCAGCGACTCCGCCTGATGAGTCCTTTTTCCTGAAGGGATCGCCACCAGGCAACGCCGTCGCGGCGGGCCTCTTCGGGGGCATCGGGCCGGAAGCGGGCAGAATCGAAAACCGACGGGTCGACGATGTCGACGAGATTCTTGAGGGCATACCGACGGACGACCAGCTCGGTGGAGGCCAGCGCCTCGACGAGGGTCGCGCCGGCACCCGCGGCAAGGTCGGCATCTTCGGGACCGCGCGCCATCGCCATCAGGAGCTCAGCTCGGCCGGGGGGTCCGCGATCCTCCCAGGCCTTGCGGAGCCGGGCCGCCGACTCCACCCCCCGGGCGAGAGCGAGCGAAATAGTAGCCGCCTCGAGCGCCTGCCATTGACGCCCCTCGAGGCGCTTGCCGGGCCCCTCCGCACAGAGGACTTCGACGGCCATCTCGTAGCTCCCCTCGAGCGCGAGGAGGGTGGCCGCAAAGACCCGGTTCTCGACCCGCCGATCGATCGCTAGGGCGAGCGTCACGTCGTCGAGCCCGGCAGCGGGATCGCTCTCCGGCGGCAGGGCTGCGAGCCGGGCGGTGAAGGTTTCGGCGGCATTCCGCGCGAGTGGATCGATCCGCTCCCCACCGATCCCCCAGGGGGGCACCCGGCCGGGAGGAAGGGAGACCGTCTGCCGCGGCGCGGTCGATTCCCACCGCAATCCCCCTCGAGCCGGAAGGTCGACCGCCGCCCCGTCGGCATCAGGAATCCAGCGGACAAGTCGCCCCACGGCGATCACTTCGGCGACCACCGGCACCTCACCGAGCCCTGGGCTCCAGACCGCGGCCCGCTCGGCCGTCACCGCGCCGTCCAGCCCGGCGGTAACCGTTCCGGCGATCCCGCCGGCGACGATTCCCAGCCGCGTCTCTCCCCGGGCGGCCCGGGCGACGACGCGCCCCTCCACCACCCAGACCCGGGGCGTACCGTCGGCGGCGGTCTCGAGCGTGATCAACGATCTGGGCAGGACGCGGAGCGACACACCGGCGAGGTTGAGCTCGGGTTGCATACCGGGAGGGACGATGAGCGTCTCCCCCGAATGCAGTGGCGTGCCGACGCCGATCGGCACCCACCACGCCCGGTCCCCCGCGGCCACAGCCCGCAGGAGGAGGCCATCGGCGGCGACAAACCCGAGGCTCTCTGCCGCGGTCCCACCGTCCCCTTCGAGGCCGACCGCGGCGGCGAGATCGTCCCCTCCGTCCTTCGCCGCGATCCCCTCTCCGCCCCCGCCCCGCGGCGGCGGGTTGATGGGCTTTCGCGGACGGACTCCAGCGGCGATCGCCAGGGCCTCGCCTGCCCGCACTTTCCTCGGCCCCGGGTCAGGCATCGTCGCCTCGGCCTCCGGTCCGGGATCGGCTCCGGCAAAGTCAACGGGCCCGAGCGCCGCCTCGAAAGTCGGGGCTCCGCCGTCCACCGTATCGGTGTCGCCGGCTGGTGCGCCGTCAGCCGGGCCGACGGGGGGAAGCGGGTCGGCATCGGCGGCGGCGAGGAGCTCGGCCAGGCCGCGCGGCGCTCCCGCGGCAGCGGCGATCGCGGCGTCGGCGGGCGGGGCCACGTTCTCCGCGGCGGCGGGCTCGCCCCCGATCGGCCCAGGAGGGGCGGGCACTTGCCCGCCGTCGAGATGGGCGACCGCCTCCCTAGAACGCGGCGCGGCGCGGAACAAGCCAGCCGATTGGGCCAGCAGCGCCGCGAGTACGGCCAGGAGCAGCAGCGCCGACCCGGCCAGGGCCCACGCCCCCCAGGGCGTTCTGGAGGGGGGGCCGTCCACCGAGGCGACAGGCCTCTGAGGGGTTGGTGCGGGGGCACGTTCGCGGGTGTCGAAGGGGGCCGGGGCCTGGACCGGCTGTGTCACCTCCGGCCGGCGGGGTGCGCCGGCGCGCCCGCCAGGGGGCTGGCCGGCGATCACCTCCGGATGGGCGGCGACCCTATGCCGCATCGCCTCGAGGAGCTGCCGACGATGGGAGGCATTGAGGGGAAGCAAGACCTCCGGATGCTTCGCCACTTCGGCGAGGATCGCATGGCACGCAGCGACCTCCGCCAGGTGCATGTCCGATTCGAGGCAGATCGTCTCGAAGGCCTCGAGCCGGTCGGGGGCGAGAGTGTTGTCGAGGTATTCGGCCACCGAATCGGGGTCGACCGCGAGCCCCTTGCCGTTGATCCGGGGGGTGGAGAGGTGCGGATTGCCGACACACGCCCCGATCCGCGCCACGAGCTGGCAGGCCATCGGGCTTCCCTCCACCTTCTCGCCCAGGTGCGCCTGCTCGTCGGGGGGGAGGACGCCATCCATCCAGGCCAAGAGCGTACGGAGGGTGAGGCGCATCGTGGGGCTCCTGAGGGGCACGCGACGGGGACGGATAGGGAGTGAGCGAAAAGCGCCAATTTCGTGCAGCTAAACGCCAGAAATCAGCGAACCTTGCGGCTTCGTAAGGATCTTGGAAAACTTCTGGGGTGGGGCGATCACTCCTCTCCTGCGAGGCGTATACGATGGGAAGTTCCCTGATAACGGAGGAGGCACGCGATGACCGAACTGTCACGGCTTCGCCAGCAGGCGATCCTGCGACATGCTGCCGGGTACGTTGAATTGGGCGAATTGCTCGTCGAAACCGACAAGCCGGTTCCGGTTGCGGCCGCCCGTCTGCTCCGGCGGGCTCTCAACACGCTCGATGAGCTTCCCGAAGCGCAGCGTTCGATTCCGGCGGCGGCCCTCCTGCGTGGCGAGGCGCTGCGGGCTCTGGGGCATTGGATCGCGGCGCTCGAGCCGCTCGCCGAGGTCGTTGAGGGGGATCCGCAACGGGTCGAGGCCTGGCTCGGGCTGGGGTGGTGCCTGAAGCGGCTCGACCGGCTCCCGGAGGCGATGGACGCCCTCAAACGCGGTCTCGCTGTCGAGCCCGACCAGGCGATCCTCCACTACAATCTCGCCTGCTATCTGTCGCTGTCGGGCGACCCGGCGACGTCGGTGGAGCATCTCGCCAGGGCGATCTCGCTTGACCAGCGCTATCGAGATCTCACCGAAGCCGAGCCCGACTTCGATCCGATCCGTACCGACCCCCGCTTCGTCGCCGCCACCGACCTCGCCCTCTGACAACTCTCGGACAGGCGCCTGGGGGAGTCTCTGAGCAAATCGCTACGCCAGAAGCGATGGCCGACACCCCCGATAAGTTACGGTCTTTGGGGGGTTTCTAAACTGGACAACGGCCATGGATGCCTTTTGGTCGACGGACCGACTTGGTGGGGCCAAGGTTGGCCGGGCCGATTTGCCCTGGAGATCGACGATCGGTTCTCATAGTCGGCATGACCAGCCCTGCCCTCCAGGACATCGTCGCGCTCCTCGGTTGCCCGGCCGCCGGCAACCCGGCGCAGTATCTGTTTGAGCGGGCGATCGCTGCCGCCGGGCTCGACTGGCGGTTTCTGACGTTCGACGTCCTCCCGGAACGGCTCGCCCTGGCCCTCGGCGGTATCGACGCGATGGGCTTCCGGGGCTGCCTCCTCGCAGGCGCCCTCCAGGAGGGGGCTATGCCGCTGCTCGCGCACGCCTCGCCGGCCGCCCGGTTTGCCGGTGCTGCGAGCCTCGTCGAGCATCAGGCGGGGGGGCTGTTCGGCCACATGACCGATGGTCGGGGGATTGTCGAAGCCCTCCGCGCCCATGCCGATCTGACAGCCGCGCGGGTGGTGATCGCCGGCGCCGGGCCAACCGGCCGGGCGACCGGCCTGGAGCTGGCCCTTTCCGGCGTTGCCGAGATCCTCGTCGCTGACCGTTCTCCGGAGGTCGCCACGGCGCTGGTTGAGCGTCTGCGGGGGCTCGACACGACTGCCGAAATCACGCTCCTCCCCTCCGAGCCTGCTGTGGAGATCCCGGAACGGGCCAATATTGTCGTCACCTCACGGGGGCGCGACGAGCCGCCGGTGGTGATCGGCGGTCTCCGCTCCGAGCTCGTTGTGGCCGATACCGATCTTGTCGAGCAGCCATCGAGCGTGGTGGCGGCCGGTCAGAAGGCAGGCTGCTGCGTGATCGACGGCCTCGAGGTCCATGTGGCGAAGATCATTATCGACTTCCAGGTGCTCACCGGCACCGAGCCCGACGCCGAGATGCTCCGCGAGGCGCTCGAAGAGTTTTTGAGCGCGTAGCGGGCCGGATCGTTGGTGCCTCGGGCTCACCCCGCCGGGGAGACTCGGGCGAGCTTCGCCTCGAGGGCGGTGACACCGGCCCGGACGTCCGACACCGGATCGTCGGCGAGCGCTTTCACCCGGTCGAGAACCCCTGCGGGAAAAGGTGCGTGGGTAGCGTCGACGAGGAGGGCGAGGCCGCGGAGGGCATTCAAAACGACGAGGGCCCGCTTGTAACGCTTCGATTGGGCGGCATCGTCACGGGCATCCAGCGCTGGGGCCGGTTGATCGGGGAGGGAGAGCATCTCCTCGAGGGTGTCGAGGCAGTCGTCGTCGCCGAGGCGGGCCAGCGCCAGCGCCGTGTTGTAGCGAACGTCGTCGTTGGTATCGGCGAGGAGGGCATGGAGTCGGTCGGCGGCCGGGCCGGCCCCCTGCTGAGCGATGACCCCGAGGGTGAACGCCGCGGCCGAGCGGAGACTGACGTCTTCAGACCGCGATGCGGCGCCGACGGCCTCGACCACGTCGGGGCCCGCCACCGTGCCACCGCCGGCAGCGACGTTCGTCGACAGGACTGCGATCGCCTCGATGGCCGCACGGGCCACGTCGGGCCGGGTCGTATCCTTGGCCCGCTCGAGGAGCGGAGGGAGGGCCTCGGAAATCGTGAACTCACCCAAGGCGCGGCAGAGATAGACGCGAAGCATCTGCGACTGCTCGCCGGTCCGCCCGCTCTTGGACTCATCCGTGAGGATCCGGCCGAGCTCCACGGCAAGGGTGGGATCGGCCTTCAGGGCCCCGCCCCCCGGGCCGCGGAGATCGTTGGCGAGGTTGAGGGCCGCCTGCCAGCGTCCTTCGTTGTCGCGGCGGAGCGTGCGGACGTAGGCCTGCGGGTCCTGGCCGAGGTGAGCGAGCCAGTGGAAGGTGAGCCAGACGCCGACAATGATCGCTACGATCAGCCCCGGCACGAGGAACAGTTGGACAAGAAACCCCGCGCTCGGTGGTTCGACCGGCGGGAGGAGTTGATCCGGCGACATCGGCCGGCGGGAATGCGAGTTGTCGGCGGGGGCTGCCATGGAGCGGATCGGAGGGGGGAGCGTGGGGAAGAACAGGTCCTCCATTCTATACCCACCGCGGTCCGCAGGCCTGACGGTGGCGTTTTCCCAGCCGCTCGGTTCTGATTTCGCCCGACGCAGCCGGCCTTGCTCTCTCTCCGGCCGGCGTCTCCCGGTTCCGATTCCGCCTGGTTCTCTCCCCATGGCCTCTGCCGCATCCCCTTCCCCTCCGCCGCTGTGGCTCGATGCAGCGGCGGCCGACGCCCTTCTCGCCGGGAGCGGTGGCGCCGACGTGATCGCGGCGCTGGCCCTCGACGAAGCCCTCCTCGAGGAGGCTCACGAGGGGGTCCGTGGGGAAGCGGTGGTGCGCACCTGGATGGCGACGCGGCCGGTGGTCGTGGTGGGGTCGTCGAGCCGGGTGGAGGAGGAGGTCGACGTCGCCGGCTGTGATGCCGCCGGGGTGCCGATCCTGCGGCGGCCGAGTGGCGGGGCGACGGTGATCCTCGGGCCGGGATGTGTGATGTGGTCGGTGGTGACGCCGTATCCCGCCGGGGTGCCGGCGGTGGAGCGGATCCACGCGGCGATGCTCGATCCGCTCGTGGGGGCGCTTGTCTCGGCGGGATTGCCGGTGTCGCGGCAGGGGACGAGCGATCTGGTCCTGACGGTGGATGAGGGGAGCGAAGCGATCCCGTCGCTCAAAAAAATCTCCGGCAATGCGCTCCGCGTCCGGCGGCATGGAGTGCTCTACCACGGCACGCTCCTCGACCGCTTCGACCTGCCGCTCGCGGCCCGGCTTTTGAAACATCCGCCGCGTGAGCCCGACTACCGTGGCCAGCGGCCGCACGCGGAGTTCCTCGTCAATTTGGAGCTGGGGCGGGAGCGGATCGAGGGGCTCCTCCGGGAGGCGTTCGGCGCGGTCGACCCGCTTGGGGAGCTACCGCTGGAGCGGGTAGCGCGGCTGATCGAGGAGCGGTATGGCGATCGGGCCTGGACGCACCGCCTCTGATCGAGCGCTTCCGATCGGGCCGCCCGGGCTCCGGTTGATGGCGGCAGCCCACGTTGGCCCAGGTGTTCCCCGCGATCCTCCCTCGAGAGCCCGGCGGTCCTGGCAAGCTGCGTTGACCTTGCCGACGGCGCGGTTTGCGATTCCTTGCTGATCGCGGGTCACCGAATGGGCGGTGGCCGGACGATGAAATCCCCGTTGGTGGGAAGGGTGACGTCCCGGGCTGCGAAAGCCGCCTTTCGTCGCAGGAATCCGCCCGGTAGATTTCCGCTTCGATCGACAGGAAGTCGTTCGCAACAGATCGCTCGTCCGATCCGCCCGCAGAACACGCAACAGGAGGTTGCCGACCATGCGTTTGCACATGCACGCCGCCGACGTTCGGTCTTTGGTCACCCGCTACTTCCTCGAGCTCGGGGCAGATGCCGTCGAAGTGGCCGATGTCCAGGAAAATATCCGCATTGACCGTGGTCGGTGCGTGGCCCGCTGCTATCGCGTGGCCGAGATGTTCGCGATGTGGTTGATTGACGTCGGCGTGCTCCAGTTCTATGACGCGGACGGTGAGATGCTTCACACCGTCAATCTCTTCACGGAGTTGCAGCCCCAGCGGGCGGCTGCCTGATTCTTCTCCGTCGATTCCGCGCCCCGGGGGGAACGGTCGTAGCGACAGTCTACGATCGCGGTGCGCGCCTCTGGATCCTGGTCTGCACTGTCACCAGGACGGGATGATTTCAGATGTCACACGTGATGCTGCGCGGACTGACGTTGTCGATCGTGATCCCGACGCCGGGTAACACCGGGGCGCTCGAAGAGACGCTACTCAGCGTCCTCGAGAACCGTCCGGAGGGTTGCGAGGTGGTCGTAGCGCTCGGCTGCGAGTACGACGATCCCTGGAATCTCGCCGAAGAGGTGCGGTTTGTTCGTGCCCCGGCGGGGGCAGGGCTGGTGGGGTGCGTGACGGCTGGCGTCCAAGCCACAACCGGCGACGTGATCCATCTCCTCGCGGCGGGCTGGAAAGCGACGCCCGGGTGGACGGACGCGGCCTTGGCCAGGTTTGACGACGCCACGACTGGCGCGGTGATTCCGCTCGGAGTCGATGGGGCAACTCCCGATCGCGTGGTTTCGGCGGGGCTGAAGTACAAGCGTGGTGGCCGACGTGTGGCGCTGACTCGTCCGGGGATGGGGACGACTGCCGCTGTCGGCTCGGGGGCGGATCGCCGCGTGGGAGCGCGGCGTCCGCGGTGGCCGGTGGTCGGTCCGCGGCTCGAGGCCGGGTTCTGGCGGGCGGATCTCGTCCGCGCTGGCGAGGCTGGTTTCAACACAGCCTGTGGCGACCGGCTGGCCGATGTCGACATGGCGGTGGAACTCGCCGCCCGGGGGGTGTCGACGGTCGTGGAAGAGGGTTCGCGGGTGGTGGCTGGGGGGGAGCCTGCGCGGGAGCGTGGGTTCCGTTCGGGGCTCCATGGGGAGCGGCTGTTCTGGCGATCGCTGGCGGGTCGGTCGTTCCTGCCGTCGTTCCTGTTGCATGTCATCGAGGTGATCCGCCACACGATCGTGTCGGCTCCGCTCGGGACGGTGCCGATGTTGCTTGGCCGCTTCGTCGGGGCCTGTCAGCTTGTGAGCCACGCCCGTCGTCGTCGGCAGTTGACGGAATATCTGGCGACAGAAGCGGCCACGGAGACAGCCGCTGATGCGGCGCCTGCGGACACCGACAGCACGACGATCCGGATCGACGAAGGGCAGGAGGTTCTCTCTGGCCCGCGGCGCAGGCCGCGGGACGTGGAGCCGCTGCGGAAGTCGGCGTGAGCTGTTGTGGCCGTCGGCGGGGAAGTAGGGGCGAAGCGCCGAAAGTTTCGTCTGCGAATCGGCAGATTTAAGGCGATGACGACACCCTCCCGGGGCGTGGCGATGGGCTCGACGAGCGAGCTGTTGCCCCCCTGGGGTGCGCCCGGCGGTGGCATGCGGCAGGTTCCCAGGCTGAAAAGAGCCGGGGCGGAGCCGCTACCGCCGGGTGGCTGGGACTGGTAAACTTCGTCGCACGCCCTCGTAGCTCAATTGGATAGAGCGTCAGCCTCCGAAGCTGAAGGTTACAGGTTCGAGCCCTGTCGGGGGTACTGAGTTTCAGCCTTTTCGGCTCCGGGGAGCGCTGGGCCGGAGTGCCTGGCAGCGACGCTCTTCCCGACTCTGGTCCTTCGGGCCCTCTGTCGATCGGTAACCGCCATGGCAAGCGTGACGATCGAAGTCCCTGCGGAATTGCCGTCGGCGCTCGGAGTTCTCCCGGCCGACGCGGGCCGTGAGATCCAACTCATGGCCGCGCTCAAGCTCGTCGAGTGCGGCCGGATCTCGGGGGGCATGGCGGCGGAATTGGCCGCCGTGCCGCGCACCGATTTTCTCGTCCTCTGCGGCCGGCACGGGGTCAGCGTCTTCCAGCAGACGGCCGACGAGGTCGCGGACGACCTGACGGCGATCGACGATGCGCGTCGTCGCTGACACCTCCGTCTTCATTGTGCTCGACAGGCTTGGGCACCTCCACCACACAGCACGCCCGTCGCTTGATGGGACCGTTGGGGAACTTCGAGCCGGTCAGCAG
>CAMBFA010000021.1 GCA_945865325.1 Candidatus Kuenenia stuttgartensis
CACCGGCAGCCCGTCGGCCGCCACGGCCCCCTGCTCCCCCGCCGCTGCCGTCGGAAGGCTCCGGTCGGAGGTGGTGATGCCGCTGCCGATCGGGTATTTCTCGAGGAGCGACTCGAGGGCGCGGCGCGCATCGGAGACCGTCTGATACCGCTCCATCGGGTCGAGGACCATCATCCGGTTGACGACGTCGATGATGTCGCGTGGCACCCCCGGAGCCCGGGTGTGAAGCGGCACGACCGAGGTGTAGCGGCGCGGGTCGGCGCGGACGGCCCGGTCGCGGGAGTCGACCAGCGCCGAGGCCCCCGCCAGGGCGATGTAGCCCATCGTCCCGAGGAAGTAGACGTCGCTGCGGATGCCGTCGTCCTTCATCCCGGCGAGCTTCTCGAGCGTGGCGTAGTCGAGCGTCCGCAGATTTTCCCCCTTGTCGGTCTTCGCATTGCTGAGGGCCTTGTCGGCGGTGTCGGCGTCGATCCGCGCCAGGCCGAAGTCGACGAGCTTCACTTGGCCGAGCGACGAGATGAGGATGTTGGAGGCCTTGATGTCGCCGTGCGTCATGCCGCGGCGATGGGCGTATTCGAGCCCCGCGCACATCTGATCAAGGAGATTGATCGCCCGGCCGGGATCGAGGGCCCCGCGGATCTTGACCAGCTCGCGGAGGGTCTGCCCCTCAACGAACTCCATGGTGATATAGATCGTGTTGTTTTCCTGGCCGACATCCTCGATGGCGCAGATGTTGGGATGGCGCACGAGCCTTCCCATCTCCCCCTCGCGCCGGAACCAGCGGCACTTCTCGGCATCCTGCGTGTAGCGGCTGCGGAGCACCTTGACGGCGAGTTGCGTGCCGTCGTTGACATTCACGGCCCGGTAGACCCGCGCGAACGAGCCGGCGCCGACCTGGTAAAGGATCTTGGCCGAGCCGTAGAAGTAGCCACGCTGGTCGCCGCGGAGGAGGCGGTCACGCTGGTACCCGGTGAGCACCTCGCGCCGCAGGAGCAAGTTGGCGAGATCCTCGACGGGAACGTTGTGCCCGCCGAGTTCCGTCCAGGCAACTTCGAGGTCGCGCTCGCTGACGAGCTCCAATTTCTGGGCGAAGGTGGCGAATTCCTCGGCGGTGGTGGGTTGCATCGTCAAGCGGCTCCGATGGACGAAGTTTACCCTCTGTGGGCGCGCCGAGTCGGGGGGGCGCGCCAAGTCGGGGGGACGGAGGGGAAGGGTGCGGGCGCGGCGACCGGTTGGTGGGATTGGGCGTCTTGGCCGGGGGCGGGCAAAGCCGTCCCCTGGGGGGGCGCGGGCGGTTTGAGGGGGCAGAGCTGGTCTGGAGCCGCGCACGGCGCACCTGCTACAAGCCCCCGTGGTACCCCGGGGACCCCGCCGAGCCGACCCCTCCCCATGACCCTGTTGCATTCTCCGCTGTCGCCCGTGCTCCGCCTCGGCATCCTGTTGGCCGCGGTGTTGGCGTGCGCCACGGCCGCTGCCGGCGGGATCGAGGAGTCTTTCGAGAGCCCGGCCACGGCGTGGGTGATCGGCGACTCCGACGTCGTCCACCGAATCATCAGCCATGCCCGTTCGACCGAGCTGCCGCACCGCGGCAAGGGGTGCGAACGGATCGTGCTCGATGCCTCCAGCGGCACGACCCTCCGCTGGCAGCTGCCGCTTTCGCCGGCGCGCGTCATCGATGAGTGGCGGGCGTCGCTGTGGGTGCGGGCCGACCGCCCCGACATCCGGCTCTCGGTCCGGATCCGCCTGCCGGCTTTCCGCTCCACCCTGACCGGCGGGGCGGTGACCGTCCTCGTGCCGGGAGACGTGTCGCGAGGGGCCGACCGCTGGGAGCCGCTGGGCGTTGCCGATGTCGCCACGGCGCTGCGGAAGAGCCTGCCGGCGCTGCGGGCCGAACATGGGCCGATGGGGGATCTCACCGGGGCGGTGATCACCGATCTTGTCCTCGATCTCTACTCCCGCCCCGGCCATTACGACGTCTCGATCGACGACCTCGAGATCGAGGGGATCGTGCCGAGCGGCGCCGTGGCCGTCGCGGCTCCCGCCGTCATTGACGATCCGCGCGGGGCGGTCGTCCCGGCGGCCGCCATGGCCGATCCCGCCGCACTGGGCGCCGCCGCACCGGGCGCCGTCATCCAGGCCGCGGCCGAGCTCCCCGCGCTGCCCGCCGAGTCTCCCGTGGTAATCCCCTCCGCCAGGCCCCCCAACGGCCCTCTCGCCTGGACTTCCCCAGCGGGTGTCATCCCCCCTGCGGTGGCCCCCCCCTCCGCGGCCGGCCAAACCCCCGCGGCGGCCCTCGGAGGCCGGCGCGACCCCGCTTCAGGCCTGAATCGGGGCGTGCTCGAAGTCGCTGGGCAGCCGTTCTTCCCCCGCGCCCTCGACCACAACGGGGAGCCATTCGAGATCATCGCCGCCCTCGGCTTCAATGCCGTCCGGCTGGCGGCCCCGGCCTCGAGCGACCAGATCGACGAAGCCCGGCGCACGGGCTTGTGGATCATCTGTCCGCCCCCCCACCTGCCCGATGTCGACGTCCGCCGCCCCGAGAGCTTGCCGATGTTCTCGGCCAATTGGGATCGGGTTCTCGTGTGGGACATGGGGAGCGGGCTGTCGGAGGCCGATGTCGAGACCCTCGCCGAGCATGCCAGACGGGTGCGGACCTGCGATCAGCACGCCGGGCGGCCGCTGGTCGCCACGCCCGATTCCGGGCTGCGGAGCCTCTCCCGTCATGTCGACATGCTCGTCGCCCGCCGCACCGTGCTGGGGACGACCGTGGAGCTGGGAGACTACTTCACGTGGCTGCGCGAGCGCCCCCGGCTCGCCCGCCCCGGCACGCCATTCCTCGCCACCCTCGCCACCGAGCTCGACCCGCGCACCGCACGTCAGGCCGCCAACCTGGCCGGGATCGGCGGCCGCGGCCTGGCGGTCGATCCGGAGAGCCTCACGCTCGCGAGTCTGGCCACGCTGGCGGCCGGCGCTCGCGGCATCCTCTTTACCTCATCGCGGCGCATCGACGGCGACGACCACGAGTCGCGGATCCGCGCAGCGGCCGTTCGCTCGATGAACCTCCGGCTGCGGGTCCTCGAGCCGTGGGGGGCGGCGGGGCGGTTCTCCACGACCGCCACGGCGAGCGACCCCGAGGTCCGCGGCGTGGTCCTCGAGGCGGCGCGAGCGCGGATGGTCGTAGCGTGGCGGAACGTCCAGGGGGGGCAGATCGTCGCCAGCCATTATCAGGGCGACCTGCCAGCCGAGTCGGCCCCGGTGACGCTTCTCATGAACGGCATCCCCGAGGCCCATCAGGCGTGGGAGGTGACGCCGGGGGGGCTGCGACCGCTGCGGCACCGGCGCGTGACGGGGGGCGTGTCGGTTGTCCTCGATCCGTTTCGTTCGTCGGCGCTCGTCCTTGTCACCGGTGACCCGGCCGTCGCCGCCCATGTCCAAGAGCGCCTCCGCGAGCAGGCGGCCGCCACGCTCGCCGCTTCGCGCGAGCGGGCCGGCTTACTGATCGCCGATGCCGCCGATCTCCTCGCCCGCATTCCCCCCCTGGCGCTCGGGCGACTGCCGGGGCCGCAGATGGTCGCCGCGGCGCAGCAGGACAGCCTCGCGGCCGACGGTGTGGCGGCCTCTGATCCCTCCGCGGCGATTGCCCGCTACGATCGGGCCGCCGCGATCGCCGGCCAACTGGAGCGGCTCGTGTGGGAGAAGGGGGTGGTCGCCACCGGCTCGATGGTTGCCGGGCCGCTCTCCACCTCCGATGCCACGCTCGTGGAGCACTGGCGGTTTGTCGAGGCCCTCGCTGCCACATCACCGCGCGAGGAGCTTCTCGTCGGCGGCGGCATGGAGCGGATCGAGGATCTCTCCGGCTCCGGGTGGCGGCATTTCGCCCTCAGACAAGCGGTGATGCGCACCGGGGTCGAGATCTCCCGGTCACAGCCTGCCTCCGGTCGCGGCTGTTTGCTTTTGCGCGCCGAGGCGGTCGATCCGGCCGCGGCGCCGGCGGTCGTGGAGACGCCGCCGGTGTGGATCACGACGCCCCCGCTTTCGGCGCCGAGCGGCAAGCTCCTCCAGATCGAGGCCCGGGTGTGGGTGCCCAAGCCGGTGAAGGGGAGCGTCGACGGTCTCCTCGTCTTCGATTCCCTCGGTGGGCCGGCGCTGGCGGAGCGGGTCGGCCCGTCCGCACAGTGGCGGCGGCTGGTGCTCTATCGGATCGTGCCGGCCGACAACGACGGGGAGGCGTTCACCGTCACCTTCGCGCTCACCGGCCTCGGCGAGGCGCGGGTCGACGACGTCAGCGTCCGCGTGCTCGATCGGGGCGCAGGCACGCCGGCGATGATCGTCTCCACCGGGGCTGGCCGCGACGCCGGGGCCAAGAGCTTCCCCACCCCCGGTGAGCTGCTCGCCCCGCCCCCTCTGGCCGCGGCCGATTCCCCCGCAGGACCACCGCTGGCGGCAGCCACGATGGCCCCGGCGGCGGCGACAGCGGCGCCGGCCGGCGGCACGCCGACGGCCTGGCCGGGGATGAATCTCGAATGGCCGAAGCTCCCGTTCGCCGGAGCGGCCACCGCGCCGCCGCCGGGGCCCGGTGGCGGTCGGATCGATCCGTTCAAGCGGGCGGGGGTGGCGGCGACGGTCCCCCCGCCGTCCCAGCCGGCTCCGGGAGGGGCTGCTCGGCAGCTGCCGGCAGAGGGGGTGCCGCCGACGGGAGCCCTGCCTTTGCCTCCCGAGGCGAATCTGTCGCCCGGCGACGTTCCGCCGACTTTGCCGCCGTGAGCGCTGCGCGGCGCGGTGAGGGGACGTCGTCACCCCCGTCCCGCAGCCGTCGCGCCGCCGCGTCGAGCTCGGTCAGTTGCCGCGTCACGAGGGCCACAAGGATTTTGTCGTCCATTCCGGCCACCTCCCCGGCCTGGATGAGGGCACCGAACTCGAGGCGGATCCGGCCGGGGCGGGGGAACCAGCGCGTTCGCGGCCAGCATTCCCAGGCCCCGACGATCGCCACCGGGAGGATCGGCACACCGGCCCGCTTCGCCACCAGGGCGAAGCCACTCTTCACTTCGCCGAGCCGGCCGTCGCGCGTCCGTGTCCCCTCCGGAAAGATCGTCAGCGCCCCGCCGCCGCGGAGCTTGCGGATCATCAGTTTCATGGCGGCCACCGGCGAGGCCTCGCGGTCGATCGGGATGGCATCGAGAGCGGCGATGATCGCGCCGAACGGCCCCCAACGAAAGAGCGAACTGCGGGCCAGGCTCGACAGCCGCCGCTCGCAGACGAGGCCGAGAAGAAGCGGATCGAGGTGGCTTTGATGGGAGGCGAGGACGAGGAGCCCCCCGGTACGCGGCAGCGGTTCGGCAAACCGGTAGCGGATCCCGAACAGGGCGATGCCGACGGTCCGGCAGAGCACCCACAGCGTGTCGTAGAGCATCCGGCCGCCAAATGCATGGGTCGGTGCGGTGTCGGGTTGATCGGGCTCGGCCGCGCGGTTCATGCGTGCGGCAGCCGCGCTCCGGCGGCGGTCGAGAGAGGGGGACGACGGGCCTCGATCCACCCGAGAAGGACGGCGAGGACCGCCTCCCGATCCATGCCGTCGGTGTGCAGGAGCTCGGCCCCCTCGGCCTGACGCATCGCCCCCACCTCGCGGTGGGTGTCGCCGTGGTCCCGATCCTGCTGGGAGGCGAGGATCTCGTCGAGGGTTACGTCCCTCCCTTTCGCCCGCTCCTCGGCGAGGCGGCGGCGGGCCCGCTCCTCAGGTGAAGCGGTCAGAAACACCTTCAGATCGGCCTGCGGAAAGACCTCCGACCCCTGGTCGCGCCCCTCGGTGACAACATCGCGGTCGGCGGCCATGCGCCGCTGGATCTGCTTCATCGCCGCACGCACCAGCGCCGCGTCGGCGACGGGGCGCGTTGCGGTGGTGTTGTCTGCCGTTCGGATCGCCTCCGAAACATCCTCCGCGCCGACGAACACTCGGCCCTGCTCGAAACGGATCTCGATCGATTCGGCGAGTGCTGCCAGCTGCGGCTCGTCTTCCAGCGGGATGGCGCGCCGCGTGGCGACCAGCGCCACGGCGCGGTACATGGCGCCGGTGTCCATGTAACACCAGCCGAGCCTGCGGGCGAGTTCCCGGGCCGTGGAGCTCTTGCCGGCGCCGGCCGGGCCGTCGAGGGTCACGATCATGGGCTTGTGGTCTCCTCCGTCGGCCATTCTCCCGCGCGGTCCTGTCCGGGGAAGAGAAGCTCGAGTTGGAGCCATTCAAAGCGCCGCAGGTAGGTGGTCGTCGTCGTGCCGGCGATCGTCACTCCCTGGGAGCTCCCCGGCCGGCCGAGGGCGTCGGCGACCCGCGCGGCGGCCACGTTGAAGCCCCAATCGACCGTGACGTCGCCCCCCTTCCCCTCCGACTCGACCAGCCCGACGCGAACGCCGATCGGCCGGCCCCCGCGCAGCACCGGCCCCTGCCAGGTGATGCGGACATTCCCGGCGGCGGTGGCGGGGATGGCGGGCAGTGGTGGCGCGGGGGGATTCCCGGTGGCGAGCAGATCGAGGGCGGCGTTCCAAGGTCGGTCGAGCCCCAGCCCGACGGCGAGCGTGAACTTCCCCGCCGTGGCGTCACCGGCCAGGAGGAGCGTGTCGAGGATGTGCGGGCTTGCCCGGAGATGCCAGGGGAGACCACCGGTGAGGATGTTGACGTCGGTCACGCCGCCGCCGTGGACGGGGCGGAGGGCGAGGAAGTGAGGGGCCGTGATCAGCGTCCGTTCAGAAACCACCCCCTGCCCGTGGAGACTGCGGACGACATCGAGGTCGTCGTTTTCGTTCCAGGCGAAGCGGCAGGCAGCGTAATGCTCGAGGATCGCGCCGGCACTGGGGGCGGCGATGGCGATCTCGACGTCGAGGCGGGCCAGGGGGAGGCCGTCGAGGATCTCGACACGCTGCGTGAAGGTAAAAAGCTTGTGCCCCTTCGGATCGCTGCAATGGCCGCGGCTCTCGATCGTCCGCTCCCCCGTCCGCGTCACGCTCTCCGCGATGGCGATGGCATACTCGGCGCGCTCCTGCGGGTCTTCCCAGGCAGAGCCGACCGCCGGCGGCGGGCGCGTGGTTCGCATCGCGAGATGCTGCGAGAGTCGGTTGCCGCGGTCCTCCGGGTGCCGGACCGACAGCAGCCCGCCGGTCTGCGGATGGACGCGGAGCCGGAGGCGATCGTGCTCGAGGACGAGCCGGTCTTCCCCGCCGCCGCCGAACAGACCGCGAGTGAGGCCGCCGAGCAGTCCGCCGGAGGGCTTCTTTTTCGCACCGGCAGCCGCCGCCGGGGTCGGGGGGGGAGCAGGGCTGGGGGCACCGGCCGGGCGGATGACCCTCGTTCCACCGTTCCCGGGAGCCGCCACCGCGGTCACCGGCAATCCGGCGAGCACCTTCCGGCCGGCGACAATCCGCTGCGCTTCACTGCGGACCGCGGCGACGCGCGGGGCGATCGGGTCGGCGGGGGGGGCCGCTTCGGTCGCGGCAACGGCCCTTGCGCTGTGGTCCGCCGGCGGTCGGGAGACGGGATAGGTGTCGGGCTCCCAGGTGACGAGCTTGCCGGAGCCGGGGGTGCGGCGGAAATGTTCGTCAGGGGTGACGAACGTTCCCAGGGCGGTCGTCCAGGAACCGATCCGGCGGAGGTCTTCAAACCACGGGCTCGCCATCCCGGCGTAGTGGGCGAACTGGATGATCGCGGTGTGCTCGTTGTCGAGCGCGTCGCCGATCCGATCGGCGAGGTTCAGAATGGTCGCCGCCCGGCGGGCATCGAGGGGGGGGCGGGCGATCCCCTCCAGGCATCCGCTCCCGGTCCCTTCCCAGCGGATCCGACCGAGCCCCGGATCGGGGAGGGGAGTGCCGTCGAAGAGATTCCAGATCACGCCGGCGTAGTCGAAGTGGGTGAGGATCTGGGGGAGGATCGCCGACCAGCCGCCGCCGAACTGCGCGAACGTAGCCGGAACTCGCCCGACCGCCAGCTTCCAGGCCCGATGTCCCTGGAGGAACGACTCGCGGATCGTTTCCGGGAGGAGGCCGTCGAGCGGTTCTTCGTCATACCGACCGCCAGCCGGGCTGACCCGCCCGGTGTCGCAGGCCTGCCGCACCCGGGCGGTCAACGCCGGATCGGTGCGGGCAAGGCTCTCAATAAGCCGACCGGTGGCGACGATGGCCAGCGGCACCGGGGCATCGAGCTCGGCGGCCAGCCGGGCCCCGAGGGTCGTCTCCGCGAGAAGGACGAGGTCGATCAGCCAGACATCCACCGGGTAGTAGCGGGCCCGGGCAGCCTCGAGATGCCCGAAGCATTCGCTCAGAGCCTCCCCCGCCGTCGTTGCGTCCCCCGCTTCCCAGGCCCGGGCGGCGGCGACAAGCCGCTCCTCGAAGCCGGTCGCCGGTTCATCCCCCGGCCCGCCGGTGAACGCCGCCGTGGAGCCGAGCCCGGTCGTCGACCGCATCCGCCGGGCGAGCAATTCCGAGAGGAGCCAGGCTAGGCCGAAGGCGTGGAAGTCGTCGACGCTGGCCTGCCGGGGTGGGGGCGGCGGGGGGGCGTCAGCCGGCGCGGCCTCGCCGGTCGCCGCCGCCGCCGGCTCAGCGCTGAAGAGAAACGGCTCGGGATCGGCAGGGAGGCCGAGCGCGGCGAGAGCCTGACCAACAGTTGTGGCCCGGTCGCCGGCCCGGCGCACCCAACGGCTGCCGGGCGTCGAGGCCGGGTCGAGCCGCCCAATAAGCCGATCGTCGCAGGAGGCTGTAACGATCCCCAGCACTTCCGCGTCATTCCCTGGGGGCACCTCGACGCTCGCCCACGCCGGCATCCGCCCGGCCGCGGCGATCAAACGGGGGTGCCAGGCCGCGGTCCATGCCGCCAGCAATTCGTCGGCCTCGGAGTCTCCCAGCCAGGTGGGAAAATCGTCGAGCGAGTGGCAGGGGAAGAAAACGATGGTCCGGCGCGGTGTCATGGGTCGAGAGTGTACTGCCGGCCGCCACCTTTTTCAGCGGTGGTGGCCCGTCGGCGGATCGGAGTCGTGTTCATCCCCGGAGAGGTGACGGTCGGTTTGACACCCTGCTGGAATCGTTCGTAAAGTGAGGCTGGCGGAGTGCTTGCCGCGAGTCCGCCCCTCTTCTCCCCCTCCTCTCGTTTGGAACAGGCCATGGCCCGCAGTCCGTACGTCTGGGGCATTGACATCGGCAAATGCGCCCTTAAGGCCGTTCGCTGCCGGGATTCGGCTGAACCGGGCAAGATCATCGCCGACGCCTTCGACTACGTCGAATACCCGATGATCGTCTCCCAGCCGGAGGCCGATCCGGTGGAATTGGTGCGCGCCGCGCTCCAGGAGTTTGTTGGCCGCAACAAGCTCCAAGGGGACCGCGTCGTGGTCTCCGTCCCCGGGCAGTCGGGCCTCTCCAAGTTCATCAAGCTGCCGCCGATCGAGGCGAAGAAGATCCCCGACATCGTCCGCTACGAGGCCCGGCAGCAGATCCCCTTCCCGCTCGAGCAGGTGGAATGGGACTGGCAGCGGCTCGTCGGCGGGCTCGAAGAGGGGGGCTTCGTCCTCGACGCCGAGGTGGCGCTGTTCGCGATGAAGAAGGAGCAGGTCGCCAAGGCGCTGGTGCCGCTCACGGAAGCTGGGATCGAGGTCGACATCCTTCAGCTCTCGCCGATGGCGCTGCTGAACATGCTGGTCTTCGACCAGATGCCCGATCCGACGACGATCGACCCCCTCGAGCCGCCCCCCTCGGTAGTCCTCGTCTCGATGGGCGTCGACGCCACCGATCTCGTCATCACCAACGGGCTGCGGATCTGGCAGCGGAGCATGCCGATCGGCGGCAACAACTTCACCAAGGCCCTCGTGCAGGGGCTCAAGCTCACGTTCGCCAAGGCGGAGCAGTTGAAGCGGAACGCGGCCCGGGCGGACAACGCCAAAGACGTGTTCAACGCGATGAAGCCGGTGTTCAACGAGTTCGCCTCGGAGCTCCAGCGCTCGCTCAACTACTTTACCGGGTCGGATCGGTCGGCACGGATCGGCAAGATCCTCCTCCTCGGCAATGCCTCGAAGCTCAAGGGGCTCGCCGACTTCGTCGGCAAGCAGCTGAATGTCGAGGTCCATCGGTTCGACACGTACCGCGGCCTCGACGGAGCGAGCGTGACGTCGGCCCCGACTTTCAAGGACAACCGACTCGCTTTCGGCACCGCTTACGGCCTCGCCCTCCAGGGGGTGCAGACGGCGGCGATCAACACGAATCTCCTCCCCGGGGAGATCGTCCGCGAGCGGCTCATCGAATCGAAGAAGCCGTGGGCCGTGGGGGCGATGATCGGCCTCCTCGGGGCTTCGGCGTTGAGCTTTCTGGGGACGTTCTACGCCTGGAGTGGCTACTCCCCAAAGAGCTACGCCGGAGCCTTCCAGCAGGCTGATTCGGCGAAGAGCCGCTCGTCGTCGGCGCTCTCCGCGGTGGAGGAATCGAAGCAGAAGCAGGCGGCGGCGGTTACCCAGCAGCAATACCTCATCCGTCTGGCCGATCGACGGTTTCAGTCGATCGACATGCTGCGGGCGGTGGAGACGCTTCTCCCCCAGGACGATCCGGGGAAGCCGATCCCCAATCCGGCCGATCGCAACGAGATCCATGTCGACGGGTTTGACTGTCAATGGTATCCCGATCTCGCCGTTTGGTTCGAGAAGGTGAAGCCGCAGTGGCTGGAGACTTTCCCGGCGGAGGAGGTCGACGAGGACGAGGAAGGGAAGCCGGCCGCGGAGGGGGACGCGGCGGCAGCGCCGCCAGAGGCGAAGTGGTCGGCCGCCACGGACGCCGGGCCGAAGGGGCCGGGGTGGGTCGTGCAGATCAAGGGCCACCACTACCACAACGAAGATCGATCCAAGCCGCGGGTGGGGATCCAGTTTGTCCGCGAGACGCTGGCCAACGGCCTGCTCGGCCGGCTCGATGATGTGCCGGTCACGGCCGGGCCGCTGGCAGGGAAACTCGTCCCGCCGGCAGAGCTCGGGATCGGGTATCCCGTCATCGTGTCGTCGTCGCCGATCTCGATCGAACGGGTCGTCGGGCTGAGGCTCCCCGGTGCCGAAGGGGCGGCTGACACCACGGCGGGCGGTGGGGCTGCCGGCGCCGGATTCCCTCCCGGGGGACCGACGGGAAAGTCTTCGATGGGCCCTGGAAAGGGGTTGCCGGGGATGGGCCCGGGGATGATGCAGCCTGGCATGATGGGCCCGGGGATCCCGGGGATGATGGGCTCGGGGGGCATGGGTGGGGCTGAGGAGGGAACGCCGCTGCGGCGCTACGACTTCGTGCTCCATTTCACCTGGCAGCCGGTTGTTCCGGGGATGCCCAAGCTGGCTGCCGAGGGGGATGGCACGACCGGGAATTGATGTCGGGAAGACCGTTGCCGTCGGATTGATCACGACTCACGCGAGCGCAGGGGGAAAAGCCATGGCCATGATCCCGGATTCTGTCCGCCCGTATTGGGACTTCGTCGCGAAGTACCACTTCTGGCTCCTGGCGCCGTTGGTGCCGGCACTCATCCTGCCGACGCTGTTCATGGCCAACAACAAGCTGTCGGCGGAGATCGCCTCGAAGCGGACCGAGATCGACGGCAAGATCTCGGCGCTCAAGCAGATCGAAGGGAAATCCCCCCACCCCAACGACAGCTGGACCAACGACATCGACAAACGCACCGCACGCGTGAAGCGCGAGACGCTCGCCGAGTGGCAGCGCTTCTGGGACAGCCAGGCGGAGCTCCAGGCGTGGCCCGCCGAGCTCGGCGCCGACTTCCTCCAGCGGCTCTCCAATCTCCGCCCCGGGAGGGAGCTCCAGCGGCAACTCCTCGAGCGCTATCAGTCGACCGTCCGAGACCTCGTGAAGCAGCTCCCCAAGCGGATGGGCGCCGATGTCGCGATGAGCGATCCCGACGTGCAGCTCGCCGAAGGGGCGGGTGAAGGCCAGCCCAGCGGCCCCCCGGGCGGGATGGCGATGATGATGAATCGGATGGGCCCGTCGGGTGGGGGAGCCCCCGGGATGCCAAGCCGTCGCTCCACGGCCCTCGTGGAGTGGAATCCGGCCGATCAGCAGCGGCTCTACGATTCCTTCCACTGGGACAAGCCGCCGAAGACGAAGCAGGTCTTTTTGGCGCAGGAGGAGCTGCGTGTCTATGGGCTGCTGTGTGATCAGATCGCCGTCATGAATCAAGGGGCCGGAGGGACCTACGACGCGGCGATCCCGCATGTCGAGCAACTCGCCGTCGGCTACCCGGCCTGCGAGGACGAACCCGCTTTCTCTACCGTTGGGCGGATGCACGAGCCAGGCGCGGAAGGGGCTGGTGCGACGGGCATGGGAATGGGGCGGAGCATGATGATGCCGATGGGAGGTGGCGACAGCGACTCCGCCGGCGCGGCCGGCGCCGGCGGGCAGATCAAGCCGCAGCATCCGCGCTTTCTGCCGAAGGAAGGGCAATCGGGGATGACGCGGGGCATGTCGATGATGCCGCCGATGGGGGGGGGCGACTCCGAAGGTGCTGGCACCGCTGCCGCCAAGGGACCTGACACCTCCGACGAGGCCTTCCTGACATGGATCTACGTCGATGCCGATGGCAAGCCGCTCAAGGGGGAGGAGGTGGCGACGGCGCCGTCGGCCCTCATGACCCATCTGATGCCGTTCACGATCCGGGTGACGATCGATCAGCGCAAGCTCGACGCCTTCCTCCTCCAACTGGCCACATCGACGGTGCCGATCGACATCCGTCAGATTCGTCTCAATCCCTCTGCCGCCGCGGCTGGTGTTCCTGGCATGGGGATGGGAAGCATGATGGGCCCACCGGGGGGAGGTGGACCGCCGGGGGGCGGTGGCCCACCGGGGGGCGGGATGGGGGGCCCTCCCAATCGCGGCATGATGATGCCCCGCCCAGGTCAGCAGAGCGGGAGCGAAGACGGCCCGATGGTGGGGATGGCCGGTGCCGGCTCGATGGTTCGCCCCCATGACATCGTGCTCGAGCTCCGCGGCACGATCGCCCTGGCGACAGCACCGAATCCCGAGGCGCTGGGGCTGGCTGCCGAAGGCGCTGGGGATGCCGGGGGGGATGCCGCCGATCCGCTGCCCGCTGCCGACACCCCCCCCGCCCAAGAGGCCGAACCGGCCGCTGTCGAGCCGGCCGACGCTGGTCCGGCCGCGGCGGGTGATGCCCCGGCCGACCCGGCGCCGGCCGAGGGTGCGAATGAAGTGCCCCCCGCTGCCGATGCGCCGCCGGCTGGAGCGCCCCCTGCCGACGGGGCAGCTCCGCCGCCAGGGGACGCCCCGCCCCCTGCCGATCAGCCACCCCCAGCCGAGCCTGCTGTTTGATGCGCACCGCCGGATCGACAGCCCGACAATTCCTGTTTGCGTCCGGGCGATTGAGCCCGAATTGAAGCCCGGCTCAACGCCGATCTTTCCGCTCCGATTGACCTGTTCCTTCAGCCACAACGATCCCATCCCGACCGACCGAAGAGGATGATGCCATGAAAAAGCCAAGCATCAACTTGAGCAAGCAGTCGATCGTCGACTTCTTTCTGAATCACGGTGAGAAACTCGTCGTGGGGCTGTTTGGGGCGTTGGCCTGCACCCTCGTCTGGGGCGGCATCGACGCCGTGCGGACCAAGCAACCGAAGCGCGAGCAGCTTCCCCCAGTCATCGTCGAGATGGCCGGGCGGACCATGAAGCACATCGGCGACTCCAAGGGCCCCCCAGCGGAGATGACGAAGCGGCCGAGCCTCGCCAAGCAGGTCGAGCCGTGGCGCGAAAATGTCGTCACCGCGCCGGCGGCGCCGCGGATCTTCAACGCGCCGATCTCCGACGAAAAGGCAAAGCGGTCGGCTCCGGAAGTGCTCCCGGTGGTCGATCTCCGGGTCCGGCCGGGCTGGGCGGTGATCGCCGTTCCCCAGGATCCCAATCAGGGAATGATGATGCAGCAGCCGGAGATGTCGAAGGAAAACGACAAGGACAAAAACAAAAAGAAGCCAAAGGGGGGCAAGGGCGCCGACCCAGCCGACGTGGCTGGGGGGGCTCCCCCGGGCGGCCCGACAAAGGGGAAGAATAAGTTTCAGATGGGCGGGATGGGGCCGATGGGGCCGATGGGGCCGGGTGGTCCGATGATGGGAGGAGGGGATGGCGGCTCGATGCTGCCGTTGGTTTCGCCGGTCATGCCGGGGAAGATCATTCCCTACTGCCTGGTTACGGCGCTGGTGCCGGCCAAGGCCCAGCAGGAGGCCTTCATGCGGGCCTTCGCCTTCAGTGGCCTCCAGACCCAGGCCGACATCCCGATCTGGAGCGACTACCTCGTCGAGCGGGCCGAGGTGCCCGCGGGCACGCCCGCCAATGCCGAGTTGACCTGGAAGCGACTCGACCTCAAAGCCGTGGCGAAGTCGGCCGAGGACTGGAACGGCCTCCAGCCGGAGATCGCCCCTCCCGACCTCCAACTCGACCCGTCGCAGATCATGCCGCGCGATGAGACGGCGATGGAAGTCGTGCCCTACGTCTTCCCGCTTCCCCGTCTGGCGGGCGATCCGTGGGGCACCGAATCGCTCCATCCGTGGGTCGTCGAGCAGATGCGGAAGCGGCAGATCGAGCAAGAGAAGTGGGATGCCCGTGCCCTCGAGGAGCAGGAGAAGGCCTCGAAGACGAGCATCCTCGGTGGCCCGGGTGCCGGGGGGCCGACGGGCGCAGGGGCTGGCATGGGGGCTGGCATGGGGGCTGCTATGGGACGGAGCATGATGCCCCCGGGCGGAGCAGGCCGGAGCAGCATGATGCCCCCGGGCGGACTTATGGGGCGCGGGGCTGGCGGCGGCGATTCGGAAGGCTCTCCGATGGGGGGCGGCGGGATGCGGATGTCGCCGGGGATGTCGTCGCGGATGGGCGGCCCTGGCGGGATGATGCCCCCAGGCATGGGGCCGGGGGGCATGATGGGCGGCGGCATGGGGAGCACGTTGGCCGGCGCCGACGGCGGAATGGGAATGGAGATGCAGCTCCCCGAATACCGGATGTTCCGCTTTGTCGATACGACCGTGGTGCCGGGGAAGACCTACCGCTACCGGGTGCAGATCTCGCTGCGCAATCCCAACTACGACCTGCCGGCGCAGTATCTCGTCCAGGCCGATCTGGCCGACAAGCCGATCCTGGCGGCGGCAAAGTCGGAGCCGAGCGCGCAGGCCCACGTGCCCGACAAAACCGGGCTCCTCGTCCGCGCGCTCCGCAAGGGGGAATCGCGGAAGTCGAAGACCGGCTACGAGGTCCTCGTGCTCGCTGAGAATCCGGAAACGGGCAACTATTGGCTCAAGAGCCTGACGACGGAATTGGGGGCTTTTGCCAACTTCGACAAGAAGCTGGCGAAGGGGCCGGACGCGAAGACCGCCGAGAGCGTGACGACCAACAGCCTCCTCGTCGATGCCCGCGGCCGGGCGGAGGATGGCGATACGAAGAAGGGAACTGCGACCGGCCCTTCGGAGCCGCTGGAGCTCCTCTTCCTCCGCGAGGACGGCAGTTTTTCCGTCGCCTCGGCGGCCGATTCGCAGCGTGATTATGAGCGCTACGCCCAGACGCTACCGGCGGCCGACGACGGGAAGAAGGGGAAGGACAAGGATGGCGAGGGGGGCGGTTCGTCGCTCTTCCCCGCTGGGGGTGCTGGTGGCGGCCTGTTTGGCGCCCCGCCAGGGGGTGGTGCCGGGGCTCCTCCGGGCGGACCTCCGGGGGGCGGGCGGGGATCGATGCCCCCCGGGATGCGCGGGAGCACGCCCCAAAGCGGAAGGCCGGCTGGGGCGCAGACGCCGGGCGGTTGATCGCCGGCGGGTGGTGTTGATCGGTCAAGGTATGAGTCTGTTTTTGCTGAGAGCCTTTCGAGGAGAATTGCCATGTTCCGCCCCTCGCGCTTGTTCGCCCGTGCCGGTGGCCCGCAGTGGACCGCGGTCGTCTGTGCGACCGGCCTGGTCGCCGTGACGGCGTGGCCACTCCCGGCCCAGGAGCCGGGGGATGAGACGGCCCAGGATGGAGCCGACGAGGGGACGAAGCCGGCCGGCGATGCGGGGCGGAATGCCGCCTGGACGAAGATCGAGCAGGATGCCGAGAAGGGCTACCGTGAGCCTCTCAAGACCGGGGGTGGCTTTGAGGCCTCTGCCCGCGATTTTGTGACGAAAAAGGCGATGCCCCAGCTGGCCAACGAGGCCAATCGCCTGATCATCGATCGGGTGCGACGGAAGATGCGCGAGATCCTCGTCGTCGGGATCACCGACGATCGGGCCTTTGACGACGCCTCCAAGGCAGTCGCCGACGCCGCTGTCGCCATCGCGAGGAATCCTGCGGCCTCGACCGCCGCCCGCGTCAACGCGATGCTCCTCGTGGGCGAACTGCGAGCCAAAGACAACAAGGAGGGCACCGTCTGGCCGGCCGCGGTCACCCAGCTTGCGGCCGTGGCCGGCGACGCCACGATCGACCCGAGCGTTCGCGTGGCCGCGATGGCCGGTCTTGTCCGCCACGCCGACGTCGCCAAGCGCACCGGGGGCGACCGGTTGACCGATTTTGCAAAGGGGGCCCGACCGGCAATCCTGGGAATTGTCGCGGAGCAGCCCTCGGCCGATCAGCCGCTCGTCTCCGATTGGCTCGCGTCGCGGGCGCTCTCGATTCTCACTGCGGTCGTGAAGTCTTCCCCGAAGGAGTTGGCGGCGACGCTGGCCGGGGTGATGAACGACAAAAGTCGGTCGCTCGATGTCCGCGTCCGTGCCGCCTCCGCCCTCGGCGCGACGGTCACCCCGAAGTCGGAAATCCAGGCGGTGGAAACGACCAACGGCGTCACGGAACTGGCGGTGGCAGTCCTCGAGGTCGACGAGGGAATCCTGCGGGACCGCCGCTACGAGCAGCAGATGGGTGGGGGCGGGGCAGGGGGTGGCGGATCCATGATGCCCGGGCGCCCGGGCATGCCAGGAATGCCTCCCGGCGGGATGTCGATGCCAGGCATGGGAGGCGGGGGCGTGGCTGTGACGCAACTTGTCCCCGATCAATCGCTCCGCCGCACGGCGTGGCGCTTGGTGACGCTCGCCGACGCGGTCCTCACAGAGGATGGCAAGGGGGGCGTGGCCGCCCTGCTCTCCGGGGATGACAAGGCCGCCAGTCAGGCCTACGCCGAGCTCTATCGGAAGTACGGCCTGGAGCTCGACGAGAAGCGGACCGACGACATCATCCTCGAAGCGCTCTCTGCCCTCCGCCCCGGCGACGAGGAGGAGGAAGCCGCGCTGCCGGCCGGGGAGACCGAAGGGGCTCCGGCGAAGCCTGTCGACGACAACGATCCCTTCGGCAGCAAGTGAACACTGGCCGGCCTGCTGACCAAGGCCCCGAGGGGGCGTGTCATTTGACCTCGAAATTGAACGTGTTGACCCCGCGCTTCACGTCTGCCTTCAGCGGCGTGGTCGCGGGGGCAGCGTAGGCCTCGATCGGGATCGGCTTGGTGCGCTAACAAACCCAGCACCGTTCCGGGAGCTCGCTCGAGCGAATCCCCGCGGCACCACCTCGCTGCTGCGATAAATCCGGCCCCCTGGCGAACCGGTTGGTTGCCGCCGGGAGTTCCGGGTGGAATCAGCGCTGCGGGCCGCCCGGCATGCCCTTCATCCCCTTCATGCCCTTCATCGATTCCATCCCCTTCTTCATCGAATCTTCCGCGCTTTCGAGCCGCTTTTGCTGCGTCTCGGCCGTCTGGGGCTTTTCACCACCGCACCCTGTCAGAGAGAGCACAGCCAACGTCATCAGAACCAATTGCGAAGCCGCTCGACCCATGATTTGTTTCTCCCGTTGAAATCCTGTTTGAATATTTGTCCTAAAAAAAATCGCTTGGCCCGCGAGCCGGCGGTGGGCATCTGCCCCGGCAACGCGGCAGACGCGTGCGTGTAGCTGGTCGCGCCCGACGCGCTCCCAACCGAAGCAACCAACAATGACCACTCCCAAAGACGGGGGCCGCCCTCCCGATCAGGTGATCGGGAGGGCGGCTGTGCCGCAATGATGTCAATTCATTCCGAGGCGAACACCCGGCAAGCTGTCATTCGTCGGAGACCGGCTGGCCGTCGTCGCGGACCGCAAGCAGGGTCATGATCCCCAAATCGATGGTGTCGGTCATGGTCTGAACAGACCCGTCTCCGCGGAGCGTCATGACCACACCGTTATGGGCCGACGTGAGCGGCGGATTGGCCGGAGACGCATCGGCCCAAGCGCCCCAATCCCGCACGCCGGGCTGCCCCAAAACCTTCGCGTTTGGAGTGTACCGCAGGGTAACGTTGTTGGTGTGCGGCCCCCAGTCACGCCAGCCGGAGAGGCCGCCCATGTGCCAGCCCCAGTTGCGGCTCGGCCGGCGATCTTGGCCATCGCCACCGGTCGCGCCGAACACCAGCCCGCTCATTTCGCCAACAATGAGGGTCTTCGACAACCCGTCGGTGCACCGCGACATGTTGATCCCAATAATCTGCGGCCCGACGGCGTCGGCGGCTACGCCCGTCGTGCCGTTGCCGTAATTCGGGATCATGCCGCGACCGGAGGTGATCCCCCAAGCGCCGTCGTCGTTGAACGCCATACCTGCCGTGGACTGGAACGGCCCGGTCGGCATGGGCCCGAACTGCATCGGAGCAGCGCCAGCGATGCCGTAATAATTGCCGGTGAAGTTGTTCCACGGACCGTTGTTGGTGAGCGACGACGACGGGCAGATCAGCATCTTGATCCGCAGGTTCTGCCACACGGTGTAGTTGCCGTCCCAGCCGGAGTTGAGCACCGCACCGCCGTCTTTGGAGCACCACTTGAGCTTCGAGTAAGCGCCCGTTTGTTCCATGAATGGGAGGAGTCGCACCCACTGCGAGTGTCCCCACGTCTCCGCCGAGAAGGGCGTGGCCCACCAAGAGGTGCCGGCACCGCCGTTGGGAAAGCCCTGATTGCTGTCATGAAAGTTTTGGAACGCGAGTCCCTGCTGCTTCATGTTGTTGGAACACTGTGACCGCCGGGCCGATTCACGTGCGGCCTGAACCGCCGGCAGCAAGAGGCCGACAAGGGTGCCGATGATGGCGATGACAACGAGCAGTTCGACGAGCGTGAACGCCCGCCGGCTGCCGTTGGGGATGGCGTGCATGGGTTGACTCCTGGAAACGAATGGATGAAATGAAAAATAGAAACAACTGACCAGTCGTGGAGCAGCAGGGAATCTGCTGGAAGAAAGCCCAATCCGACGGATAACGGTTGGGAAAGCAGGGGTCCCCTCTGGGCGAGCACAGGCTCACGCAACGGAAGCCCCGACAGATCTTTATCTTTCCGTCGCGGACAGAATTAGCCCCACACTCTTGCAAATCAAATATAGCATCCCGGTGGCGGCAAGGCTACGCCACGGCAAGTGGGCCATCCTTCGACCCCACCGTGGCCAAAGCGCCCCGGTCGCCCGGGAAGCGCTCGATCAGCCGCCGCTTCAGCGCTTGATCAGATCGCGGACGGTCATCCCCGACGGGATCATGGGGAGCACCTGTTCCTGGTAGGGAACCTGGACATCGAGGATCGCCGGGCCGGGGGCGTCGATGAGCCGCAGGAGCGCCCCTGCAAGATCCTGCTTCTCCGACACCGTCTCGGCCTGCCAGCCGAAGCCGCGGGCGATCATCACGAAATCGGGATAGCGGTTTTGTGGTGAGATCCCATCTCCCTTCCCGGCCGCCTCGGGATTGTTGATCGGCCCGAGGTAGGTGTGGGCCCGGTTTCCCTTGAAGAACCGATCTTCCCACTGCACGACCATGCCGAGGTGCTGATTGTTGAGGAGGAGCACCTTGACGGGGATATCTTCGCAGGTGCAGGTGGCCAGTTCCTGGATATTCATGAGGATGCTCCCGTCGCCATCGATGTCGACGACGAGCGCTTCCGGGTGGGCGACCTTGGCCCCCATCGCCGCCGGCAGGCCGAAGCCCATCGTTCCCAGACCGCTCGACGAGAGCCACGTCCGCGGCCGGCGGAATTGGTAGAACTGTGCGGCCCACATCTGGTGCTGGCCCACCCCGACCGTGATGATCGTGTCGCGCTTGGCTGTCAGCCGTGACAGCTCCGCGATCGCTTCCTGGGCGAGAATGCCGGGATAGGTGGTGTCGTAGGAAAACGGGTCTTCCCGCTTCCATTCTGCGATTCGGTCGTGCCACGGCCCGAGATCGGCGGTCGGCGCCTCGACGATCTTGTTGAGCTGGCCAAGGGCATCCTTGATGTCGGCAACGATCGGGATGTGGACGACTTTGTTCTTGTTGAGCTCGGAGGGATCGACGTCGATGTGGACGATGAAGCCGTGCTCGGCGAAGGCCGACACCTTCCCGGTGACCCGATCGTCGAAGCGAACGCCGAGGGCGAGGAGGAGATCGGCCTCGTCGACGGCGTAATTGGCGTAGACGCTGCCATGCATGCCGAGCATGTCGAGCGAAAGCGGGGCGTCTGCCGGGTAGGCCCCGAGCCCCATGAGGGTCATTGTCACCGGGATTCCGGTACGCTGGGCGAGCTCGCGGAGCTCCTCGGAGGCACCGGCGGAGATCACGCCGCCGCCGGCGTAGATCACCGGACGCTTGGCCCGCCTGATCGCCGCGGCCACCTGGGCGATCTGTTCGGGATGGGCCCGGCGGACCTCCGGATGGTAGCCGGGGAGATTCATCGGCGCGGCGAAGTCGGGGACGAGCTGCGCGACCTGGATGTTCTTGGGGAGATCGACGAGCACCGGGCCGGGGCGCCCGGTGGTGGCGATGTGGAAGGCTTCGCGCATCACGCGGGCGATGTCGGCCGGATCGGTGACGAGGTAGTGGTGCTTCGTGATCCCGCGGCAGACCTCCACCATCGGCGTTTCCTGAAAGGCGTCGGTGCCAATGACGCTCGTGCCGACCTGGCCTGTCAGCACCAGCAGCGGGATGCTGTCGAGCTTCGCGTCGGCGATCGCCGTGACGAGGTTGAGCGCCCCGGGCCCACTGGTGCCCATGCAAACGCCGATCCGCCCGGTCGTGCGGGCATACCCCTGGGCCGCGAATGCCCCCCCCTGCTCGTGGCGGGGGAGGATCGTCCGGATCCGATCGGCGTAGCGGGTGAGCGACTGGTGGAGGGGCATGCTCGCCCCCCCCGGATAGGCGAAGATCACATCAACGCCGTGGGCAATGAGCGACTCGACCACCACGTCGGCACCGGACATCACGGTGTCGGTCGTGCGGGGGCGTGCAGCGGTGGCCATGGCGGAAGTCCTTCGGTGGTGCAGTCGATCAATGGGATGAGTACGACGGAAAACGAGCCACTTAAAAATACACGAAAAGTGACCTGGGGCGGGAGGGGCTGTCGCGGTTTTTTGCCGCGGTAGGGCCGGGCGGAATCTGGGCCTGGCCGGCCCCCCGGCGGCGGGCGGCTGACCTGGGGAAAAGCAGTCTTTTTGCTGGCGCTGCCGGCGCGGAGGGATCGGCCGCCGAGCGTGGTGTAGATTAGAAGGATGAATCCAGCCGACACCACGATCCGCCCCGCCCCGGTTCCCGCCCCCACCGCCGGCTCCAGCGCCCCACCGACGTCGAACCTGCGGATCCGTAGTCTGGATGCGCTGGTGCCCCCCGCCCGGCTGATGGCCCAGTTGGCGCTCGATGGCGCCGCCACCGCCACGATCCTCAATGGTCGCAGGGCCGTGGAGCGGGTGTTGTCGGGGGAGGATCCCCGGCTCCTCGCCGTCGTCGGCCCCTGCTCGATCCACGACCTCGACGCCGCCCGCGAGTATGCCGAACGGTTGCGGCTCCTCGCTGAGCAGGTCTCCGGGCGGATCCTCGTCGTGATGCGGGTTTATTTCGAGAAGCCGCGGACCACCGTCGGCTGGAAGGGGCTGATCAACGATCCGCACATCGACGACAGCTTCGACGTCGGCACCGGCCTGCGGATCGCCCGTGGCCTCCTCATCGAGATCGCCCGGATGGGGCTGCCGACGGCGACGGAGTTTCTCGAGCCGATCACGCCGCAGTACATCGCCGACACGATCGTGCTGGGAGCGATCGGCGCCCGGACGACCGAGTCGCCCACCCACCGCCAAATGGCCAGCGGCCTGTCGATGCCAGTGGGCTTCAAGAACTCCACCGACGGCTCCCTCCAGGCCGCCGTCGACGCCATGCAGTCGGCCCGTGCGCCGCACAGCTTTCTGGGGATCGACAACAACGGCGGGACCTGCGTCGTTTCGACCACCGGCAATCCCTGGGGCGTGCTCATGCTCCGCGGAGGCCGGAGCGGCTCGAACTACGCCCCCGAGATCCTCCATGAGGCGCGCACGAGGCTCGAGGCGGCCGGCCTTCCGCCCCGGATGATCGTCGACTGCAGCCATGCCAATTCTGGCAAGGATCACCGCCGCCAATCGATCGTGTGGCGTGACGTGCTCGCTCAGCGGGTCGCTGGCGACCGCTCGATCGTCGGCATGATGCTCGAAAGCAATCTCCAGCCCGGCAGCCAGCCCGCCCAGGCAGATCGCTCCAAGCTCACCTATGGCGTCTCGATCACCGACGGATGCATCGGCTGGGACGAAACCGAAGCGCTCATCCAAGAAGCCCACGACCGGCTGGCTGGCGAGTCCCACCATCATTCGGCCTGATGCGCCCACGGCTGCTCCTTTCAACCAGTCTGCGGAGACCACGCGTTGAGCGAAGACCATGGGACGGAGATCGCCGAGCCTGTATCCGCTGGCCAGTGGCTCGCAAAGGCCCAGGTGCTCCTCGTCGATGACAGCCGGACGATGCGCGCCGTGCTCAAGAAGGCGCTCGGACAGATCGGCTTTGAAAATGTCGTCGAGGCGTTCGACGGCGCGGATGCCGTGGCCAAGATGCACTCCGCCCCCTTCGACCTGGTGCTCCTCGACATGGAGATGCCGGTGATGACGGGGCTCGAGGTGTTGGCGGCGATGAACCTCGCCCCCGATCTCAAAGGACTGCCGGTGATCGTCATCTCCGGGGCCGACCAGATCGACATGGCGGTGCAGTGCATCGAGGCCGGGGCCGAAGATTACCTCACCAAGCCGCCGAATCTCACGCTGCTGCGGGCCCGCGTGACGACCTCGCTGGAAAAGAAGCGGCTCCGCGATCTGGAGCGGCTCCGGCTCGTCCAGCTCCAGACCGAGAAGGAGCTTGTGGAACGGGAGCGGGAGAAGTCGGAGCGGCTCCTCCTCAACATCCTCCCGTCGGCCATCGCCGGGCGGCTGAAGGGGGGGGAAAAATCGATCGCGAATCGGCACGAGATCGTCTCGGTGTTGTTTGCCGACCTGTGTGGCTTCACGGCGATGTCGCGGAAGACGAGCCCCGCCGATCTGGTCTCGATGCTCAATCAGATCTTCACCGCCTTCGACCATATCGTCGAGGAGCATGGGGTCGAAAAGATCAAGACAATCGGCGACTGCTACATGCTCGTCGGAGGGATCCCGCTCCAGCGCGACGATCATGCCGCCGTGGTGGCCGAGTGCGCGATTGAGATGATCGCCGCACTCGAAGGGATCAATCGTGCCAACGGCACCGAGCTCCAGATGCGGGTGGGGATCCACACCGGCCCCGTCGTGGCGGGCGTCATCGGCAAGATCAAGTTCACCTACGACCTGTGGGGCGACACCGTCAATGTCGCCAGCCGGATGGAGTCATCGGGACAGCCCGACCGAATCCACCTTTCCGAACAGACGGCGGAGCAACTCCAGGGGCGGTATCTCCTCGAGGATCGCGGGTTCGTCGAGTGCAAGGGACTCGGTGCCGTGAAGACGTTCTTCCTCAACGGCCCCATGTCGGCGGGCTGAATCCGATCCCCGCCCGGTCGACCTGAGAGACCGTTGCCGCTCGACTTCAGATCGCGGCCAAGGGCTTGCGGGCCACCCCATCGACGATCGCCCCGGCGATCTGCGGCAGTGGGAGGACGAGGTCAACGACCCCGAGCTCGATCGCTGCCCGTGGCATGCCGTAGACGACGCAGGTCTTTTCGTGTTCGGCGATCGTCCTCCCTCCCGCCTTGCGGATCGCTGCCATTCCCATCGCGCCGTCGCTCCCCATCCCTGTCAGCAGCGCCGCAGTGACATACTTCCCCCCCGCCTCGGCGACGGAGCGGAAGAGGACGTCGACACTCGGCCGGCAATGATGCACCGGCGGGGTCTGGAGGAGCCGCGTCTTGTAGCCCTCTCCCTGCCAGGTGAGGGCGAGGTGGAAGTCGCCCGGGGCCACGACGCAGGTGCCGCGCTGGAGGATCATGCCATCCTCCGCCTCGACGACGCGCATCGAGCAGAGGGAATCGAGGCGCCCGGCAACCGCCTTGGAAAAATAGGGGGAGATGTGTTGCACAACCGCGATCGGCGGCAGGCCAGCAGGGAGATTGGGGAGCACGCTCCGCAGCGCTTCCACGCCGCCGGTCGAGGCGCCGATGACGATCAACTGGCGGTTGTCGACCCGGCCGGTGTAGGGGGAGGGCTGCACCCCGGCCTCCGACGGCTCGGTGGCCACCGCTGCCTTGACGACCGCCGTGGCCGAGATCGTTGTGGGGCGGTCGGCCCGGGCCCGCGTGCCGCGGAATCGCACCGACGCGGCCGCCGCCTTGACGTGGTGGGCCAGTTGCCCGGCCAGGGCCCCGACCGACATCGTGCCATTGGGCTTGGCGAGGACGTCGACGGCGCCGGCCTCGAGGGCATCGAGGGCCACCTGCGAGCCGGCCTGGGCCAGGGAGCTGACCACCACCACTGGCATCGGATGGTGCTGCATCAGGATCCGCAGGAAGGTCAGCCCATCCATCCGCGGCATCTCGAGGTCGAGCGTGATCACGTCGGGGGAGAGCCGCATGATCTTCTCGCGGGCTACGTACGGATCGCAGGCCGATCCCACCACCTCGATCCCGGGGTCGAGATTGAGGCAATCGGTGATCGTCTTCCGCACGAGTGCCGAATCGTCGACGACGAGCACGCGGAGTTTCTTCTGGGTCGACAGGACGCTCATGGGAGACCTGACTGGAAGCGGATCCCCCGCGCGGGCCGGGGACTGGTCATTCGGGGCGCATGTAAACGCTCGGGGCGATCGTTCGCAGACCGTGCCGGAGGCCGATGAGGCTCTCCGAATGGCCAACAAACAGGAATCCCCCCGGGGCGAGCTGGTCGGTCAACCTCTCGATCAGCGTGTTCCGCGAGGGAACATCGAAGTAGATCATGACATTCCGGCAGAAGATCACATCCAGGCCGCGCGGGACGGGATAGACATCCTGAAACAGGTTAACGTAGCGGACGGTCACCTGACGCCGCAGTTCGTTCTTGACCCGGAAGTATCCATCGCGATCACCGATGCCGCGGAGGAAATAGCGCTCCAGCCATTCCTGCTGCGGCACGCTCACCTTATCGGCATCGTAGATCGCCTGCTGGCAGCGCTCGAGCATCCGCTGCGAGATGTCGGAGGCCTCGATGTGCCACTGCACCGCCGGCCGCAGCCGGCAGAACTCCGCCAGCACGATCGCCAGGGAATAGACCTCCTCGCCCGACGAGCAGGCAGCGCACCAAAACCGCAGCGGCCGCATCCCTGCGATCGACTTCTCCGCCAGCCGGGGGAGGAGTTGCCGGGTGAGGAGATCGAAGTGCGACGACTCGCGGAAGAAGTGGGTGTGGTTGGTGGAGATCAGATCGATGAGGGCATCGACCTCGTCCGCCCCCTGGGGGCTCTTGAGGAGCGCGCAGTAGTCGGCGTAGTCGTCGATCCGCAGCGCCACCAGCCGCTGCCGCAGCCTCCCGGCCACGAGCGTCTGCCGGTCTGGCCCGAGCCTGATCCGGCTGCGCTCGTAGACGAGGTTGGCCAGGAAGTCGTAGGCCTGGGATGTGAGCGGGGCTTCAGAGGGGAACAGCATGGCGGCGGTGGGCGGGATCCCGGGGGATCCGCCAAACAAGGGACTCCATTCTCTATCCCCCGCGGCCAACAGGCCGCGGGGCCCTGGCCGCAGGTCCATGACCACAGGTCCCTGACCACAGGTCCGAGGGCTTCGATCACAGATCCGGGGGCTTCGAACAATCATAGGCCCCCCGGACGATCACAGGTTCGCTCCGTCGCTCCGCACTGGGCTCAAAACTTCGTGAAGTTGCGGTCTTCCTGGTCGCCATCCCCCGGCATCGGGATCTGCATTCCGCCCGACTTGCCAGCGTCGGTGAGGCCGCGGATCGGCGCCCCCGACCGGATCGCGGGGCGGAGCTTGCGGGCCTGGGGCGCCTCGGGCCGCTGCAGGGTCGATCGCATCTGCGGGGCCCGTCCCCCGCCAAACCGGGTCTGCTGCGTGGTGCCGGTGACGAGCGAGCGGAGGTAGGCGACCGTATCCTGCATCGTGTGGGCCTGGCTGTTGAGTTGCTCGGCGGCCGAGGCACTCTGCTGGGCGTTGGTGGCGTTGCCCTGGGTCACCTTGTCGAGCTGAGTCATCGCCGTGCCGACTTGCTGGATCCCCTGCGACTGCTCCTTGGCAGCGGTCGAGATCTCGGCCACCAGGCTGTCGACGGCGGCCACCTTCCGGACGATCTCGTCGAGCGATTCCCCCACCTTGCCGCAGCTCACCGAGCCACGCTGGCTGTTGGCGATCGCCGCCTCGATCTTCTCGGCTGTTTCCTTGGCGGCAGCGGCGGAGCGCTGGGCGAGCGAGCGAACCTCGTCGGCGACGACAGCAAACCCCGCTCCAGCCTCGCCGGCTCGGGCTGCCTCGACGGCAGCGTTGAGCGCGAGGATGTTGGTCTGAAAGGCGATCTCGTCGATGTTCTTGACGATCTTCGCCACCTCGGCACTCGAAGCCTCGATGGCGTGCATGGCGGTGTTCATGTCGACCATTGTTTGGGCCCCCGACTGGGCGGCGCCCCGGGCCTGGTTGGCGAAGGACTTCGCCTTCTCGGCGTTGTCGGCGGTGTTGCGAATCATCACCGACATCTCCTCGAGTGCGGCGCTGGTCTCGGCGACGCTTGAGCCCTGCTCGTTGCATCCCTCGGCGAGCGACTGACTGGCGGACGAGAGCTGGCCGGAGGCGGAGGCGGTCTGCGTCGCCCCTTCCTCGAGCGAATCGGAGACCGCGCCCAGGGCACCGCTGACGGCGCGGATAATCGCCCAGCCGATGAGCGCGCCAATGCAGGCGGTAGTGATCAGGAGGGGGAGGATGATCCAGAAGCTCGAGGTGACCTTGGTGGCGGCCATCGCCGCCTCTTTCTCAGCGAGTTCGATGTTGTAGCCGATGTCTTCGCTGAAGCCCTTCGTCGTCTGCTCGAGGGTCGCATCGATCTCGGTGCGCATCAGGTTTTGCGCCTCCAGTTCGCTCTTCTCGCCCTTGGCGCGGATCATGCCGAGGGCCCGATCGGCGGCGTTCAAGAACGCCGTCCGCGCCTCCGCGGCTTTCTCGAATAACTGCCTGTCTCTGTCGTCGGAGATGAGGTTCTTGTAACCCTTCATCTCTTCATCGGCCGACTTACGGTTAGCGCCGAAGGCTGTTTCGGCGGCGGCGACGGCCTTGTCGTCGGTGGCGAAGTCGACGGCTTTGCGCACCTGGCGGGCCGATTCGTTGTTGAGCTGGATGATCTTGTTGAGCGACACCACCGACGGCACCGCGTTGCTCGCCAGTTGCAAGACGTTGGTATTGATGTCGCGCACCCGCCACAGGCCGACGAGCCCGAGAATGATCGACAGGACAACGAGGGTGATGAAGCCGAACGAGATCCGGCGCGGAATGGTCCAAGTGCTCATGGCGATGAAGTCCGTGGATCAGGAGGCGTGGGAAGCGGAGGGGAGTCCGGGGGCCTGGATGGCGATCGTGCCATCGAAGGCGGAGATCTTGTCGAGGTCGATGAGCGTCTTGACTCCAGTACCCGATTTGGCCATCCCGGTGATAAACATCGAGTCGAAGGCGCCGCCGAAATCGGGTGTCGGCTCGATGTCGGCGGCCGTGAAGTTGGCCACCTCCTCGACGCCGTCGACGATCACGCCATACAGCCGCGTGCCGCCGGCGGCCGCGGCGATCTGGGTGACGACGATGCAGTTGCGCTCGGTGTCGGCGGAGATCGGCAGGCAGAACTTCGACCGCAGATCGACCAGCGGGATCACCTTGCCGCGGAGGTTGATCACCCCTTTGACATGCTCCGGCATGTTGGCCACCGGCGTGATCGGGCAGAGGCGGATGATCTCGCGGACTTTCAGCACCGGAATCCCGTACGATTCCTTGCTCAGCGTGAAGGTGAGATATTTGCCCGGCAGGGCGCCGGTCGTTCCCTGATGGGAGCTGTGGTGCGGGGAGGGATGGGCTGTCATGGATCGATTCCGGCGGGCTGACGAATGGGCTGGGAATGGGGGGAAGAATTGGGGCGAGGAAGCGATCAGGCCGCCTCGCCGTTGGTGCGGGACTTGAGCTTCACCAGGGCGTTGATGTCGAGGATCAGGCCGACCCGGCCATCCCCGAGGATCGCGGCCCCGGCAAACTCCGTTTGATGGCGGAACATCTCGCCGAGGCTCTTGATCACCACTTCCTGCTTGCCGATGAGCTGATCAACGAGCAGGCAGCGGGAATCTTGCCCTGCCTCGACGACGACGATGATGCCCTGCGTGGGATCGAGGGCGGTGTGCGGCGTGTTGAGGTGGCGGCCGAGCCGGAGGATCGGCGTCAGGCGGCCGCGAACGCTGACCACTTCCCCGCGCCCCTGGACTTGCGTCACCATGCCGGGGAGCGGCCGGAACGACTCGCGCACCGAGAGCGTCGGAATCACGTAGCGCTCTTCGCCGATGCCGACGAGCAGCCCTTCGATGATCGCAAGCGTGAGCGGCACATAGAGCGTGAACGTCGTTCCCTCCCCCTCGATCGAGCTGATCTCGATCTTGCCGCGCATCTTCTCGATGTTGCGGCGGACGACATCCATCCCGACGCCCCGCCCGGAAAGATCAGTGACCTTCTCGGCGGTGGAGAAACCGGCAGCGAAGATGAGGTCGAAGATCTCGCGCTCGTCGAGATTTTCATCGGCCTTGATGATTCCGCGCTCGATCGCCTTCTTGCGGATCTTCGCGGCGCTCAAGCCGCGGCCGTCGTCCTCGATCTGGATGACGATGAAGCCCCCTTGGTGGAAGGCGCGGAGGGTGATCGTGCCGGCGGCCGGCTTGCCTGCGGCGACGCGGGCCTCGGGCATCTCGATGCCGTGGTCGGCCGAGTTGCGGATCATGTGGACGAGCGGGTCGCTCAATTCCTCGACGATGTTGCGGTCGAGCTCGGTGTCTTCCCCTTCGAGCGAGAGAGCGATCTCCTTCCCCTGCTGGAGGGCGAGATCGCGGACGAGTCGCGACATCTTCTGGAAGGTGTTGCGGATCGGCACCATCCGCAGCGACATCGCCGTCCGCTGGAGATCGGAGGTGATGCCGCGGAGCTGGCCGAGGCAGCGGGAGAGGTGGGCGCTGGTGATCGCCTTGAGCTCGGGATTTTGCACCACCATCGATTGCGCGATGACCAGCTCGCCGACGAGATCGATGAGGCCGTCGAGCTTGACGGTGTCGACGCGGACAATGCCCGACCCGACGGCCGGCGCGGCGGACTGCTGGTTGGTGGCTTGTTTCTTCGCCACCGGCGCGGCAGCGACCGCCGCCGGCGCTGCCAAGGCCGGCTCGCTACGGGCCGGCTCGGCTTCTGGGGACGGAGCCGGGGCGTGGAAGATGGCGGCAAAATCGGCTTCAACGGCGGCCGCGACCGCCGGTGCGGACGGCGCCTGCGGAGCAGCCGGCATCGGCTTCACGGCTGCCGGAGGCTGGGCAGCCGGAGCTTTCGAACCTCCGGCGAGGAGGGAATGAACATCATGGATCAGCTGCGGGATCGGCAGGTCGATCGTTCTCCCGGCATCGACTCCGGCGATCTGGTTGGAAAGCTCGGTCACGAACCGCTTGAGAATGTCGGAGCCGGCGAGAATGACCGTGATCGAGTCGCTTCCGAGCTGGTAATTGCCCCGCCGGGCGGCATCGAGCATCGACTCCAGCTCATGGGCAAGCTGCTGGAGCACCATGAGCTTCATCACCCCGACGTTCCCTTTGAACGTGTGAAACGCCCGGAAGAGCGAGTCGAGGGAGGAGGAGTCGGTCGGGTTGACCTCCAGGACGAGCACCCCTTGCTCGATGTCCTGGAGGAGATCCTGAGCTTCGGCGCAGAACAGCTGAAGCATCTCCAGATCGGAATCGGGCGGGACGACATCGACCGTCTGCTCGGGAAGAAGCTCCACGGTCCGTGCGGCCGGCCGCGGTACGGGGCCTGCCTGTGAAGACTGGCCCCCCGGGCCCACAGCGGCGGCGCCGTTCCCAACCGGAGCCGGGGGGGGGACTTCCGGCGTTTTCCAGCCTTCGGGAAAGGTGGGATAGGAGAGTTGGTATTCCCACGACATCACCGCCGCGTCGATCCACGGCTGCCAGTCGCCGAGTCTGGTGATGCAGACCGAAGAGAGCTTGTTGTCGATGGCGACCCGCTCGTCGATCCACTGCCGGACCGCATCCATGCCGGCGCGGATCTGCTCCGGCTCTTCTCCACCGAGGATGGCCTCCAACTGCCGGACGAGATCGTTGATCCCGTCGATCCCGTTCTCGTTCACGGAATCGACGAAGGCGAGCTCCAGGCCAATCTGCTGGATGACCTTCTTCGCCTTGCCGATGATTTCGAATCGCTCTGTGGACATGGGGCCGATTCGTCGTTGTGGTGGCCGGGCGTTCCCGCACTGCCGGGGGCCGGAAAAAAGAGAGGCATGGAGGGAACCAAAAGGAATGACGTCAGAATCGGAACGCCGGCCCTTCATTCAGCAGGCCAGGAGAGCATGCCTGCGAATCGCCTGATCGCCTCGCGCCGGCCCCCGCCCAGAGCCTCTAGAGCCTTCCGATACCATTCAGACCCTACTTCCGAAAAAGTGGTCACGCAACCGGCCGCAGGCCGTTTTCCTGCGACGAAAAGCCATCTGGGTCGAAACGGGCAGGCGGTGGGAAGAAACGGGCAGTTTGAGGGACGACTGAGCATTCAGGAGGACAAATGGGCAGCGCCAAATGGGAGAAGCGTCAGCCTTGGGGTCGCGCCTCATGATCGCAGCCTCTGAGGTTTGCCCCGGCGCCGAATCGGATGTAGCGTTCGAGGGAGATTTCGCGACTCTGGCGGTCTGCCGGCGAAGGGTGGTTGTTTGACGCTCTTGGTCCTTGGCCGACGGCTCGCCCCCTCAGAGCCTCCGTCGCCACGATCCAAGCCCATCGCCGCCGGCCTCCTCTCATCGAGCCATTCGCTGCCTCCCTTCAGTCCCACGCAGGTGTTCTGTCCATGAGCCCATCCACGGCCACCTCTACTCCGCAGCGGATCGGATTCGGGTTTCTCGGCATCATTGCCCTGTCGCTCCTCCTCGGCTTGTGGGCGATCTCGCAGATCTTCGCCATCAATCAGAACGTCACCCAACTGGCGACCAACTCGATCCCCTCGGTCGTGACGCTCAACAAGATCATCCAGCAGAATGCCACGGCCGATCGAGCGCTGCGGAAGGTGGTCGAGGGACTCGTCGATGCCCGGATCTCCGGCGGCGACGAAACGACCTTCCGAACGGCCAAGCAGGATGGGGACAGGCTCTGCGAGGAGTATGAAAAGCTGATCTCCGATGAAGAAGACCAGCGGCTCTTCAAGAACGCGCAGACAGCCCGCAAGATCTACTTCACCGCCGCTGAAAAGGCGCTCGAGTTGGCCCGGACCAAGAAGGCCGAGGACGCCGTCGCCTGCCTCAAAGCGGAAGTCGACCCGGCTGTGGAGCCGAGTGTTGATGGCTTCAACAGGGACATCGACCACAACATCAAACTCAGCCAGAAAGAGGTCGAAACCGCCGGCGCGAAGGTGAGCCGGTCGCTGTGGACGATCGTGCCGGCCCTCCTTCTGGCGACGCTTTTCGGCCTCGTAGTCGGCTGGAGCACCGTCCGCTCGACCCAGTCCGCGCTCGACTCGATCAACACCGCGATCCAGGCGGGCATCGACAAGACCAACCGGGCCCTCGCCGGGATCTCCGACTCGCTCCAGGAAGGGGCCGATCAAACCGCCTCGAGCGCCGGCCAACTCTCGAGCGCCAGCCGCTCACTGGCCGCGAGCACGAGCGAGCAGAGCGCTTCGGTGACTGAGGCGAGCGCCTCGCTCGAAGAGATCTCGGCGATGATCCGGGCGACGGCCGAAAATGCCTCGAAGGCGAAGGAGTTTGCCGGTCAGGCCCGCGGTGCGGCTGAGGTGGGAAAGCAGACGATGGAGGAGATGAAGCTGGCGATGAAGTCGATCGAGGTCTCGAGCCTCGACATCGCCAAGATCGTCAAGAACATCGACGAGATCGCCTTCCAGACCAACATCCTCGCCCTCAACGCTGCCGTCGAAGCAGCGCGAGCCGGCGAGGCGGGGGCCGGATTTGCTGTCGTGGCCGACGAGGTCCGCTCGCTCGCCCAGCGCTCCGCGGCGGCCGCCAAGGAGACCGCCGACAAGATCGAGGCGGCGATCGCCAACAGCCAGCGCGGCTCGCGCAGCTGCAGCAATGTCGGCGAATCGCTCGAGCAGATCGTCGAGCGGGTGGCCGCCGCCGATGTCCTCGTCGCCGAGATCGCCTCCGCCGCCCGGGAGCAGTCGCAGGGGATCCGGCAGGTGGGGGTGGCGATGACGCAGATGGACAAGGTCACGCAGGGGAATGCCGCCAGCGCCGAGCAGAGCTCGAGCGCCGCCGAGGAGCTCACCAACCAGGCCCAGCTGCTCCAAGAGAACGTCGAGCAACTGCAGTCGCTGATCGCGAGCACGTCACAGTCGGCCGGCACCGCCGTCTCCTACCGGCCGGCGCGGGTGAGCCGGCCAGCAGCGCAGCGGGCCGCAGTTCGCCAGGCTCCGCCATCCCGGGCCGCCGTCGAAGCCCGCCGCCAGGGCCCGCACATCGTCATGCCCGACGATGATCCCGACGCCACGAACTTCCGCAGTTTTTGAGCGGCGGAACGTGAACCGCCATGCCCGCGGTCAGGCCGGGGCCCGCTCGGATTGCCGCGAGAAGAATTGCCGCATCATCCGCGACAGCTGCCCGGTGAGCCCGGCAACCGCTTCTTCCTTGGCGGGAATCGACGCCTGGCTGTGGATCGATTCGAGGGCGATCTTCCGCTCCGAAACGGCTCTGGCGAGACGATCGGCGATCGCGGGGCGCTGATCGATGAGGCGGGCGACGGTTTCCCGGGCGAGCTCGTAGATCAGCACCGGGGTGGCCGTGCGCACGTCGGCCCGGCGGGGCTCGCCGGTGAGGAGCGACATTTCCCCGAAGAAGTCCCCCGGGCCAAGGGAAGCGACACGGATCGGATCGTCGGTCGGCTTCGGTCGAACGAGCACGTCGAGTGTCCCTTCGGCGATCACGTAGAGGGTGTTGCCTTCGTCCCCCTGGGCGATGACGACGGTGTTGGCGGGAAGCATGAGTCGGCGGAGGTCTCCGGCCAGCGCCAGCCGATCGGCGGCTTCGAGCGGGGCAAACAGGGCCGTGCGCGAGAGCAGGGCCGCTCTCGTCTCGGTGCCTGCATCGACATCTTCCCGCTCGGGGAGGCGCTCGTAAAACACCTCCGTCTTCTCGATCGCGGGGGCCAAGCCGGCTACGGCCATGTGCTGGAGCACGCGGGTCATCACCGCATCGCGGGCCGAGGCGGGGGAGAGCGGGTTCCAGGGCTCGATCCAGTAGCGGATCAGATACTCGATGCCCCGCTCGGTGGTGGTGTTGACGAGAACAACCGGCGAACGGTCGGTGAATCCAGCCGTACCCGCCAGCGACCGGACGCCGCCAAGGAGGATGCGTTTGGCCCGGTCGCAGGGAACGCGCGGGTCGAGTTCGATCGTGCACTGGTATCGGGTGGCCAGGCTGGGACGGGAATAGTTTGTCACGATCCCTTCCGACAGCGTGGTATTGGGAACGATGACGAGCGTGCCGTCTTCCGTTTCCAGTATCGAGGATCGCCAGCCGATCTCGCGGACTTTCCCGGTTATGGGGGGGGTGGTGGCGGGGACCTGGACCCAATCGCTGAGCACGATGTTGCGATCGCAATTGATCGCCAACCCAGAAAAGAGATCGGAGAAAATCCCCCGGACGGCAAGGCCGAGAACCACGCCGCCGGCGCCGAGCGCGGCGAGGAATCCGGCCACGCTCTGATCAAACACCACCCCGACAATGATCGAGATACCGATCAGGAAGACGACCACCGACACCAGCGTCTTGAGGATCGCCGGCACCTTGCCGCCGAGGGCTCGCGAGACGAGACGGTCCCAGATGACCGCGTCGATCAGCCGATTGACGAGTTGGGCGCCAGCGAGCACCGACAGCGTCGAAAAGAGCTGGCGCAGCCAGGTCGTCCCCCCCTCGGTCTCGACGATCTCGAGGAGCGATTCAAGCGGACGGGCGAGCCAGATGCCGAGCAGGGAGAGGCCAAAGACAGCCAAGGCGGCGATGGTTGCGGCGCTGAGCTTGCGGTTGGATGGCATGGCAGCTCCGCGGAAGAAAACAGCAGACGAACCATGTCGCACCCGGAGGTGCTTTCCATCCCGCAAAAGTCCGGACGGGCCGATCCGCCCACATCCCGCCAGGACCGTAGATTAACAAAAAAAAAGGAGATCTAAGCCGGCGTTGTGTGAGCTTTTCGTGTGTGCGCGACGCATAGAGCGGCCAATTTTGCTCGGTTTTTAAACCTCTTTCGCTGCGCCGACCGTGGCCGACGAAGGGGCTCCTGGCATGGCGCCGCGACGCCGGGCGGGCCTGCCCAATCGGCAGTCGGGGATCTGGGGCTCGGAGCCCCCGGAGGAGAGAAACTGGCGTCGACCGGGAGGGGGGGGCTCGCTACGATTCCGACCCCACCCGCCCAAGGTTCCCAAAGCACGGTTCCTAAAGCACGGTTCCTAAAGCACGATACTCAGAGCACGATACTCAGAGCGAAAGGATTCGCCATGGTCCCGATGGTCTGCCGCCGCGGTGCGCTCCGGTTTGGTTTGGCTGCCCCGGCCGGTCTGAGCTCGATCGCCGCGATGCTCCTCTTTGCCCAACCGGCCGCGGCCCAGCTGACCCCCTTCGGCCAACCGGCCCAGCCGGTGCAACTCCAGCAGCCGCCTTTCCAGACGATCCCTGCCGCGCCGCCTGCCGGGACCTACCAGACGACGCCGAGCAACTACGC
>CAMBFA010000022.1 GCA_945865325.1 Candidatus Kuenenia stuttgartensis
ATCCGGCGGATGATCACCGTGCCACCGTCGCCACAGGCGACCACGATTCCCGCATCGTCGGCCGTGACCATCGAGCCGGGGGGCGTGCCGGGGGGCGCCGCGGGGCCAACGCTCACCTCTTCGAGCACCAGCCGTGTCGGGCCCGTGCCGCAATCGCCCCCGCCGGCGTGGAGGAACGTCGTCGCCCTTGGCCAGGGATCGAGGCCGCGCGGCATGCGGGCGATCCGCGCCGCAGCAAGATTCCAGTCGACGATCCCGTCGGCCTTGGAAAGCCGCGGCGCCTTGGTGACCAGCGCCGGGTCTTGCGGCGTGCCGACGGCGCCGGCCGGCCGGTGCGGCGCCGCCACCCGCTGAATGGCTTCGAGCACGAGCTCGGACCCGAAGGCCGCTAGCCTCGCCTCGAGCTGCGCGGCGGTCTCAGTTGGCCCGATCGGCGTCGAGCGGGCATTGATCACGCTGCCACCGTCGAGCTGCGCGGTCATGTGGATGCAGCAGGCGCCGGTCACCTCGTCGCCGGCGAGGATCGCCCACTGGACTGGCGCGGCGCCGCGGTGCCGGGGAAGGAGCGAGCCGTGAAGATTGATGCCGCCCAAGCGAGCGACTTCAAGGACGGCAGGCGCCAGGATCTGCCCGTAGTCGCAGACGACGAACAGATCGGGCGCGAGGGTCACAAGCTCGTCGATCGCCGCGGGATCATTGATCCGCTGTGGCGCCGTCACCGCGACGCCGGCCGCTTCCGCCGCCTCGCGCATCGGATTGACGGGGGCGCGTCGGCCCGCCGCGGCTTTGTCGGGCCGGGTAACCAACGCGACGATGCGGTGAGGGGAAGCGAGGAGCGCCCGGAACATCGGCACGGCAAACGGGCCGGTGCCCATGACCACGATCCGCAGCCCGGCCACCTTCCCCGGGTTGGGTGCCGACTCCATCAGGCACGCCCCCTGGAGCGCGCTGAAGAGGAAGCGCAGCGCGCGGCCTCCAGTCGCGCCAGCTCGGCGTGGTAGTGGGCGTCGGGGGGGAGCTCACCGCGCGATTGTTTGCCGACGTACACCTCGTGCATGGTGTCGAGCACCCGGCGGGCTTCGAGCGCGGCGGCTTCCGGGAGACGGTCGGTGAACAGCCGCCCCTCGAGGTGGTCAAACTCGTGCTGGACGACGCGGGCAAGGAAGCCGTCGATATCGAGACGGACCTGCTCCCCCTCGAGCGTCCAGGCCTCGAGGATCACCTTCTCCGGCCGGCGGACGTCCATCCGCAAGCCGGGCAAACTCAAGCACCCCTCCTCCTGGAGCGCCGTTCCGCGCGGCCGGGAGAGGGTCGGATTGATGAACACGAGCTCCTCACCGGAGTCAGGGTTAGCCTCGAGGTTGACGATAAACAGCCGGTAGGGGAGGCCGACCTGATTGGCCGCCAGGCCGACCCCGACCGCGTCGTACATGATCTCAAACATCTGATCGATGGCGTCGCAGAGGTCGTCGTCGATCCGCACCAGCGGGCTGGTGCGCCGCAGGAGGGCCGGGTGGGGGAATTCGACGAGCTCGATCCTGCCGATGCCGGCAGGATCGGCGGGAGACGGCGTGCTTTCCATGATCGCCTGTGCGGAAACTCGGGTGGGGGGTGAGGCGGAGCATTCTACCGCACCGCGCTCCTTCCGGTACGGAGGACGGGCCGCGATCGGGGCCGTAGACTGCTCCCGGGTCGGATTGGCATCGCAACCGCGACCGCCCCGCTCCCGCTAAGACGTTCCCGAGCCCATTCCCGATGACATCGCCCCCCCCAGCCTGTGCCCCCGCGGCAGCGAGCCCCACCGAGCGCGTCCCCTGGTCGCAGCCGGCGGTGGTCCTTGCCACCTGCGGGTGGGTGGGGCGGATCCCCCGCGCCCCGGGCACGTTCGGGGCCGCCCTCGGCATCGGACTGTCGGCCGCAGCTGCCAGCTTCAATTGCCCCCTCGGGGTCGAGGCCGCCGCGGTGGTCCTGTTGTGCATCATCGGCATCCCGATCTGCGGCCTCGCCGCGCGGCAGATGGGGCGCGGCAGCGACCCCGGCGCGATTGTTTGGGACGAGATGGCGAGTGTTCCCCTCGGGCTGCTCCTCGTGCCGGCCGGCGAACGGTCGCCGCTGCTCCTCCTGGCAGCGTTCCTCCTCCATCGTCTCTTCGACATCTGGAAGCCCTTTCCCTGCCGGCAACTTGACCAGGGGCACGGCGGCTTGGGGATCATGGCGGACGATTGGGGGGCGGCCGCGTGGATGGCCCTCGGACTGGCCGTCGGCCGACAGGCCGGGTGGTGGTGAGCCGATGAAAGGGGCGACGATCGAGATGCGGCTGCTCCTTGTCGATCACGGCTGTTGCGATCCACCTCACAGCCGGGTGTTCCGCTGCCGTGACTGGCTCCTCCCGGAGCGGATCGAGGTGCTGGCCTGCGGGCCGGCCTCGGTGTCGGCGCTCGCGGCCCCCACGCCGGGGCTTCACGGGATTCATTTGCGCGACATCGCCGCCGCCAACCGGACGTTTGCCCGGGCCGTCCGCGACGGCACCCCCCAAGCCTTTCTCGACACCAGCCCAACGATCCCGGCCCGGCTCCTCGGCCTCGTCCGCGAGACAGCCCGGCAGGCGATCGCGGAGGCCGTCGACGGCTTCGATCCTGCCGTGATCCTCGTCCTCCATGCGGGGATCTTCGCCGATCTGGCGGTCGAGACCGGCGTGCCGGTCGTGATCCATGTCGGCCCGGCCGATCTGGCGGCGGCGCGGCAAAACGAGCGGGTCCACGGGCTGGTGGCGGCAGCGCTGGTGTCGGCCGAGGTCGCGATGGCGGCCGACGCGCCGACCGAGAGGCTGCTGACGGCCGAATGGCTCGACGCGGCGGCCCCGAACGTCGGGGCAGTGGCCGGGGTCGACGCGTCGGGCGGCCCCGCCCTCGCCGCGGCCGTCAGGCTTGCCGCCCGGCGGCGTGGCGGAGGAGGAGGCGGTCGATCTCCCCTGACGTGAGAGCCGCCTCAAACGCCTCCCGGTCTCGATACACCGCCAGACTCGTCAACTGGACCACCCAGTTGTGGACCAGCGGCGTGATCGTGATCACCGCCCGGCCGTGGCGGCAGGCCTCCCAGATCTCGATCGCGGTCCCCATCGACGCCTCGGGCACGTACGCGATGACGAGATCGAACTCGCGGCACATCGCCACATGCCCGTCAAACACCTCCCTGGCACGCTCGAGGGAGTAGCCGACCGAATTGGCATGACCGGCATGCGGGTCGTAGACTTCCGCCTCGGGCCAAGCCCGCTGCACGACGTCGCGCAGCCCGGCTCGATAGTTTTGATCATGGACCAGCGCCGCCACGTGCGAGCCCTGCATGATCCCTGCGAGGAACACTCTCATGGCAGCCTCCAAGCCCTCCCGTCCGGTCAAGTCCAAGCGCACCGTCGCCAGTGTACGACAGCCTGCCGGGAGCGCCGTGCCGACGCCCGATCTGGCCGCGGCCCGGAAGCTCGTCCTCGATCTCCTCGCGATCCCCGGCGTCTCCGGTGACGAGAAGGCAATCGCCGAGCGGATCGTCCACCACCTCAAGGCCGCCGGCTGCCCCGCTGCCGCGATCCACTTCGACAACGCCCACACCAAGACGCCCACGAAGGGCAACGTCGGCAACCTCATCGTCAAGCTCCCCGGCACGGTGCCCGGGCCGCGCCGGCTGTTCATGGCCCACATGGACACGGTGCCGGTGTGCGTTGGGGCCAAGCCGGTGGTCGCCGGCAGGTTCGTAAAAAGCGCCGACCCGACCACGGGGCTGGGGGCCGACGACCGGGCCGGGGTCGGCGTCGTGCTGACGACGGCGCTGGAGGTCTTGCGGCGCGGCCTCCCCTCCCCGCCGCTGACGTTCCTGTTCGGGATCCAGGAGGAGGTGGGCTTGTACGGGGCCCGGTATGTCTCCGCCACCGATCTCGGCAAGCCCGCTCTGGCTTTTAATTTCGACGGCGGCGCCGTCGAGAAGATCACGGTCGGCGCTACCGGCGGCTACCGGATGGATGTCGCAATCGAGGGGCTGCCGAGCCACGCCGGCGTCGCCCCGGAGAAGGGGATCTCGGCGATCGCGATCGCGAGCTTGGCCGTCGCCGACCTCGTCGAGCATGGCTGGCACGGCCTGATCGAGAAGGAGGGGAAGCGGGGGACGAGCAATGTCGGCGTCATCCATGCCGGCGCCGCCACGAATGTCGTCGCCGAGTCGGCCCATCTGCGGGTCGAGGCCCGGAGCCACGATTCCGCCTTCCGAAAGAAGATCGTCAAAGCGATCGAGACGGCCTTCAAAGACGCCGCCAAGCGGGTCAAGAATGCCGCCGGCAAGTGCGGCAAGGTCGTCTGCGACGGCCATCTCGACTACGAGGCTTTCCGCCTCGGCGATGACCAGCCGTGTGTCGTTGCGGCGATCGATGCGGTCCGGGCCGAGGGGCTCGAGCCGCGGACGGAGGTCTCCAACGGCGGCCTCGACGCCAACTGGATGGCGGTCAACGGCGTCCCCACGGTGACGCTCGGTTGCGGCCAGATGGAGATCCACACGACGAAGGAGCAACTTGACCTCAAGGCCTACGAGACGGCCTGCCGCGTGGCCCTGCGGCTGGCCGTCGGAGGGTGAGCATGACCGGGCTCGGTCGGCGGCGCTGGTGGACGATCGGCCTCCTGGCCGCCACGACCCTCCTCGCCTTCGTGCCGGCGCTGCGCGGCGACTTCGTCTACGACTCCCGCCTCCAGATTCTCACCGATCCTTTCATCCACGATCCTGGGAACTGGCCGGCGGTGTGGAGCGGACGCGTGCTGGGGATGGATGTCCTCGACTTCAACCGGCCGGCGATGCTTGCGTCGCTCATGCTCGACGCCGCCATCTGGGGGAAAAGCCCCTTCGGCTACCACCTCACGAGTGTCCTTCTGCACGGGATCAACGTGGTCCTCGTCTGGCTCCTCCTCGATCGGCTCGGGGACGATCGCCCCGCTAGCGGGCGGCCGGAGCGCGGGTTGCTCACGCCGGCGGTCGCAGGCGCGCTCCTCTTCGCCCTCCATCCGATCGTCACGGAGACCGTCTGCGAGCCGAGCTACCGGGAGGATCTCCTCGTCGCGACGTTCACCCTCACCGCGCTGGTCCTCGCGCTGGGCCGGGCGCCGGCGCAACCCCCCGCCGCGGCCGAGAGACCGGCGGACGGCACCGCTTGGAGGGTGGCGGCCTGCATGGGCTGCGCCCTGTTGGCCATCGCGAGCAAGGAATCGGGGATCGTGCTCCCGCCGCTCCTGCTGGTCGCCGGGGCGCTGTTGGACCGGAAAGGACCGCGGCGATTCTGGGGGCTGGCGATCGGCGGCACGACGCTTGTGGTGATCACGTTCCTCGCCGCCCGGTTTCTCCTCGAGCCGGCGGAGTCGCGGATCTTCGGCAAGCCGATCCCCCTCGGCGGCTCACTCCTGGCGGCCCTGGCTCTTCAACCGCGGATCCTCGCCCTCGATGTGCAGCTCATCCTCTGGCCCTTCAACCAGAGCGCCGACTACCATCTCTCGTCGCTCGATCACCTCCCCCTCCCCCGCGCGATCCTCGTGCTCGCGCTGCTGACCGCGGGCTTGGCCTGGCGGGCCCGGCACGACCGGAGGATCGTCCTGGCCGCTGCGGTGATCGTCCTCTCGATCCTCCCCGTGGCCAATCTCTGGCCGATCTTCCAGCCGGCTGCCGACCGCTATCTCTATCTGCCCATGGTGGGGGTGGCGATCATCGTCGTCAGCCTCCTCGACAGGCCGTGGTGGCCGGAAGGGTCGGCAGGCCGCCGTGGCGCGGTGGTGGCCGCCATGGCCGCAGTCGCCCTCCTCGCCGTGGGGTGCGTCCGACGGCAGGCGGTCTGGCACGATCCAGTCGCGCTGTGGGAGGACACCTTCCGCAAGGAGCCGCAGTCCTTCGCCGCGGCCTGGGGGCTGGGCGAAGCGCTCCTCGATGCCGGCAGGCCCGCGGAGGCGGAGCGGGCCGCGCGGACCGCGGTGAAGCTCTCCGGTGGCGAAGACGGTGGCGCTTGGGCGACGCTCGCGGTGATCGTCGCCGAGCGGGGCCGGAAGGACGAGGCCCGCGACCATCTCGCTCGGGCGCTGGCCGCCGATCCGCTCCTGGCCGATCCGGACGACCGCGTCGCCACGCTGACGATGGAGCGACCATGGGCGGAGCGGCTGAAGAAACTCCTCGCCGAGATGCCCCGGTAGCCCCCCTGATTGCCTTGCCGTGCCCGGCGCATCCCCGCCAGTGACCGTGGCCGATCCCAGCCGGTTCTCCTCCGTGCCCCATGGTGCTATCCTCCCCCGGAACACCGTCCCAACCTCGCAGGGAAGGAACCTTCGCCATGCTCCGCCGTTTTCCAGGCGCCCCCCTCCTCAGGCGCGCCCCCCTCGTCATCGGTTCCCTCCTCCTCGCCATGGTCGCCATGCTCGCCTCCCCGCTCCCCGCGGCCCCTCCCAAGCCGGTCGCCGCCGTCGAAGGGGTGACCGAGTACGTCTTCGACAACGGCGCCCGGCTCGTCCTCTTCCCCGATCCGTCGCGGCCGACCATCACGGTCAACATGACGGTCCTCGTCGGCTCGCGCCACGAGGGCTACGGCGAAGCGGGAATGGCCCACCTCCTCGAGCACCTCGTCTTCAAGGGGACGCCCACCTTCCCGGAGGTGCCGAAGGCGCTGCGTGATCACGGTGCCAGCTTCAACGGCACGACGAACGTCGACCGCACGAACTACTTCGAAACCCTCCCGGCCAGCGACGAAAACCTCGACTTCGCCATCCATCTCGAGTGCGACCGGCTCGTCAACAGCTTCATCAAGCGGGAGGATCTTCTCTCCGAGTTCACCGTCGTCCGCAATGAGTTTGAGCGCGGGGAGAACAGCCCCGAACGAGTTCTCTCGCAGCGCGTCCAGGCGGCGGCCTACGAATGGCACAACTACGGCAAGTCAACGATCGGGAACCGCTCCGACATCGAGCGCGTGCCGATCGACAACCTCCGCGACTTCTACGAGCGCTTCTACCAGCCGGACAACGTCGTGCTCATCGTGACGGGGAAGTTCGAGCCGGCGAAGGTCCTCGAACTGGCGATGAAATACCTCGGCTCGATCCCGAAGCCGTCGCGGCGGCTGAATGCCACCTACACCGAAGAGCCGGCCCAAGACGGCGAGCGGACGGTGATCCTGCGCCGCGTCGGCAAGGTTGGTGCGGTGATGGCGGCCTACCATATGCCTGCCTCGGCCCATGCCGACTGGGCCCCGCTCTCGATGCTCGCAAGCATCCTCACGGAAGACAAGATCGGGCGGCTCGAGAAGAATCTCGTCGAGCCCGCCATCGCCACCAGCGCCAGTGCCTTTGCAGACGACGCCCACGATCCCGGGCTGTTCTCCTTCATGGCCCAGCCGACCGAGGGGAAGCTCGAAGAGACGGAGAAGGTGCTTCTGGGGATCGCCGACAAGGTCGGGGAAACGCCGTTTACTGCCGAGGAGCTCGATCGGGCGAAGGTCCGGACGAAGCGCGGCTACGACAACGCGATCGCCAATGCCGCCTCGATGGCCCAGGCGCTCTCCTCGGCCGCGGCCCTCGGCGACTGGCGGCTGTGGTTCCTCCAGCGTGACCGGATTGCCGCCACGACGGTCGACGACGTCAATCGGGTGGCGAAAACCTACTTCCACCCCCACAACCGCACCGTCGGGATCTTCATCCCCGCCGATACCCCCCAGCGGCTCGCCGTGCCGGCGGTCGAGTCGATCGCGGATCTCGTCAAGGATTACCAGGGGGGAGCGGCGGTCGAGGCGGGGGAAGCCTTCGACCCCAGCCCGGAAACCATCGAGGCCCGGACGCGCGTCATCGACCTCGACGGCGTGAAGGTGGCGCTCCTCGAGAAGAAAAACCGGGGCGAGACGGTCACCTTCTCACTGTCGCTCCATTACGGCAACGAGAAGTCGCTCGCCGGGCTCGCCACCGCCAGCGGCATGCTCCCCTCGATGCTCATGGCGGGAACGAGCAAATACGACCGGCAGCAACTGCGGCAGAAGTTCGACGAGCTCGGTGTCCGCATGGGCGGAGGCGGTCGCCGCGGCGGACGTGGCAGCGGTGGCAGCGGTGCCGGCGTGCTCTCGTTCGGCATGGAGGCGAAGCGGGCGACGCTGCCGGAGGCGATCCGTCTCCTCGGCGAGGTTCTCCGTGATCCCGCCTTTCCGGCCGACGAGCTCGAGCAGATGCGGGCCCAGTCGCTGGCGGGCCTGGCGCAGATGCAGACCGAGCCGCAGATGCTCGCCGGAGTCGCCCTCGGCCGTGCCCTCTCCGACTATTCCCGCGGTGACGTGCGCTACGCCCGCACGATCGAGGAGAACATCGCCGATCTCAAGGCCGTCTCGCTCGATGAAGTGAAGACGCTGTGGCGTGACCAACTCGCCGCCGCCACCGGCGAGGTGGTGATCGTCGGCGACTTCGACCCCGATGCGGCCGTCGCGGAGGTCCGCCAGGCGCTGGCTGGCTGGAAGAGCACGACGCCCTACCAGCGGATCGAGAGAACGGTAAAGGCCGACGTGACGGGAGCCAAGGACGACATCCTCACGCCCGACAAGGCCAATGCCATGTTCACCGCGGGCCTCGCCTTCCCCCTCAACGACGATTCGCCCGACGAGGTGGCCCTCGAGATCGGCAACTTCATCCTCGGCGGCGGCGCCCTCTCCAGCCGCCTCGGCGACCGGATCCGGCAGAAGGAGGGGCTCTCCTACGGCGTGACATCGTCGGTGTCGGTCCCTGCGCGCGGGGACGACGCCCGATTCACGATCAATGCGATCACCAACCCCGCCAACATCGACGCGGTAGAGACCGCGGCGCTGGAAGAACTGAAGCGGTTCCTTCAGTCGGGCCCGAGTGAGCAGGAATTGTCCGACGCCAAGACCGCCTGGCTCGAGGCCCGCAAGACCGGCCGCTCGTCTGACGGCACGATCGCCAGCCAACTCGCCGCGAACCTCGACCTCGGCCGAACTTTTGCCCGCGTGGCGGAGGACGAAAAGCGGGTGGAGTCGCTCACGCCGCAGCAGGTGCAGGATGCCTTCCGCCGCCACATCGACCCCGACAAGCTGATCATCATCCGCGCCGGCGATTTCAATAAATGATTCCCACGGGCAGCGCCCCGCCGGCTCGTACCGGTGGAGGCCTGGGGCTGGTGGCCGCCAGCGCCATGGTCTTTTTGATGGTCTTCCTCTCCCCCGGTGCCGCCCGGGCCGAGGGGCATGAGGATCTGCGGGCGACGCTCGATGAAGTCCGTGTCAGGCATGACCTCCCGGCACTCTGGGCAGGGCGATTCCACGCTGACAGTCGGCGGGTGTTCGCGGTCAGCGGCGTGCGCAAAGATGGCGAAGTCGATCCGGCCCGCCTCGACGATCTCGTTCACATCGGATCGTGCACCAAGGCGATGACGGCCGTGCTGATCGCCCGGCTCTGGACCGCCGGGAAGCTCTCCCCCGAGACGACGCTCGCCGAGTGCTTCCCCGAGGTCCGCGCGGCCGAAGGGGGGGTGCTCGCCACATCGCGGTGGGGCAGCGTGACGATCGATGATCTTCTCCGACACACCAGCGGCGCTCCGGCCAATGCCGATTGGTGGGCCCTCCATCGCGCTCATCCCAGCGACCCGGTCGCGGCGCGGCGCGGGCTCCTCGAATGGCTCCTCTCCCAACCCCGCCCGGCCGAGCCCGGCTTCCTCTATTCGAATGTCGGCTACGCCCTCCTCGGCCACATCGTTGAATCGATCGAAGGGAAGCCGTGGGAAACACGCATGGCCGACGACGTCTTCCAGCCGCTCGGGCTGACGACGGCTTCCTTCGGCCCCCTCCCCCCGGAGGGCTCGACGGGAGCCTGGGGGCATGTCGTGCATGACGGTGTCATCGAGCCGGTGCGGATCGACAATCCCCCGCCGCTGGGCCCGGCCGGGCGCGTCCATCTCTCGATCGAGGATTGGTCGCGCTTTGCCCTCGCCTTCACCGCCGACAGCAGGGAGGGCGACCAACCCCGTCTCGGCGTGTCGCCCCGCGACTGGGCCCGCTGTCTCGCGCCGCGCGACGGGGAGCACTACGCCGGCGGATGGGGGCTCCATGAGCGGGCCTGGGGGGGCGGGCGCGTGCTTTCCCACTCCGGCTCCAACACCACCTGGTATTGCGTCGCCTGGGTGGCCCCGGGGCGCGATTTCTGTCTCCTCGGGGCGACCAACAGCGGCGCCCCGGCGGCGGCGGCAGCGTGCGATGAGGCGGTCTCGGCCTGCCTCGATCCGCGGCTGCTCCCCTTCGACGACACCGCGGAACGTCGCTGAGGGGGGCGGGGACTTGCGGCCTCGGCAGCGAGCGGGTCGATTGGGAGCCTCCCGGGGTAGCCGCCGACCGCCAGCGCCGTCCGAGGAGTGTCATGGGAAGGAGTCCTGCCGATGCCCCGCCGTGCCTCTGCCAAGTCTTCTCCAGCCGAGGCCGGGATCGTATCCGCAACTGCGGCGCCGGCGGTCGAAGCCACCCACCCGGCAGCGCTGCCGGCTGCCATCCCCTCGAACACCCTTCTCGAAGGAGACTGCCTCCAGTCGTTGGCCGGTCTCCCGGACGCCTGCGCCCATCTGGCGTTCGCCGATCCACCGTTCAACATCGGCTACGACTACGACACCTACGACGACCGCCGCTCCGCCGACGATTATCTGGGGTGGTCGAAGCGTTGGATGGGGGAGATCGTCCGTGTTCTGCGTCCCGATGGCACCTTCTGGCTGGCGATCGGCGACGAATACGCCGCCGAGCTCAAGGTGCTGGCGACGCGGGAGCTCGGGCTCACCTGCCGCAGTTGGGTGGTGTGGTACTACACGTTCGGCGTCAACTGCCGGCAGAAGTTCAGCCGGTCGCACGCCCACATCTTCCAGTTCGTCCGCGATCCCACCACCTTCACCTTCAACACCGAGGCGATCCGCGTGCCATCGGCACGCGAGCTCGTCTATGGGGATCGCCGCGCGAATCCCAAGGGTCGTCTCCCCGACGATACCTGGATTCTCCGGCCCCAGGACCTCCCCGAGGGATTTTCCCGCGACGAAGATACCTGGTACTTCCCCCGTGTCTGCGGGACGTTCAAGGAACGCTCCGGCTGGCACGGCTGCCAGATGCCGGAGCAGCTCCTCGGCCGGATCATCCGGGCCTCGAGCCATCCCGGCGACCTCGTCATCGATCCCTTCGCAGGGAGCGGCACGACGCTCGCCGTGGCCTCGAAGCTGGGGAGGCGCTACCTCGGCTGCGAGCTCTCACCGCAGTATGCCGCCCGGATCCGCCAGCGCCTCGCCTCGGCGCAGCCGGGGGAACCCCTCGACGGCGCGCCGGAGCCTCTCAAGAGCGTGCCTGCCACGAGCGAAGGGCGCCGTCTCGGTGAGCGGCGGGAGATGAAAAAATCGGGAAAACGCCCGAGCAAGGGGACCGAGCCGCGCTTGTTTCCCACCGATCAGCCATGATTGAAGGGGCTCGGAATCGGGAGGGATCACCCTCCGGATCCCCGCGCCGCTGATGAGGGCCACGGATGGCAACGTCGAAGTCGCGACGCACGGCGCAAGACAAGGCAGTGCCCCCGCCGGCCACAAAGCCGGACGAACGGTCGTCGGCGCCAGCCGCAGGGGGCATCACCGCTGCGCCGGCCGACGGCGGGCTATCGATCGACCGACTCGCACGGGCTTTCGCCTCGATGATGGGGGTGGCCGATCCGTATGGCGGCACCACACCGGCCGACGGGGATGCCGGTGTCGAGGTCGATCCCTCGCCAAACCTCGACGAGGATGATTTCGGGTCGGGGGAGCATGATTCCAGCTGCCGGGTCAGCCCGGCCACGATTCTCGAGGCCCTCCTCTTCGTCGGCCTTCCCGGGGGGGCTCCGCTCGGGGCGAAGCGGGTCGCCACGTTGATGCGGGGAGTGCGTCCGCAGGAGATCGACGAAATCGCCGCCGACCTGGCCCGCCAGTACCGGGCGAACAACTGCCCCTACGAGGTTGTGTCGCTCGCCGATGGCTGGGTGATGCGGCTCCGCGAGGAATACGCCTCGCTTGGCCGTGTTATCGAGAGCCGGGCCCGGCTGGTGCGCCTCGACGCCGATGCCCTCGACGTCCTCGCCGTCGTCGCTTGGAATCAACCTGTGGCGCGGGATCGGTTTGTGGAGCTCGGCTGCGACGCCTCGCCGAGCATCCTCCGGCTCCTCGTCCGCCGCGGGCTCCTCGAGTTGTCTCCGGGCGACGACGGCGCCGCGAGCTACCGCACGACGAGGAAGTTCCTCGACATCTTCCACCTTACGCGGATCGAGGATCTGCCCGAACCGGACGCCCCGCCGGGGTGAACCGGTCGTCAGCCCGGGGCCCGCCGCTGCGCCAACCAGGCCAGCGCCTCGGCCGTGGAAGTCAGCATGCCGTCGAGCTGCAGGGCCCTGATCCGAACAAGCATCTCCCCCAGAGCGGGTCCAGGGGCACAGCCGGCACGGAGCAGATCGTGGCCGCCGAGCAGCGGCGGCGGGTCGAGCTCGGCGCGGGGCCGCAGTAGGCAGGCAGTGGCCCAGGCAGCGAAATCGGCCCCGTGGCCGCTGACGGCGGCGCGGGCCCGGAGGAGGTCGGCCAGGCGCGGAGCGTCGCGATGAGCGAGCCAGGGCTGGAGGCTCGACCACGGCCGGTTCATGGGGAGCTCATCGACGCTGCGGGGGGCGAGATCGTCGAGGGCGGCCCGCAGCCAGCAGGCGCCGTTGCCCTCGCGGTTGGAAAGCCGCAGCCGGGCCACGACGCAGGGAAGGGCTGCCCGCTCCCTGTCGGCGAGGATCGCTAGCGCCGCCTCGAGCGACGGCTCATCGAGGGCCTCGACGACGCGGGCCGAAAGCAACCAGGCAGAGTCGGGCCCAGCGGGCCCGTGCGGAGGCGTGAGCTCCGGCAGAACGACCGGCGCCAGCCGCGTCTCGGCGAGGAGCTCAAGCGCCCGGCCGCGTCCGCAACGGGAGAGCATCGCCCGCAGTTCGGCGGCGATCCGCTCGGGGCTTACCGTGGCGGCCCGGGGGGCGAGCCGTTGGATCGCGGCGCGGGTCTCGGCGTCGAGCACAAAGCCGAATCCGGCCGCGAACCGCACTGCCCGCAGCATCCGCAGGTGATCCTCGCCGAAGCGCAGGGCCGGCTCCCCGATGGCACGAACGATCCCCGCCTCGAGATCGGCCCGGCCACCGACATAGTCGTGCACTTCACCTGTCCGGGGGTCCATGAAGAGCCCGTTGATCGTGAAATCGCGGCGCTGGGCATCCTCGGCGGCCGTCGAAAAGGTGACGCCAGCCGGGTGCCGGCCATCGGTGTAGGCCGCGTCGGTGCGGAACGTCGTCACCTCGACCTGACCACTCCCCCGCCGCCCGACGACGGTGATCACCCCAAACGCCGCGCCGACGGCGAGTGTCCGCGCGCGCCCGAACAGCGCGCGAACAACATCCGGCCTGGCCGAGGTGGCGACGTCATAATCGGCCGGTATTCGGCCGAGGAGCTCGTCCCGAACACACCCTCCGGCCCACAGCGCGTCATGCCCGTCGGCGCGGAGCCGATCGACGACGCTTCGCGCGAACTCCCTCGCCTCGACCGGATCGGATGCAATAGCTGCCATAGAGATTATTAAGTTGACACGATTCCAGCTCACTCATAAACTGCTCATAATTCTGTTTTCTGGGGTCGGTGCCCGAACTCTCCGCGATGTCTCCGCGTACGGAGACCGGTTACCTTGGGGTTGAGGGGGTCTTTTTTTGATCGGCCGGGCAGTTCTCTGGCCATGGCTGGGATACTGTACGGCCCCACGTTCTCGTCGAGGCGTCATTCTTTATTTTTCCATGGCTGCCCTAATCGGGTGGAGGTGTTGTATGTCTGTCCGGACCACCGGTTCCCATCGACGCGGCTTCACGCTCGTCGAATTGCTCGTCGTAATCGCCATCATCGGCACACTCGTCGGGCTGCTGCTGCCTGCTGTCCAGTCGGCCCGTGAGGCTGCCAACCGCAGTTCCTGCACCAACAAGCTGAAGCAGATCGGCCTCGCGATGCAAAACTTCCACGATTCCCGCAAGGCTCTGCCGGCTGGCTGCGATCGGCTTCCATACTCCGCGACGACGTTCAGCATTGGCGAGCAAGCCTCAGCCCAGGGCGCGTTCAGCTACATCTGCCACATCCTCCCCTTCCTGGAGGAGACGAATCTCTACAATTCTCTCTCCGGGGCGACCAACCGCTTCCAGCGTGGTTCTTCACCGTTCGGACCGTCGACCGCCGCCAACGGCAAGCATCTGTCGACGACCGTTCTCAACGGGCTGCTCTGCCCGTCCTTCGGTGGCCAGGGGGTTGTGCAGCTCGCTCCTGGCAGCAACTTCAAGTCGCTCCTCGGCGGGTCGCTCCCTTATTCCCAGATCGCGCTCACCAACTACAAGGTGATGGCCGGCGTCGCCAGCCACGCCCTGGCAGGAAGCGTCACCGACTCGAGGACCGACAATGGCGCCTTTCCGCTGAAGCCGGCCAAGTTCGCCAACGAGGCCACCGACGCCTGCCCGCTGTTCGGCTTGGGATTCTCCGCGTTCAACGACGGCCTCTCCAAGACCGTTTTTATTGCTGAGTCGAAGGAAGCCGGCAATGGCGCTTGGATCGACGCCGTGCAGACGTTCGTCCACACGGCCTCCGACGACGGAGCGTGCCCGACTCAAGTCAACACCGTTTGGACTGGCGGAGTGTTGGGCCTGGGTTACGGTCCGACAGCGATTGCCACGGGACGGGTCTGCCAGAAACTCAGCGGCCGTGGCACGCTCGGCAACTCCGCTTGGGGCCCGTCGGCTGACCACTCCGGTGGCATGGTGATGCACGCGTACGGCGACGGCCATACGGGCTCGATTGGCACCGACATCGATCCGGCCATCTACCACGCCATCTGCACCCGGGCCGGCGGTGAGACCACCGGCGAGTGATCGGGTGATTGGTCGCTCGCGATTTCGGCAAACATCTGCCTGAAGCTGCGGCAGCCGGGGGGCCTCCCTCCGGCTGCCGCTTTTTTTTGCTTCATCGGCAACGTGGCGTTGCCCGTTGCTCTTTGCCAAGGCATCCTTGAAACAATTTTGAGCCATCCCTCCCGGAGACGTTTGCGCGATGAGTGCCCCCCGCCCCGATGAAGTGCCCCTCGAGATCTCCCCTCCGGAAGCCGCCGCGATCCTCGCTGCCCCCACCGAGCCCTGGCTCCTTCTCGACTGCCGCACGCCCGAAGAACATGCCACCGCCCGGATCGAGGGCGCCATGCTCCTACCGATGCAGGAGATCGCCGCTCGCGTTGGGGAACTGGAAGCCTGGCGCGGCAGGACGATCGTTGTCCACTGCCACCACGGCGTTCGCAGCCTCCGGGTCACGCAATGGCTGCGGGAGCGCGGATTCGCTTCCGCCACGAGCCTGCGGGGGGGAATCAATGCCTGGAGCGCCGAGGTCGATCCTACTGTGCCGGTCTACTGACTCTCCCCAATGGCGGGGCTTTGGCCGCCCGGGTCAGCCCCGACCAGCCGATCGAGGAGCTGCAGATGTCGCGGCAGAAAAGCAACGGCGCCATCGAGGAGCCCCGGCTCTTCGGCCTCCGGGACAAGCTGGGCCATCACGGCACCGACGAGATCGAGGATCCCGGCGCCGCTGCGTGACGAGGTAGCGATGACCCCCGCCGGGACGACGACCCCGGGCCACAGATCGGCTTTCGACCAGACGACCAGGCCGGCGGGCGCCGGCACCGGCTCCCCGACCTCGACGACCTCCACAACCAGATCGGCAGCCGCCGCGGCCGCCCGGGCGCGGGCGATCCCAGCGCGCTCGGTCGCCCCCGACGCTTCCGAATCGCGATCGCGGAGGCCGGCGGTGTCGACGAGCACCACGCTCCACCCGCTGAAGACGACCGCTGTCTCGATCACGTCGCGGGTTGTTCCCGGCCGGGGGGAGACGAGGCTCCGGGCGTGGCCGGCGAGGGCATTGACGAGACTGCTCTTGCCGGCGTTCACCCTCCCGCTAACGACAACGCGCCACGGCTCCGCCAACCGCAAACCGACCCGAGCGGCCCGCCGGAGGCGATCGGCACGCCGTCGGGCGCTGCCCGCTTCGCCCCGCCCCACCAGCGCCGCGATTTCCGCCAGCTCGTGGTCGAGCGCACCGGCCAGTTGCCGGCAGAGGATCCGCGCTCCGCGCGGGGCATCGACAGCGGCCAAGAGGGGGAGCGCCTCGGCGGCCACCGTCGGGGCACTGTCGGTGTGCCAGGCCCCGGAGGGCACGCGCTCGGCCCCGAGGCGCACGAGGTCTGCGACAACCGCGGCCGCTGCGGCGTTTCCCCCGTGGCACTGCACCTCCCAGCCGCCGGTCCCGCGGACGACGAGCACCTCCTCGGCCGCCAGCCCCCCCGGCTCGCTGCCGTGGCCACGCCACCGTCCGACGCCGATCCGTCCGATCTCCCAGGCGTCGACAGGACGGCTCCCCCGCGGCAGGAAGAGCGCCGCCACCATCGGCATCGCCTCTGGCCCGCGCAGGCCCACGACCGCGAGCGCGCCCCGGCCAGGAGGTGTGAGGAGGGCGACGGCGGTAGCCGCCGGACAGGCTGGCCACAAGCCGGGGGGAGGGCTAGAACGTGGCGGCACGGCATCGATCAACCGGGAGGAGACCATCATGGCCGACTGGATCGAGGAGGGGGCGAAGGCCCCCGACTTCACGCTCCCCACCGACGGCGGCGGCCGGTTGAAACTGTCGAGCTGCCGGGGGAAGGCGGTCGTTCTCTATTTCTACCCCAAGGACGACACGCCGGGCTGCACAAAGGAGGCCTGCGGCTTCCGAGATGCCTCCGCGGCGCTCGACGCGCACGGAGCGGTCGTGCTTGGTGTCAGCCGGGATTCGGCCGCCAGTCATGCGAAGTTCCGCGACACGTATTCCCTTCCCTTCACACTCTTGGTCGATGCCGACCATGCGGTCGCCGAGCAATACGGGGCCTGGCGGGAGAAGACGCTGTACGGCAAAACCTCGATGGGGATCGTCCGCAGCACGTTCATCATCGATCCTGCCGGCCGGGTGGCGAAGGTGTTCCGGAGCGTGAAGGCCGAAGGGCATGCCGGGAAGGTGCTCGAGGCGCTCGCCGAGCTCGCCTGACCGGACCTCCCCACGCCTCACCCTGCTTCCCTGCCCGACCCCGAAAACCGCCACCACCCCACCTCCAACCCGCGAATGTGATCCCGCCCCCATTGGCCGCGCCCCGCCGGCCCGATCCCCGGGGCTACAGTTGCCGGCAGGTGCGGGGTGTCCGGAGCCTGTGGTGCCGGGAGTCGTGCGGACCATGCGGACGCTGCTGGCCAAGTGCTGTGTGCTCGCGCTCATCGCGGGGGGGTTCGCCTTTACCGGCGACGCCGGACGGGTATTCGCCCGCGGCCGCCGGGTTCTTGAATCGACCACGCTCCCCCGGGATGCCGTGGAAGCCCCGGTCGATAGCCCTCACGACCTTGCTCCGTCGCCGACCAAAATGCCGTCAGCGCCCCGCGTTGACGTCGCGGCCCCGGTAGCGCCTGAATCCGCCGGCCCACCGGTGACGACCGCCGCGGAGCCGGCACCTCCATCGGCCTCGACAGAATCCTCCCCGACCTGGCCACCGGCCGACGCGCCGATCGGCACACCGATCATGCCGACCTCGCCTCCGGCCACTTCGCCGGAAACGATCGACCTGCCAACGCTCTCCCCCGGCGACCGGGTGATCGTGTGGGTCGGGCGCGGCGGTGCCCGCACCGGCCGAGGGGGGAGCAGAACGATCGCGCTCGACATCATCGACCCGGCCACGGCCGAGGTCCTCGAGCAGGGGCACGTCGGCGCCGGAGAGCAGGGTCAAAACCATGCCCCGCTGCGGCGGATCCGGATCCTCGGCACCGTCACCGAAGGATTCTTTGGCGGACTCACGCCGACGGGGCCAGCCGGGCGGATCACGCGCGGCCAATCACTGCGGATCGTCCCGGTCGAGCCGTCGGCTTCCCAGCAGGGTTTGGGGGCGACCGGCGCCGAGGTCATCGGCCCGGTGCGGGCGATGGTCGTGGCCCGCGCCACGACCGCCGTTCCCTAACACCGGGGCCGATCGAACCACGGCCACCGTCAACGGCCGGCCGGCGGCCCCTCGCTTCCTGCGGGGCGCGGAGGGGTCGGTCAGACCTCCGCGGTTCCCTCGGCGGCCTCGCGTTCCAGCGACCAACTGACGCGCTTCTTCGACAGGCCGATCTTCCGGTCTTCGGTGTCGACGCGGAGGATCTTGACCTCGATCGGGTCGCCCACCTTCACGAGATCCTCGGCATTCTCGATCTTCTCCTCGGAGAGCTCCGAGATGTGGAGCAGCCCCTCGAGACCGTCCTCGAGCCCGACGAAGACGCCGAAGTTGGTGATCTTCGTGACATTCCCCTTCACGACATCGCCGGGCTTGTAACGGGCGGGGATGTCGGTCGTCCACGGATCCTCGTGCATCTGCTTGAGTCCCAGCGCGATGCGGCGGCGCTGCTGGTCGACCGAGAGCACCTTGCACTCGATCTCCTGCCCCTTGTCGACCATCTCGCTGGGGTGGGTGACCTTCCGCGTCCACGACATGTCGGTGACATGCAGGAGGCCGTCGATCCCGTCGTCGATCTCGATGAAGGCGCCGTAGTTGGTGAGATTGCGGACAACCCCCTTGACCACCGCACCGGGGGGATAATCGGCGGCGACCTTCTCCCAGGGATTCTGCTGGGTTTGCTTCATACCCAGCGAGATCTCCTGCTTCTCCTTGTTGATGGCAAGGACGACGACCTCGACCTCGTCACTCGGCTTAACGAGCTCGGAGGGATGGCTGACGCGCTTCGTCCAGCTCATCTCGCTGATGTGGACGAGCCCCTCGACGCCATCCTCGAGCTTCACGAACGCACCGTAGCTCATGACGTTGACGACCGTCCCCTTGCAGACGGTGCCGACCGGATACTTATCGGCGACCTTCGCCCACGGGCTCGCGGTCCGCTGCTTCATGCCGAGGGCGATCTTCTCGCGCTCGCGGTCGATGTGCAGCACCTGAACTTCGATCTCCTGGTCGATCGCCACCATTTCGCTGGGGTGGCCGATGCGGCCCCAGCTCATGTCGGTGATATGGAGGAGGCCGTCGATACCGCCGAGATCAACGAAGGCACCGAAGTCGGCGATGTTCTTGACAATGCCGCGGCGCACCTGGCCGACCTCGAGGGTCTCCATGAGTTGCTTCTTCCGCTCGGCACGCTCCTGCTCGATAAGGGCCCGGCGCGAGACGACGATGTTGCGACGCTGCTCGTCGATCTTGAGCACGAGGCACTGGATGCAGCGGCCGCAGTAGTCGCCGATGTCGGCCGGACGACGGATGTCGACCTGACTGGCGGGGAGGAAGACGTTGACACCCGAGATGTCGACGAGGAGCCCGCCCTTGATTTTCCGCGTCACGAACCCGGTGACGACGTCATTCTCCTTGACGCTCTCCATCACCCGCAGCCAATCCTCGATGCGGCGGGCCTTCCGCTTCGAGAGGGTGATCAGGCCGCGCTGTTCCTCGAGTTGGCCGTCCTCGAACTCCTCGAGGAGCACCTTGACGGTGTCGCCCACCTGCGGCGGCGGCTCCGAATCATCCCACTCGTTCCGTGGGATGTGCCCCTCGCTCTTGTAGCCGACGTCGACCAGCACAAACTCATCATCGACCCGCAGAATCTTGCCGTGGAGGACCGAATTGACCGACAGGGTGGCGGTTCCAATGGCATATTCGCCACTGTCGGTCCCCCCCATTGCCAGTTCGATCTCCTGATCGATTTCGTCGCCAAGTTCCAGTTCGCGGATGAGGTTGCGGTTGACCATCGTGTGGGGGTTTCGGGAAAACGGGTTGGAGGAAGGGGGAAAACGGGCCACGAGGGGGAAACCTTCGAGTGTAGCAGCCGCGGCATTCCTGAACAATTCGTCGTTTTGCCCTTTCCTCCCCAATTTCCCGATCGAATCGAGACCGGCCCGACCACAGTTCCCCCCCCTTCCGGTCCGATGCCACCTTCATGGCTACCATCCGCCCCTCCGCTGCCCGTCGGTCTCCGTCTTCTCCTGAGATGACGCGGCGGAGCCTCCTCCACGCCACCTGCCTGACGGTCGGTCTGGGGGCCTGGGGAGCGGCCCCCCGGGCCCGCGGCCAGTTCGCCGACGAACCGCTGGCAGCGAGCGGGCCGACGCTCGGGGATGTTCGCCGCCAGCCCTACCGCGTCGGGCTTTCGGTCGTCGCCGCGGGGGGGCCCTGCCGGGGAATCTACGCTTCGCTGCCGATCCCGGCTGAATGGCCCGAGCAGACGGTGGAATTGGTCGGCGAGGATCTCTCGGCCGACGTCCGCCAGGTCCGCTACCGGACCCTGCCGGGGGGCGTGAAGCAGATGCTCGTCGACATTCCCGACCTCCCATCCGGCCAAGAGGCAAAGGCCGTCGTCACCTTCTCCGTAGGGAGAGCGGCAATCCTCGCTCCGACCGACACCTCGGAGCTCTCGATCCCGGCGAAGCCGGCCAAGGGACTCAAGCCGTTCCTTGCCTCGAGCCCCTACATCGAGACCCGCCATCCGAAGGTGACGAAGTTTGCCAAATCGCTCGGAGAGGGGCTCGAGGGCTGGGCGAAGGTCGAGGCGATCTACGACGCCGTCCGCGAGAAGGTGGAATACCGTAACGGCACCCTGAAGGGGGCGGCCCGGGCCCTCGCCGACGGCTGGGGGGACTGCGAGGAGCTGACATGCCTGTTCATCGCCTCCGCCAGGATCAACGGCATCCCAGCCCGGACGGTGTGGGTGGAAGGGCACTGCTATCCGGAGTTCCACCTCGTCGATACCGCCGGCACCGGGTCGTGGTTCCCCTGTCAGGCTGCCGGCGCGCGGGCCTTCGGTGGCATGCCCGACCAGCTGCCGATCCTCCAGAAGGGGGATTCGTTTCGCGATCCCGACCGTCCCGGGCAGCCGCTCCGCTATGTGTCGGAGTTTTGCCGCGGCGCGGCCCTCTCGGGGGGCGGCTCACCGCAGGTCGATTGGGTCCGTGGCGGGGCGTGACGGCGCCGCGGGAGGGTGACCACCACCGCCCCCAGGGAAGCTGGCGAGCTGGTAGCGCTGGCGAGTTGGTAGCGCTGGCGATCTGTTAGCACTGGCTGATAGCGGATCCGGCCTCGAGCAGATCAAGCCTGGCCCGGCTTGCCGTCGAGGGCCCCGGCTGCAGCCAGCATGGCAGGATCCTCACCGAACCGCGGCGCGTTCTCACGGGCCGACGGGGCGAACCAGCGCGGCACGATCGGCAGGCCCGCTTCCTTCCAAACCGCTTCGAGGCGGTCGCCGGCAAGGCGGACGATCTTCTCCCGGCCACGGCCGGCAAGGGTCGAGCGATCGGCCCAGGGCGTGACGGGGCCGTCGAAGCCCGCCTTTTGGGCCTCGAGGAGGATCTGGGCGGCGGGGATCACGCCGGTCTCAGCGGGCAGCAGTCGGTGCGTCTGGTTGAGCTCGGTCGAGACGACATCCCGGGGGGCGTCAGAGAGGCGAACCTCGACGATCCGGCCGGCTGGGATCGACCCGATCACCGACACCGGCTCGCCGGTGAGGTGGAGGGCCCAGGCATCGACCACGATGCCGACGCTCGGATGGCAAACACTGACCAAACCGACGAGGCCTTCGTAGGTGTGGATGAATTGATGGGCCTTCTCGGCCCGGGCCTCGGCCTCCGACGCCAGGGCGAGCCCGAGGCTAATGCCATAGGTCGAGAGCAGGCCGCCGAGCGTGTCGAGCCGCTTCCGGTAGAGCTCGAAGAAGTCCTTAAAGGCATGGTCGTCGGAGGCGGGGGCGATCGTGACGATGGCGCGCTTCGCCTCGGTCGCCTGGGCGAACGCCAACCGCGTCGGGATGTCGACGAGATCGGCCTCGAAGGCCGCATCGTCACCGATCAGCGAGATCGGCAGATGGAACGACCCGCACTGGAGGCGGGCGCTGACCATCAGCCGGCGGGCATGCTCGACCCCGAACGCCTCGGCCTGCTGCTGGAAGTCGACGATGTCGATGTCCATCGCGTCGAAACCGAACGACAGCGCCAGTTCGATGAGCTCGCTGGGCCGTCCGGAAAGGGGCAGGCCGACGGTGCTGAGATTACGGAACATCGCGGGGAGGTCTCCTGGGCTCTGGCTCACCGCGCCGGTGGCGCGGGGTAGGGGCCGGGTGTCTGGAACGAGTGTTTGGAGCGGCTGTTCGGGGTGGGGTGGGCGGCGCGAGCCTCGGGCAGCGTTGCCGTCGCTGTCACGCCCACCGGCGGGAAGCGGAGGATTATGCCTGACAGGGCTGCTATTTTGAAGCGGGAACAGCTCTCGTATCGGAAAAAGCCCTCCCCGCCCTGCTTTCCTCGCCGTCCCGCCCCGCCCGCCGACGGTCCCCCCCCCTTCGGCGCCGTCCCGGCCCACCTCCGCTCCCCCACCCCGGCAGCCCCCCCTTCCATGACCCTCGTCGAAGCGATCACCCTTGGCATTGTCCAGGGGCTCACCGAGTTCCTCCCCGTGTCGAGCACGGCCCATCTGCGGATCGTCCCAGCGCTCCTCGGCTGGGAAGACCCCGGGGCGGCCTATTCGGCCGTCATCCAGTGCGGCACGCTCGCCGCGGTCTGCGTGGCGATGAGGGGAGATATCGCGTCCCTGCTGCGGGGATTCTTCAAGGGGATCGCAACCGGACTCCCGTGGGGGAGCCCCGAGTCGCGGGTTTCGCTGCTGATTCTCCTTGGCACCCTCCCGATCGTGGTCGTCGGATTCGCCCTCCGGAAGCTCATCAAAGGGGAGGCTCGGCGGTTGGAGGTCGTGATCGGGGCCCTCGTGGCGGCGACGGTTCTCATGGCGGTGGCGGAGATCGTCATCCGCCTCCGGCAGCGACGCGGCCCGACCGGACGGCACGGGCTCGACGGCATCGGTCTCGCCGACGGCCTGGGGATGGGCCTGGCCCAGGTGCTGGCGCTCGTCCCCGGCACGTCGCGCAGCGGTGTGACGATCTCGTCGGGGATGCTCGGGGGGCTCGACCGGCAGACCGCCGCCCGGTTCTCCTTCCTCCTCTCGCTCCCCGCGGTTGCGGCCGCCGGCCTTCTCGAGGCCTGGCAGGAACGGAACGCGATCTTCGGCTCCACCGAGGCGATCACGATGGCCGCCGCCGGAACACTGGCCGCGGCAGTCGTCGGCTACGGGGCGATCCGCTGGCTCCTGGCGATGCTCGGCAGCCACACGCTCTGGCCGTTTATCATCTACCGGCTCGTTCTCGCCACAATCCTCGCCTGGTCGCTCGCCGCGGGGTGGGTGCCCGCCGTGGGCTGAATCCCCTCGACGGGGCCCGCTGCGCTGACCAGTCCCCCGGCAAACGTGCGGAGGTCGATCGGCTCCTCACCGCGTCGGCATGGAGCCAGACCTGGGCCCGCTATCTTCGCGACGTCATCCGCTTCGCCGAACACTGGCCCGAGGCGGAGGCGGTGGCGAACCGGTGCGGGAGCTGTTCGGATGATGGTGCCACGGCCGCGCCTCGGTCAGCCCCCCGCGGGGAGCGCCGAAAGATCGAGCCCGAGGCGCTTCGCCTTTTTGTAGAGCGTCGTCCGGTTGATGCCGAGGGCCCGGGCTGCCGCGTCGCGCCGCCAGGCGTGGCGCTGGAGCGCCTCGAGGATCATCTGCCGCTCCGGCACCGCCAGCGACTCTCGCAGCGCCCCCTGGCCAAGCGGCTCGACCCGGACCGCGCCGGCCGTCATGACCGCCGGGGGAAGATCGCCGACCTCGACGCGGCTGGTCGTGCCGAGATAGACGCCGCGTTCGACGGCGTGCTCGAGCTCGCGAACGTTGCCGGGCCAGTCGTGGGCCAGCAGGGCCGCCAGGGCCCCCGGAGTGAAGCCGTCGACCGTTCGCCCCGCCCGGGCCGCAGCGCGGGTAAGAAAGTGGCTGGCGAGGAGGGGGATATCGGAGCGCCGGTCACGGAGCGCCGGCATCTCGATCGTGACGACGTTGATCCGCCAGAACAGATCGGCGCGGAACCGGCCGGCGGCGACCAGCGCCGCCAGATCCTCGTGGGTGGCGAGGACGAGGCGGGCGTCGACCTTGCGCGTCGATCCCCCCCCCACCGGCTCGAACTCGAGGTTCTGGAGGACGCGAAGGAGCTTTACCTGGAGGCCCGGCGTGGCGGTGGCGATCTCGTCGAGGAAGATCGTCCCCCCATCGGCCTGGGCGAAACGCCCTTCGCGGTCGACCGTGGCCCCCGTGAACGCGCCGGCGACATGGCCGAACAGCTCGCTCTCGAGGAGCGATTCCGACAGGCTGCCGCAGGCGACCTCGACGAAGCGCCCGCTGCGGCGGCCGCTGATGGCATGGATTTCCCGGGCCAGGAGCGATTTCCCCGTGCCGCTCTCACCGGTGAGGAGGATCGTGACCCCGGTGTCGGCAACGCGACGGGCGATGTCGAGCACCCGGCGGATCGCCGGGTCACCGCCGAGGATCGCGACCCGATCCCCTGGCGCAGCCAGGCCCGGCTCGACCTCCGGAGACGGGGTCGGGCAGGCCTTCGTGAGCGCCTCCAGCAGCCGGTCATCGGCAGCCGGAAAGCCAATCGTGATGTCCCACCCGGCCGGATCGGCCTGGGGAGGGAGCACGGCGACGAGCCTGGCCAGCGCGTGCCGGGAGGGGAGTTGCTGGCGGACTGCTTCGGCGCCCCGCGTGGCCACCTGGCCGACGACGACCCACGCATCACACCGGCCGCGGGAGACGAGGCGGCGGGCCTCGTCGGCGCTCCCGGCAGCGCTGGCGTGCCACCCCTGAGTACAGAGCCAGGCCGCGGTTCCCGATGCGGCCCGGCGATCGGCATCGATGACGACCACCCGGCCGCGCGCCCCATTCCTCTCCGCCCCGCGCGTCGCCCGGCTGTTCCCCCCGGGCGTCGGGAGCGGGGAGGGAAGGCTGTGCGGTGCGGGAACGAGGTCGGCGCGCATGGTGAATCCCGTGGACGAAAAAAGCTCCACAGGTACCTAGGTCGCCGTTTGGCGACGTCAAAGTCGCCCGAGGTCGACAAGCTTGCCGAAAAGGGACATTTCCCCAGCGTGAGCCGGCAGAATCGGCACGACCTCTGCCACCGTCAGTCGCGGCCGCCGGGGCGGTCGCCGGGGGACGGTTCGGCATGCTTGGGGTGGCTGTCGCCGATCCCGACGGCATCGACGATCCGGTCGCCGGCAGGACCGAAGATCAGCTCCTTGTTCTCAAACAGCGCCTCGGGGTCGCGGTCGAGCATCTGCATCCGCCGCTTCCGGAACCAGAAGAATGCCACCACCGCCAAGAAGGCGAGCGAGATCGCCGCCAGCGTCAGCCCCCGTTCGGCCGAGCGAATCAGGCCGCTGATGCTGTCGCCGAAGGAATAGGCCAGCCCGAAGAATCCGCCGATGACCACCGACGCGCAGAGGAGATCGGCGAGGAGGAACCAGCGGTACTTCACCTTGAGCATGCCGGCGGTGAGGTAGAAGGGGCTCCGTAGGCCAACGAGAAACCGAGCGACAAAGAACGCCTTGATCCCGTGCCGGTTGATGAGATCCTCGATCGTCTTCTCGCGTTCGGGGGTGAGAAACCCCGACCACCAGGGATGGTCGCGGAGGATCTTGGCGCCGAAAAATCTCCCCACGGCGTACATCAAGCTGTCGCCGAGCACCGCGCCGAGGAGGCAGGCAGGGAGGGCGTAATACCACTGCAGCGCCCCCGCCTTGCTGGCGACGCCGGCAGCGATGATCGGCACCTCCTCCGGCACTGGGAGCCCGATCCCCGTCAGCGTCAGGAAGATCACGATGCCGAGGTACGACCCCTGCTCGAACCACTCGATCATGTTCAGTTCGGTCGGGTGTCCAGGGAGTCGGCCCGTGTCGTGCAACGCTTCAACAGTGTACCCAAGGAAGACCGCCGGGGCAGGGGACTTCCACCCTCCGCCGGCCGCAGAAACGGGCCGCCCCCCCCTTGTTTCCCCGATTACCCTTGCCACGCGACGCCAATTCGACCATCGCCCGTTCTCCGCCTCGGACCATCCAATGCCATCCTCCTCCTCCCATTCGGCCCGCCGCCGGCGTCCGCCCCCCTTAGCTGCCCGTGGAAAAAGTCATCCCTGACCGAACCGGCTGCGGGGCAGCCAGTGGAACCGGTCCACCTGGAAACCACACTGTTTTCTCGAGTCCGGCGCACTTTCGGCCGCCTTGTGCTGTCGGGCCCAGAGTTTTTCCGCGGGCAGCTGGGGCTGGGCGGCGGCATGCCTGGCCTGCCAGGAAGGGGCGTTGCCAGCGCGTCCTCTCGCGCCGTGAGCACCGCTCACACCACACGCACCACCTCCAGTCCCTCCCCCGGATCCCACTCGACGAGTTGGGGGTCGAGGTTCGCCGTCAGGACGCGGACATTGGCGGGATTGCGAGCGGGAACGACGAGCACCGCGGCGCAGTCGCCGCCGGCCGGCGCGATCCGCTCGAGCCCCGCCGGCCCGAGGACATAGAGCGCCGTGGAGAGGGCGTCGGCATCGGCCGCGCGCGGCGCGATCACCGTCGACGACAGCACCCCTTCCGCCGGAAGCCCGCTGCGTGGGTCAAGGATGTGCCCGAGCCGGCGCCCGCGATCGACGAAGAACTGGGTCCCCGAGCCGCTCGTTCCCAGGGCCGCGTCGACGAGCGTCACGGTGGCCAGCCGCCGACCAGGCCGGAGCGGATGGCGGATGCCGACGCGCCACCCGCGCCGTCCGGGAAGGGCCGGCCCCTGGAGCCCAATCGCGCGGACACTGCTCGAGCCGCCATGGACGAGCACACTCGCCACCCCGGCGGCGGTGAGCATCCCGATCACCGCATCGAGCGCCCACCCTTTGCCGATCGCTCCGAGGTTGAGCTCGAGGCCGGAGCGCGTGAAGCGCACCCGCCCCGAGACCTCGTCGATCTCGACATGCTCCATCCCCGCCGCCGCCCGGGCGGCGGCGAGCGTCGGGGCATCGGGGGTGCGCCCCTGGCGCCGGAGGAAGCCCCAGGCACGGACGAGGCTCCCGGCGGCCGGATCGAAGCCACCGGCCGTCCGCTCATGGAGCGAGCGGGCGTGCGCGAGGAGGGCCACGAGGTCCGCCGCGACCGGCTGCCACCCCTGGGAGGCGGTGGCGTTGAGACGGGCAAGCTCGCTCGAGTCGCGGTAGACGGTGATCCGGTCCTCGATGGCGTCGACGAGATCGAGCGCCGCCAAGCCGAGCTCGGTGGCATCCGACACTTCGCCGGCGTTGAACACCACCTCGAACCGGCACGCCATCGCGTCCCGCCCGACGACAAGCGCGTGGAGCTCCGGGAGCTCCGGTGCCGGCGGGGGTGGGGAATCGGGCTCGGCCATGGAGGATCCCGGAGCGTCTTGCACCTCGAGTCCCCCCGAGCCTACCAAGCCGGGAACGGGATCAGCGGTTCCAAGGCTTTCCGGGGAGCGTCGTCGGCCAGTCGTCGTTGGTCAGCCAGACGAGCGACGTCGCGACCTTGCCGAGGCCACCGGACCCGGCCGGCTGGGCGACGGAGACGCCGGCATTCCCGGCATCAACACTGACTCGCACCTGACGGAATCCTTCGTCGGCGGTCACGAGGCTGTGCGGAAGCGACGGGCGGAAGCCGGCAGGAATCTTGCCGAGGAGCCCCTTCAGCGGCCGGCTGCCACGCAGTCCGACAAGCGCCAGTTCGACGGTGTCCCCGACGCGCTTCAAGACGGCGCGGTCGAGTCCGCCGCCGCTCGGAAGCCGCATCGCGGCGGTGACATCACGGGCACCGGAGGCCCGCAGACCGGTCGTCGGCCCAGCCGGTCCAACATCTCCCTTGGGGCCCGCCGCACCGGGCTTGCCGGGCACTCCTGCGGGGCCCTGCTTGCCAGCCGCGCCCACCGCGCCGCGCTCCCCCTTGGGGCCAGCCACACCGGGCTTGCCATCTTTCCCGTCGAGGCCGTTTTTCCCAGCTGCACCGGGCTTGCCATCCTTCCCGTCGAGGCCGTTTTTCCCCGCTACGCCGGGCTTGCCGGCCGCTCCCGCCGGGCCGCGCTCCCCCTTGGGGCCAGCCGCGCCGGGCTTGCCATCCTTGCCATTGAGGCCGTTTTTCCCAGCCACACCGGGCTTGCCGGGCGCTCCCACCGGGCCGCTCTCCCCCTTGGGGCCAGCCACACCAGGCTTCCCATCCTTCCCGTCGAGGCCGTTTTTCCCAGCTGCACCGGGCTTGCCGGCTGCTCCCGCTGCGCCACTCTCCCCCTTGGGGCCGGCCACACCAGGCTTCCCATCCTTCCCGTCGAGGCCGTTTTTCCCAGCCACGCCGGGCTTGCCGGCCGCTCCCGCGGGGCCCTGCTTGCCAGCCGCGCCAGCCGGGCCCACCGGGCCGCGCTCCCCCTTGAGGCCAGCGACACCGGGCTTCCCATCCTTGCCGTTGATTCCGTTGAGGCCGTTAACGCCATCGATGCCGTCGAGCCCAGATTTCCCCTGCGGGCCCACCGCACCGGTGGGGCCCGGCTTGCCATCTTTTCCGGCCGGGCCGAGCTTCCCGTCGAGGCCCGGCTTCCCCTGTGGGCCGGCCGGACCGGGCTCTCCCCGATCCCCCTTCGGCCCCGCCTGGCCCGGCTCGCCGCACGGGCCGATCGTCCCCGGCTCTCCCTGAATCCCGGGCTCTCCCTTCGGCCCGGGCTCCCCCTGAACACCCGCCAGGCCGGCAGCGCCGGCCAGGCCAGTGGCTCCCGACCCCCCATTCCCCGCGCGCCACAGCGTCAGATCGACCCACCGAGAATTCATGTCGTCCCAGATCCACAGTCGCCCCTTCGCCTCCTCATACCAGGCATCGCCGAGATCCCCCTGTGCAGGGAGAGTACGGGCATCCTCGATGATTCCCAGAACGGCATGCACGGGCGGAATGTTGCGATTGACCACGGACGAGTCCCCTAAAACACGGGGGCGGGCAGAAGAACCCAAGCCCCCTAGGCTGATTATTTGATGCAAATTACCCAGACAAACGGGGCAATGCAAATCAGCCCTCGGCGCGGTCGAGCCGACCGGGAATCACCCCCCAGGGGGATTCACAACGCCTTCCGGCCCTGCCGGGGGAGTCACCCCTGCGACCCACCGGAGACCCGGGCGCCCAAGGACTGGTTTTCGGGTTCCCCGGTCCCCGCCGCCGCTGCCTGTCGGCGGCTCGCAGGTGGGGGAACCCGCCCCCGCCGCCGGATCGGTCGGGGATGACGTTTCCGCGCCCTGCTAGCGCGGGGCGAGGCCCCGATCGAAGGCATCCTGATCGCGCTGAAACACCGCCAACTCCCGCTCAAACTGCTCCAGCGGGATCGTCCACACCGGCTGCTCCGAGGTATGGGAGTGGCAGTGGGAGACGAGGAGGCGATGGAGGAACTTGAACAGGTGACGGGGCACCCGCAGGGTCCGCAGGCCATCGATGAGCCGCCGTTGGTCGACAGCCGGATCGAACAGCTGGGCGAGCGTTGCCGGGGGGCTCCCGACGCTCGCCGCCTTCACCCGCTGCGAGGCGATGTCGTAGAGCGTCTCGCCGGTCCACTCCAAGCCCGGCACGAGATTCTGCTTGTCGAGCCGGGCACGCTGGTTGAACTGTTCGTCCTCCCGCTCGATGAAGCGGTAGAGCTCCTCAGGAAGGAGGAGCTTGAAGCCGAGCCCGGGGGACTTCAGAAACTTGTTGTCGAGCATCGGCCAGACGAGGAGCCGCATCCGCTCGGCTTGGCCGTTGACGGCGTGCGGCTCGTCAACGCGGTCGACGATCACCACCATCCCGGTGTAGCCGAGGGCGGCAAGCACCCCTTGAAACTTCGCCAGGAGCTCGTAACGGTCGTCGCTGCGGGCATGCTTCGGCAGCGGCTGGCCGTCGAGATCGACCTCCGGCATCCGCGCCAGGGCCTGGGTCAGCTGGCCAGTAGTGCGGTTGCCGGTGCGCATGCTGCGGACGATCCGCCGCGCGGTCCACCACGCCCGCACCCGCCGCCACAGCCAGGGGGCCCACGCGGCGATCAGGAGCGTCCACGGCCACCACAGCCGCGTCCACTCGAGATTGCCGCGGACACCCCCCGACACCAGCGCCCCAGCCATCAGTGCCGTCGCCACCATTCCCAGCCACCCCGACCAGGACGACTTCCATGTCTTGTAGCCGACGAGCCGACGGAGCCGAGCCCAACGGGAGGGGAAGGTCTCGCCGGTCGACTGGTCGTAGCAGGCTGCCAGGAGCGACAGATCGCGCGCTTGCGGACCGGCGAGCCGGTGCTTCTCGCGCCCGCCCCCCTCGAGGAGCTTCGAGACCAAGTGCGTCGTGCCGAGGGCGAGGATGGCGTCGATGTGGTCCCACAGTTTCCAGTGGGCCAGCACCTTCTCCACCGGCCGCTTCGCACCGACCCGGTCGATGAACCGATCGAGGAACGGATTGAAGTCGTCGTAGAGAACGACGAACGTTTTCCGTTCGGGATGATCGGCATCGTGGCGCTCGAACTGCCGCACCATCTGCAGCTTGAGCGCGGTCTTCCCCGCCCCCTTCTCGCCGAACACGATCGCAGTGCTCGGATCGTCCGGGTTGCCGTAGATCTTGTCCCAGGCCGGATGGAAGGTCGACTCCAGGCAGGTGCGCTTGAAGACGGTGTCGTTCTGTGCGTCTTCCTCGGCAAACGGGTTGCCGGCGATGCGGTGATGGTCGAGGAAGTCCTGGATCTTCATGTCAGCAGACGACTCCGGGAGCGGGAACGGGAGAGCAGAACCGTCACTTGCCGGCGGGCACGAGCCCTTCGACCATGGCGCGGAATCCGTCGGCATGCTTCGCGACGGTCTTCCCCGGTCCGTAAAACTTCAAAAAGTAATTGCCGCGGTCGGGCGTTTCCACGATCGCCGCGAGCATCCGGTAATCGGGGCGGTCGACGGCCTTGCCACCGGCAAAAGGCCCGGCGGGGGCGTCCTTGTAGGTGCCGCTGATGTCGACGATCGTCACGTCGCACCCGGCCAGCTTGATCTTCTTTGCCGTCGCCTTCGACTTCGTGTCGCTCCCATCGGGCTGGGCGAATTGGCCATACCAGCGATCGACGTTCGCTTGAACGCTCCCCCCGGCTCCCATGACGGTCATCCGCCCGGGCTGCAGCCCTTCCCCTTCCGAAGGAATCGCAAACTCCGTCTCGACGATCGACGACTTCGGCTGCACCCGCTTCCACCCCTCTGGGGCCGCCAGCGAAAAACCCTCCTCGGCAATCGTGTAGGCAAGCGCGTCGTCCCCGGCTTGCCAAGCCTGGACGGGGGCGGCGACAAGGGCAACGAGGGCAACCACGAGGGCGACGAGGTCTGTACGGACGTGCATGGAGGCGCTCCGGTGCGGTGTCGGGGGGAAATAAAGCCAATCGTAGCAGCGTGACGAGGAAGCGTGAGAGGGGTCAGTCGGCGGCGGGAGGGAGGAGCTCGGGGAGCGTTTCCAGGGCCACCATCTCCGCCAGCCCCGCCTCCACCATCTCCTTTCCCGAGACGTAGCGGTGGGTCTTGATCCAGTGGGCGATGAGGTCGTGCGACCTGCCGAACAGGTCGCAGAGCATCCGGTCCATCTCCCCCTCGATCTCGACAAAATGGCGCGACCACTCGGCCGCCTCGGTGATCCCGATGTGCTCCTCGCTCTGCCACTTCATCGGATGAAACAGAAACACGCTGTAGGGCGTAACGAGCCGGCGAACGCAGGTGGCAAACGGCCACAGCGCGGCCGACGAACACTCCCCGCCGACGATCCCCGTGGCCCGCACGCCGCGCAACTTCATGAGCGTCGAAAGCGCCATCGCGCAGTAAGGATTACCCCCGGGGGAATCGAACCAGATCGTGCACTCGCCCCCTGGCGGCACGCCGAGGAGTTTGTCGGTGAGATCGGCCTCGTTGTCGGTGAGATCGCCGACCAGCGCGATATTGAACGGCCCACGCTCATCGTCGCCACGCTCATCGTCGCCACGGTCGCGCTCCCGGGGCCGTGCCGCCGGGCGGCGGCGCGCCTCGCCCCCCCGACCGCGCCGCGGCAGGGCCGGCCCGGTTCCGCGGCCGGTGGTCCAGCGCTCCGGCCGTGGGCCGGCCAATCTTCCTCTCGACATCACGGGCAGATCCTCGGTGTCAGCTGCGGTAGTCGCCGTGACAGGCATCACACGACTTCTTCAGATCTCCAACCGCAGTTCGGACGGCATCGTAGTCGGACTTCCGCGCCGCGTCGCGGGCGCGCACAGCCGCATCGCGCATCGCGGCGGCATAAGCCCGGTAGGTGTCGTCGTCGGAGTACTCGAAGTCCTTTTGTTGGATCACCTCGCCGATCGCGGCGGCGATCTCGATCTCCCGCAGCAGCGAGTCGACCTGCTTCTCGAAATCTCCCTTGGAGGCGACGATCCCGCCGGCCGTCTGCTCGGCCACGTCCAAACGGCTCATGAGCGCCGGCCGCGCCGCCACCTGGCTCCAGGCGAAATCCTCCTCCCGATCGGCCTTCTTGGCGGGGGCCCCGCCGTCGAGGAGGGCGTCGAGATCGGCGGACCGGGCCTTCGCCTCGGCAAACGAACCGTCGGTCCCCACCTTGCAATTGAAGCCGACCCGGGCGAAGAGATCGCGGGCGTTCTCGGCATCCTTTTTCCAGCGGACATCACCGTCGTGGGCGGCGATCACCCCGAACACCAGGGCGATCGCGCTGAAGGCCTCGCGGGCCTTGTCGTAGCCCCCCCCTTTGAACTCCGAGGCGGAGGCGATCGAGGCGACGACGATCTTCCTCTGCTCCTTGACCTCGTCAGTGAGGGTGTCGGGGGAGACGAGGGTCGACCAGCGGAATCCCCCCTCCTCCCCACCGGCCGCCGCGGCCGGCACGCCCGTCCGCCCCGCCGCGCGGGCCGCCGAGGCGGCGGCGAAGTCAGGGCGTTCCCCTTCGAGCGTCACGAAGGCGTCGTCGAAGAACGCCGATTTCGACGTCTTGTCCCAGGCCTTGGCGGGGGGCTTGGCCCGCTGCCGCTCCCGCGGCCGGCGGCCACTCTGGGTGGCATCGCCGCGCGTGGCCCCGAGGGCGAGGCCGACGGCGAGGATCATCACCAGCCCCGCCGGAGCGCGGCAGCCAGCCGCTGAACGGGGCGTTGGGAGAGAGGTGGGCGGGGGCATCGGAATCAGGGGGGGGTAATGGTTTTAGGGAGGTGAGCGCGGCGCTGACGGGGCGGGGAAGGATGGGGGGAAAAGGCAATCGGGGACGGGGGCCGCCAATATCCTAGCCCCTTCTCTCGACCGCGCGTCATCCCCCGGGCCGCTCGTTTTTCAAGGCCGTTATTCACCTTGACCGTCGTCCGCGGCGCCGTCACCCTTCCGCCCCGATTGTTCCCGTCGGCAGGCCGCCGCTCGACCCTCGCCCGCCGCCACGACAGCACCCATCAATTCCCGCCGGAATGGAGTCCCCGATGCCTCTCAATCCCCCCCCTGCTCCCGCGTTGTCCCAGGTTGGCCGCTGGTCTCTCTGGACCGCGAGTTTCCTCGCCGGCTGCGCCGTGGTCTGTGGCCTTGTCCTCTCCGGTTGCTCCGGGAGTGGGGGAACGGCGACCACGGCCGGCACGAAGTCGGGGGGAACTGAATCGGCCAAGGCCACGGTGGTTGAATTTCTCGAGGCGATCAAGCGCGGGGACGACGCGGCGGCCTCGTCGATGCTGACGACCGTCGCGCGGACAAAGACAGAGGAGCTCGGCCTGACGGTCGCGCCGCCGGTGAACCCCTCCGCCCGCTACCAGGTGAAGGACTGCGAATCGATCGGTGATTCCGGCGACCTTGTCCATGTCGGGACGGTGTGGTCCGACGTCGACCAAGCGGGCCAAGAGAGCAGCGAGAACATCGTCTGGGTGGTCCGTCTCGATCCAGAGGGCTGGCGCGTGGTGGGGATGGCGATGAAGGTTTTCGATGACATGGCACCCCTCTTGCTGAACTTCGAAGATCCCGACGACATGATCGCGAAGCAGGAAATGGTTGCCGTCGAGATGCAGCGCCGGGCCCAGGCGGCCGAGCAGGCCGAGGGGGGTACGCCCATCCCGACCACCGGCACCACCGTCGCGCCGGCCACGCCGGCTTCTCAAGTCGGCCAGCCGGCCGCCGCGACCGCCGCCCAGCCGGGGAGCGATCGCCGCCGCTGAACCGGCCTGGCGCGGCTGCCCGGCGGAGCGTCTGGCAGCCCGAAAAACCTCGACAGAACGCACCAGGCGACCGGGAGCCCCCTCCCGGCCGCCTTTTTTTAT
>CAMBFA010000023.1 GCA_945865325.1 Candidatus Kuenenia stuttgartensis
AATCCATCGGCTGGCGCTCGCCACGGGAAAGGTGCGGCGGTTCATCGTGTTCGGGTCGTTCGTCACGGCCAAGCCGGCCCCACGCGACGTGGACGTGTTTCTCGTGATGGAAGACGATTTTGCCGTGGCGACGGTCGCGGGTGAGGTGGCGGCCGTGTTCGACCATGCCCTTGCGCACGATCGGCTCGGGGCCAGCATTTTCTGGATGCGGGCGATGGCCGCCCTCGGGGGCGAGCAGGCCGCAGTAGAATATTGGCAGGTGACCCGCGGCGGCGGTCAACGCGGGATCGTGGAAATCGTGGAGCCTTTCGTATGAACACCGACGACAGCCCGATCACGACCGACGCCGAGCTCGAAGCGACGCTTGAACGCATCCGCCACTTCCAGAACCAGCTTGTGAAGCTCCGGCAGGTGGAGACCGATCCGGATTCCTACCGGCTCTCGGCCTCGGGTTTCCTCGTCGAGGTCGATCGGATGCAGGCGGCCGTGAGGGCGTACCTGAGCCGGCCGACCGATCGGCTGGCCGCATCGGCGTGAATGCCCAGCGGCGGCGTCAGCCATCGCTCGACGCCTCGACAACGAGCCCATCTGGTTCATGACCGAGCCAGGCTGGATCAAAAAGATCCTTACGCAACGTGGCGAGCCGCTGCAACTGCCGCTGGTCTCGGCCCACCGACGGACAGGGGCGAGGTCGTTGAGGCCGATGTCGAACCGTCCCAAGCCAATCGATTCTTCAGGCCGTCACTGGCGTTGCGGGTGATGAGTCGGAGTTGTCACGCTGCCGGTCGCCCGGAGCGTGGTTGCGATTCAATCTGAATCAACGCGCATTCTTACTGGAGTTGAAACTCCGCCTTCAGCAAGACGAGACGATGCTCGTTGCGAGGAAATGATGGGTGTCCCGAATCTTCCCCGATCGCAACGCCGATCTCATTCAAATCCGGGGGGATAAGGCGAGCTGGAAGAACTGCAGACATGGTCTGCGTGGCATGGGTGGTCAGGTTTGTGAGCGTGGCGACGAGGTTCTGATCGAGGGACGTGTAATCTAATTCGAATCGATACACCACTCCCAGCGTGACGCCGCCTGCGAAATTGGATGGGAGCTTTTGTGTCGACGCACCGGTGGCTTCCAAAGCCAAGATCGCTTCATCTTCGCCATCAATGCGGAGCGAGATCGATCGATCGCGAATCGACTGCTCGTCATGAAACAACCCCAGCACGAGTACAGGGCAATCGCTCGAACCAGAAGCGTCGAGGCGAAAATCGAAGCACGCGTGAAAATTCGTTTTTTGAATGTCTGTTGGGAGGCGCCGCACGAATCGCTGGCGTTGGCCGCTCAGGTTCGGCGAATTCCTAGCCATGACCGAAATGCCCTTCTGCTCTCGATCCCACCGATAAGGGATCGCATCCACACTCATGACGGTCGCCTCATGTTCGGGCTCCGATTTTCGACCGATGGCAAGCATGTCAAAGTCAAAGTACCAGCTTCGGTGCATGGGGTCGGTCGTGAATTCCTCCCGGAAACTGTTTGGAAGCTCTGCTTTTTCGTTTCGGGTTTGATTGTTGAGCGATGCCAAAAAGGGGTTCAATTCATGCAAATGAGGTTGCCCATACTTTGTGTGCTCAGACCAGACCCATACGTACTCGTCCGAATAGGCTAAGGCAAGCGAAAGATTCGACCAGAGAGACGCCTTACTCCCAAGAGGCCAGCCGTCGGGGACATTCCACGGATGGTCCTCAATCCAAGCCGCCATTCCGACTTGCACGAATCTATTATACTTTTCAGGGCTGCTGCTCAGTCCAGCCCAACTACGAATCTCAGATCGGGCTGAATCGTATCGATTGCGATCTCCTGGAAAACCGTTTTCTGTGGCATAGGTGTGAGTCGTACCCTTGGCCTGACCAAAGTAGAACGTGTTTTCATGTCCATGGATGATCTGCCCCGGCGGTTCGATTCCTTCGAGCACGCCATCGAGAAACGGTATGACTCCCGTAAGAGGGCCGTAGCCGTGAGCGTCTGGTGACCAGGCAAAGGTGGTCATGATCTTGACCTCCGGAAACTCGGATTGGATGGCCTTGATCCATGCAGCACCACGACGACGAAGGACTTCGGCGGAATCCTTTCCCAGTGGAAAAGGAAGCTCCTGAGGCTTTTCCGCCTCAAACTCGGGCGTACCGGAAGCGGTGCGCCAACGATAGGAGCCGTATTGTTCCGTGTCGAACCAAAACCCCTTGAGAGTGCCCTCGCGACAAATCCGGGCTGCGAGCTTGGCGTTTTGCTCGATGATGAGCCAGTCCTCATCCTTGGAGAGATCCGGAGTGAGCATGCCGCGCGCGCCATCTACCATTCCAAAAATAAGGAAGTTGTCCGTAAGGGTACCCCGTCGCATCGATTTGAGGTCCGTGACCGTTTGTGCAACGGCCTCGTCCGGAATACGAATCTTATTCCAAAGCAGTTCGTGGAGAAAAACGGGGAGCATCGGCTTTCCCATTTTCGTGAGTCCGAGTGTTTTGACCCATTCTGCCGACAAAAGAGCTGGCACCACGATACCGTCAAAAGGATAAGCATCTGCAAACTCAGGGTGCCGAACAAGAAACCGTGGTGTGATCGCGGTCTCTTCACCATAGACAGTGTAAAGTCCGCCACCGATGACTTTCTTGTCTCGCAATTCCCGCGGACTCGCCCACGGCTCGTGCGGGAGTTCCGCAAACGCCTCGATGCGTAGCCTCGATAGCGTGACCAATCCATCCGTGCTGCTGGGGTCCAACCGGATACGGCCACCTCGGCTTGGCGATGGGAACGAGATGCGATAATCGTGCCACTCACCATCGTTATGGACAACAAAGGTACAGCTGTTGGCTTCAGAAAACTCTTCGCCGAAGTACAGCTGACCGTTTGTGTTGCCCGTCGATCGCATGCGTAGCGTCACAACGAGAAAACCACCGACAGGACAGTTGAAGGTCGGACTCGTTAAGAAAGGATCAGGCGATGTGACTTGGAAGGATAAGCCGTCGACTGCATCGTGTTCATGATCAATACCCGCGTTGGATCTCCATCCCTGTGTGCCTTGCGAAAAGTCCCAAAATGCGACCTGCTCGGCAGCCAGCATTCGGCCTAGACAGTTACAGAAGAGGGCAGCGCAAAGTGCATTTCTGAGAAAGACGAAGGTGGAGTTATTCCCAGATTGGAGAATTCTTTTCATGCCACAAATGCTCTTGTCGAGGTTGAAGAAAAGATAGAGTGGTAAGAATGTCTTCAAGTGCCAGGACAATCACAAAGGATCGGAGCCGTCAACCGTCCATGCGGATACCTTGTGCAACCCCTACGATGTGTAAGCCACACGAGCCGCACCCGATCAACCTCGAGAGTGAGGCAGCACCAGCCCCAGGGGCGTGCGTCTGATGCGGTCTTCGCCACGGCGGAACTCCTCCCAGGCCTCGGCGTAACTGAGATCCTCGCGCTTGGCGAGCCTCAAGCAGGAGTAGCCCAGGAACGAGGCGATGAAGATTCGGAAGGGTGTCATGGATTGGGAGAGGTCGACCGTCATCGCAATCCGCCGCAGGGCATCGGTTTCTCGGCCCCACCTGGCCGCGTAGGCCGCCAACCCAGCATCGAGCGAATCGCGATGGTCGTGCAGGCACTGGGCGATCACCGTCGCGCCTTCCATGGCGGCGTTCACCCCCTGGCCCACGGGAGGCACCGGATGACCGGCATCGCCCAGGAGCGCCACCCGCCCGGCCACGAGAGACGAGCAACGCTTGGACTTGCCGGTCGCGAGACACGGCCGCTGGCTGAACTGCTCCACCTGTGTATCGGAGGCGAAATGCCGCAGCAGGGGATGCCCCCTGTCGAGAAAACGAGCGGCATCGGCGGCAGAGTCGAAGGCGATCGTGCCGCTGAATCCGATCTGGCAGAACCAGCGCGGATCTGCCGGCCCCCCGGGGCCGTTGATCGCCCCAGCCACCGCCGTCACGGGATGAACCGCAAGGACATAAAGGTACTGCGGATCGAGCTCATCGAGGTGCTGGTCTAGGTGCAGCATCAGGGAGTGGTTGCCCAGGTCGACTCCCTCGACTGCAAACCCAGTGGTGTGATCGGCGATGGACCGTCGCACGCCGCTGCCGCCGCCGTCGCAGCCCACAACCAGATCGAACCGTCGTAGCTCGCCGGCCCCGTCGCCCCGCGACGCGATCCGGAGGAGTGGTTGCCCGGCATCGACGATCGACGCCTCTGCCCCGAAGTGGAGGACCACGGTATCTGCTTGCCGCTCCAGCAGGTGGGCCTGCAGACAGCGGCAGATGTCACCACGGCTCCCCGTCCAGCCGCTGCCGTGGTACGGCTCCTCCGTGAAGCCAGCCCCGAGGCGACGAAGCCAGGGGTGGGGGGCGATCTTGAGCCCCTTGAAGTGGATCAGCTCGGCATCGAAGCGGTCGGTGATGCCGATGAAGCGTGCTGCACGCAGACCGTGGCCCGTAATGTCGATCGTATAGCTGCGATCGGGGTTGTAGGTTTCGGCGCTGAAGTGGTCTTCGGCACGCTCGAAGACCGCGATCTCGAACCCACCCTGCTGGGCCAACGCCGCAGCGAGTGTCAGGCCCGCAGGCCCACCACCGACGATCGCCACGCTGATGGTCACGTTGTGTCCTCGAGGATTCCGCCAAGACCCGATCCTAGGCTCGAAATGCATCCGCCGCCAACGCGAGCCATCGGTCTCAAGGGGCCGTGCCACCCCAACACAACTCCTTGCCCAGATGCTTACCCGAGTCGAGCAACAGCAGCTTACCTGTCATCGATGCGGTACCATCGATCAACCAGAAGCCCTTCTTATTCGCATCGATCGGCCGCCTCACTCCGCGTTGAGCGTCGAAAACATCCGCTTGGCGCCATCCCGGAAGACCTGCTCCCACTCCGGGGCCACGAGGCAGTCGCAGTCTTCTTGGGCGTAGCCGGTGTTGGCCCGCTGGCGGGCCGTGGGGAGGTAGTGGAGGTAGCCATTGGTGTAGCCGGCGACGAAGGCCGTTGGGTGGCCAGCGGCCTGCTTGACGTCGAGGCCGACTCCCGAGACGAGCTCCCCCGGGAAGGTCACAAGCCGGAAGTCGCCGACCCGCAAGCCACCGATCTCGGCGTCGAGTGGCGCGCCGGCGGCGGCATCGCGGCGGGCGAGATGGGACTTCAGAAGCGTGAGATTGACGTTGAGGCGCGTGATCCGCTCCATCGCGTCGATGTTGTTTCGATAGGCCGCGACCTCGGCAGCGAGAAGCCGATCATGCTCGACCGTCTCGTCAGGGCCGTCAGCAGCGAGGGCACGCTCGTGGAGCGTTCGCTGCCGCGACCGCCCCGGGTCGCCGGGGAAGACCGCCTGCGCGACCAGCACCGGGAGAAACTGCTCGAAGGAGATGTTGGTGGGTGCGAGCCCCTCGACGAGCGCCGTGCGCTCCGCTTCGAGGAGTTCGATCCGCACTTCGTAATCGGTGCCGCGCGGCAGTTGCACGAGCTCGCTCGCAATCAGCAGCGGCGCGTCGGCCGACGTGTCGATCGTTCGCAGCCCCGTAAGCACCGTGCCGCCGAGCATGCTCCCGAGCGGCTCGGCGTCGGCTGGCCGGTCGACTTCCTTGTAGCGGACGGGGTTGATGTCGCCGCCACAGCCCTGGACAAAAAACGCCACCGTGCCTCCTCCGAGCGCTTCCTCGATGAGCCTAGAGGCGACGGCGGGGAAATCGGCCGACGTGCCGCGGCGCGGCGGATTCATGATCGGATGGCAGGCAAAGAGATAGACGACGGCCAGCGGCGAGCCATCGAGGCTATCGAGCTTGAGAAGCCCCACCTGCGGATCGATCGGGGTGGTGGCGACGATCGCGTCGTCGGCCGGCATCGCATAGGCCCGGCGCATGTCGGCCTGCGAGAGGTCGACGAGATCGACGCGCCGGTTCTCGCTGATCCGCGCTTCGCTCGCCGTGCCCGTCCCCGCCTTCACTGGCACCATGCGCTGCTTCGCGGCCGCGACCGCCGCCACGACCCGATCAGCGACATCAGCGCAGACGGCCGCATGACAATGGCTGGCGTTGACGATCACCCCTTCCGGTGGAATGGCGTGCTCGCGGGCGAGGCGCGCCCGGAGGTTGGCAAGGAACCGGTCACCAATCGGGCCGATCCCGCCGATGGCGACAGCGTCGATCGTGACGAGCACCCCGCGGCGCCCCTCCTGCTCGAGGAGGAGGACCTTTGCCATCGAAGGATCGTGCACCTTCTCAACACCGGGATCGGTGACATCGACCACCGCCGTGCCGGCCCGCAGTTCGCCGGCGGCAAGCGGCCCGCAGGGGGTCGCCAGGGCGACACTGCCGAGGAACGCAAGCGAAACACAGCGTGCGCTCATCCCCCCATCCCCCCGCACCCTCCCATGCCGCACTGCGGCTTGCCGCAGCCGCCGGGATCGGAGGAGGTGTATCCTTTGCCTCCGGCGACATGCCCGGCGACGACGCTCAACAGCTTATCGAGCTTCTGGCTGTGGCAGTGGGGGCACTTGGGCGTGTCGTCGCCGCGGATGAGCAGTTCAAAGCTCTTGTCGCACTTTCGACAGACATATTCATAGAGGGGCATGACGCGCTTCGCTCCGGGGTTTTGAGAGTCTGAATCGTACACCGAACCGAGCGCCAGCCGATCGCCCTTCGCATCCCCCGCATCCGGCGGGTAAAAATGAGTCTTGGCCCATGATCCCGCTGAGGAGCTCCCCCGTGACCGATCCCGTGCTCGTGATCCCCGGTCGGCCGATCGAGGGATTTTGTGACGGCGCGCGGCGCCGCTCGCGGCGCCATGCCCTGAAGATCGGCGGGCTCGCCCTCGGCGGGCTGTCGATGTCGCGGCTGATGGCCGCCGAGGCCTTGGGCACCGCCAGCGGCGCAGCTTCCGGGGGCCTCGGCCACAAGGCCGTGATCATGGTCTATCTGCCGGGGGGCCCGTCGCACCAGGACATGTTCGACTTGAAGATGGAGGCGCCAGCCGAGATCCGCGGGAGCTTTCGGCCGATCGCCACGAGCGTTCCCGGGATTGAGATCTGTGAACATCTCCCGCGTCTCGCGGCGATGATGGAGAAGTTTGCCATCATCCGCTCGCTCTATGGCGGCCTCGATCAGCATTGCTCCGATCTGTGCCTGTCGGGCTATCCGATCGGCCCGCGCGGCAGGCAAGATGGCCATCCGTCGCTCGGCGCCTCCCTCTCGCGCCTCGAGGGCCCCGTCGACCGGGCCGTGCCGCCGTTTGTTGGCCTCACGATCAAGACCCGCCATGCCCCGTACGGCAATCCCGGCCTCGCCGGCTTCCTCGGCGCCGCCCACGCCCCCTGCCAGCCCGACGACGAGGGGCTCTCGAGCATGCGGCTCTCTGGTGTCACGCTCGACCAACTCGGCGACCGGCGCGGCCTCGTCGACGGGATCGACCGCTTCCGCCGCTGGCGCGACGCTGCTGCCACCGCCGGCCACGATGCCTACGCAGCGAAGGCATTTGATGTGCTGACTTCGAGCCGGTTCGTCGAGAGCCTCGATGTGGAGCGGGAAGACGCCGCCACGCGCGATCGCTACGGCCGCGGCTCGGCCGATCCGGCCTTTGGCGAGGATGCCGGGCCCCATTGGATGGATCAATTCCTCGTCGCCCGGCGCCTCGTCGAGGCGGGGGTGCGGTGCGTGACGCTCTCTTTTGGCAGCTGGGACCGCCACCATTCCAACTTCGCCCGCCTCCCCGACCAGCTCGCCCGCTTCGATCAGGCGATCACGGCGCTCGTCGGCGATCTCCACGACCGCGGCCTCGACAAGGATGTGAGTGTCGTCGCCTGGGGGGAGTTTGGCCGGACGCCGCGGATCAACAAGGATGCCGGCCGCGACCACTGGCCGCAGGCCTCCTGCTGCCTCCTTGCCGGCGGCGGGATGCGCACCGGGCAGGTGATCGGCTCGACGAACCGGCTCGGCGAGGTGCCGCAGGATCGCCCCGTCCACTACCAAGACGTCTTCGCCACGCTCTATCACCGGCTCGGCATCGATGTCGCCACGACGACGATCCCCGACCACGCCGGCCGGCCGCAGTACCTTCTCGACCACCGCGAGCCGATCGCCGAGCTGATCTGATGAGCAAGCTCGCCGGCACCCCTACCAGAGCCTCGGTGGTCAACGGCCGGGATTCGCGGTCGGGAACTGGGCCCCGACCTCCTCGAGCCAGGCCTCGAGCTCACGGCGCATTCCCGCCGCCCGCGCGGGCTCGGCTGCGGCCCGGTCGGACTGCTCCCCGGGATCATCGCGGAGGTTGTAGAGCTCGTCGTGGCCATCCTCGTAAAAGTGGACAAGCCGCCAGTCGGCCGCGCGGATCGCCGCATGGGGGGTGGCGCCGCCGGGGTGGTAGTGAGGATAGTGCCAGTGGAGCGCGTGGCGATCGAGGGACTCCCCACGGAAGACCGGCGCCAGGCTTTCCCCATCGAGCGGCGCTCCGGGCTCGCTGCCGACGCCCGTCAGATCGAGGATTGTCGCCGGGATATCCATCGTGATCACCGGCTCGTCGCTCGTCGTACCCGGCGGCGTCAGGCTGGGCCAGGAGACGATGAACGGGACGCGCACGCCCCCCTCCCAGGCTGATCCCTTGCCGGCGCGGAGGGGGCGGTTGTCGGTGATCGGGAGGAGGCCGCCGTTGTCGCTCGTAAAGAAGATCGCCGTCGAATCGCGAAGCGCGAGCCGGTCGAGCGTATCGAGGATCCGGCCGACGGAGTCATCGACGCTCTCCACCATCGCGGCATACGTGGCGTTGGTCTGCTCAAAGCCCTTCTCACCACCGATCGGCTTGCCGGCCCGGGCTTGGTGATCAGGGAGGCCGCCGGCGGCGACATACTTCGCCTCGACGTCGGGCTTGGCCTGGAGCGGGGTGTGAACGCCGAAGTGGGGGAGATAAAGAAAGAAGGGATGGTCGCGGTTGGCCTCGATGAAGGCCACTGCCTCTCCGGTTAGCCGGTCGGTGAGGTATTCCCCGGCCGGGCCATCGGCGAGCGTGGGGATCGTGTAGGGGGAGAAATAAGCAGGGGGCTGGCCGCGGTCGGTGCCGGCGAGGTTGGTGTCGAAGCCCTGCTGTTCGGGGCCATGGCCGGCGCCGCCGAGATGCCACTTGCCGATCGAAGCCGTGGCGTAGCCGGCTTCCGAAAGCCGCTCGGCCACCGTCACCGCCTCCAATGGCAGATGTTTTTGCCAGTCGGGAATCTTCAATCTGGCCTCCGGGTCTTCATGGCCGGCGATCCAGTCGGTGAGGTGGAGCCGAGCCGGCGCCTGAGCGGTCATGAGCGCCGCACGTGTCGGCGAGCAGACGGTGCAGGCGGCGTAGCCGGCCGTGAAGCGGATTCCGGCGGCGGCGAGCCGGTCGATGTGGGGCGTGGCGTAAAAACCGCTCCCCTGACAGCCGAGGTCGATAGCACCGAGATCGTCGACGAGGATCACGATCACGTTGGGGGGTCGCGGCGTTGTCTCGTCGGCCTGGCAGAGGAGAGGGAGCGTCGCAGCGAGGACGAGAAACAGGACGAGCGTGCCCACGATCGCAGCCGTCCTCATCGCGCCCCCCCTCCGCTCGTCGCTTTCCGCCGCGGCCGGGCCCGGCTCACCCACGACCGGGCCATCTGCGCGAGGTCGCTGGCCTGCGGGGCGTCGCCCCCGGCGAAATAGCCGGTCTCGATCTGCTCGATCGATTCCCGCAGCTGGGCGTGGCCGCGGGCGTCGAGGCCGTTGTTCGACTGGATGTCGCGGAGGAGCTGAAGGACGGCAAACGGCGTCGGCGGATCGGGAACGACGAACGACTCGACCGACACCGGGGGGCGTTCAACCCAGGCGCGGAGGAGGGCACCGAGCGCGAGCAGGCCGATCAACCCGGCAACGCCCGCCGCCACGCGCGGCCACGTCAGGAAGCGCCCCTGGAGGCGCCGGCCGACGGTGACCGTCGGCTCCGCCGTGACCAGATCGGCGTCGTCGTAGCGTTGGAGGGTCTTCTCCGCCACCTCCACCTTCGGCTCGGGAAAGACGAAGCGGCCGTCGGCACTCGCCCCGGGGACGAGATTCACCACCCACGACCGTTCCGAGAGGACGACCGGCTCGGTCGAATCGGGATCGAATCGGGCGACCGCCAGCCCATCATCGCGGACAGCCTTGATCTCGTAGCCGGCCGGAGCCGCGTCGAGGATCGTCGGCAGATCGGGGACGAGGCCACGGGCGCTGGCCCGGATCTCGAGATTGAGCTCCCCGGCACTCGCCTTCCGCTCGTCGAGGATCTCGGTCAGGGCGAGCTTCGCAAACGGCCGCGGATCGGTAGCCTTCGCGGCATCGAGACCGACGGCACGGCTCTCGATCGGGAGGATCACATGGCCGGCGGTGTCGAGGAAGTCGAGGTCGAGCCGGAGCGGCGGGAGCTTGTCGACCTTGGCATCCTTGGCGGCGAGGACGAGGTAGGCATAGGGGGTGCGCCGCCAGCCGTACTCCGCGTCGGCCCGGCTCTGGACGTCCTCCGACTGAAACGTGACGCTCTTCACCTCGAAAAACTCGCCGAGGGTCCTCCGCACCATCTCCTCGAACTTGTCGCGGTAGTTCTCGAGTGGACGGCCGAAGTTGAAGGAGAACATCGTGTTCGTCTTCTGGTTCTGGAGATAGCGGCCGAAGCCCCCCGCCTCGCGCTCGATCTCGCGCGTGTGGCGCAGCGTCACGAGGACGCCAAACGGCCGGCCCGTGCCGACCCGGTCGGGGCCGTCGATGTCGGCGCGCAATTCGATCTCGCGGACGAGGTCGGAGTAGTATTCGAAGACCTGCTTCGCATCCCGGGCCTTCGGCTCGTCGCCGACGACGGCGAGCCCCTCGCGGACGATCCGGTGCTTGACGGCGGGATTGACCTGCGCGAGCCGGCTGACGAGTGCCGTCGCGAACCGCTCGCGGTGCCACTGGCGGGCTTCCCCTTCCATCGACTCGATCACCGCCTGGACCTTCGCGCTCTCCCCGGCCACCGCCTCCGTCGTCTCGTCGATCCGCTTGGCATCGCAGGCGCCGCAGCCGGCCAGGAACCAGCGGTCGAGGAGATCGGATGACCATTCGTCGCGTGGCAGGGTTGCCGTCGCGGCTGCATACGCGTTCCCCGCCTCCGCGAAGCGGTCGAGGGCGGCGCGCCGGTTCTTCGTGAAGTTGGGAGAATCGCTGATCTTCCGCTGGAAGTCGTTGTCGTCGTGGGCGATCGCTGCTTCGGCGCCGGTCAGTGCCCAATGGCCCGGATGCCGCGCGAGTGCCCCGGCGACGAACGCGCGCGCGGTGGCATACCCCTTCTCCACCTCGGCGCGGATGTCGGCCTCGCGGCGCTTCGTTTTCTGCATCTCCTGGACACTCGGCTGCTGCCAGGTTCCGGCGAGGTTCGCCCGCATCCTTTCCGCCAGGAGCGCCACGGCCGTCGGGGAGAGTTGTTCGATCGGGCCGAAGACGCGGGCGATCGCCTCCGGCTGCCAGACCTCGGCCGCACTGTGGCAGGTGGTGAAGCAGTCGACGAGGACGCGCTCGTCGAGCGGCCCGACCGGCAGGGCGCGGAGTCGGGTAACGATCCCGTCGAGCTCGGCGAGATTCCGCTCTTGGAGCGAGCGCGACAGCGGGATCCCCCCCTGCCGCTCGTCCATGCCGAAGCCGTAGAAGAACGGCCGGCGCCGTGTCTGTTCATCGTTGGGATCGTGGGCGAGTTTCCAGCCGGCGAGGAGCGGGGTGACGAGCGTCCGGGCCGCCTCGGGATGGGTTTGGGCGAGGCGCTCGAGTGCCGGGAGGGCCTTTTCGGCATCCCCCTGCTTGGCATACAGGGCGACGACTGCGCGCTCCACGGCGGGGCGCTCGGCCGGATCGAGGCGCGCGAGCCAGGCGTCATCCGGGCGGGTCTCGAGCATGTCGGCAAGCTTCACCGGCCACTGCGGCATCCGTTGCCGCGACATTTCCACCTGCTGCTCCTCCCAGTAGAAGACGTTGCCGTAGGGATCGCGGCGCATGCCGACGTCGCGGGTGTCGTGCTGGGCGGAGAGCTGCGCCTCGACCGTCCACGCTCGTGCGGCGAGGCCGAGCCTGGCCTTCCAGCGCGGGTCGTCGGGGGTGGTGGTGGCGGTGACGCCGCTGACGGCGCGCTCGAGCAGACGGAGCCAGGTTGTCCGCGGCTCGACCTCGTGGGGATCACGCGTCGGGCCGGCCGCCACGCGGGCGGCGATCGCCGAGACGAGCTCCACGCCGGTCTCTGGCTCGGCCTGAGTGATCCGTCCGATCCATGCCGCGGCGTCGGTCTTCGGGAGCTGCGGCAGCAGTTCGGCCGCCTGTTCGATCGCGAACCGGCGTGCCGGGGTGCCGGTCGCGGCGGCGCTGACGAGGGCCTCGACCCCCTGCCAGACATCGGCGAGCGTGGCGGCCTTCGGATCCCGCTGCCGAGCGGCCCGGAGCTGCTTGACGCGGAGCTCGAGGACGGTGACATTCTTTCCTGCCGTCGCTTCCGCAAGCGACGGCAGGAGAGGGTCAGCGAGATCGGCCCGGCCGGCGTCGGTGAGGATTCCGGCCGCCGCGGCCAGATCGAGCGCCGTTCCCTCGCGGCGCAGCTCGGCCGAGAGGGCGGCGGTGAGATCGTTCCCCTCGGTGCCGGCGGCGAGCGCCATCCGGGCGATCCCCCCTAGCTGCCGGCGGTTGGAATCGCCGATCGGGGTGGGAAGGAGGCGGGCCAGGCCGATCACATCGGCCGCCGAGAAGAGGGGCAACTCCGGCTCGAGCGGCAGGCCCATCGGGCTCGGCTGCGGTGCGGGGGGCGTGGAGAATTGTTCGAGGATCCGCTCGACGGCGGCGGTCGATTCGGCGGGCTTGAGGGTCGCGAGAAACGTCGCCACGCGTTCCCAAGCCCCAGCGAGGACATCGTCGCGAAAGCCCTTGAGCTCGGTGTCGAACGGATCGGGGGGGGCTGTGGGGGCCGTTGGTCCCGCCGCGGCTGACGGTCCAGTCGCGTCAGTCGTGGCCGGAGGTGTGGCGGGGGACTCCGCCGGGGCGGCGGTCACGATCGCCGTGCTCCCCGCGGCAGGGGTGGCGGGAACGATCCGGATCGTGGCGGTGGCGATGCTGCCGGCGCTGGTGATCACCCGCTCGATGACTGGGGCGGCGCTCGCGTCGCCGCTGGCGGCAGCCGCGTCTCCGTCGGGGGCCGTGCCCCCGAGGAGGACCGACGGCCGCCGGTCGACGACGAGCTGCTTGATCTTTGCGATCCGCGCTGCCGCAGGGTCGGCGACCGCAGCGGCCGGGGCCGATGGTTCCGCGGCGGCTGGCGCAGCCGGTGCGGTGGGCGTACCGTCGCTCGCGGCAGCGGCCGTCGCCGGTTGGAGGGGGACCGCGTAGATCCGGGTTCCCTGCAGCGGGACGGCCTGGCCGGAAGTGTCCGCGGCCAACGCGGCGACGAGCAGCGCCGCGACTGTCGCGCGGAGCATGTCCGTGGAGAAGGCCCGGCCCGACGCCGACCTGGAGCCAAACCATCCGACGATCGACGCCTTCATCACGAGTCCCCTTGTGCCGTTCGGCTCTCCGTGGAGACCGTCATCCCTGTCGTCAATCCACGCGTTGCTGCGATCGCTCCCTCACTGTCCCCTGCGTGCCGCGGGCTCACGACCCAGAGTCGTCCGGCGGCGGGCCGCTCGACGCGCCGCGGGCGTCCTTCGAACGGTTGTTGCTCTGCGAGCGGCTCCGCGACGGCTTGCGGCCGTTGCAGCTGCGGCACTGGCCCCCCTTGCACTTCGCGCACTCCTTCGGGATCGGCAAGCCCTGGAGCTCGTCCGGCTCCATCCGAGCCAGCCGCACCACCGCCTCGAGGTCACGCTCGTGCTCCGCGACGGCGGTCGTGTCGCCACGGCTCTCGGCCTGCTCGGTGAGGCGCCGCCAAGTCTGCCGGGCGCTTTCGGCGTGTGGCTCCCAATCGTCGCGGCCGTAGCCCTCGAGCCGCTTGAGCCAGGCCACGTAGAAGTCGCTCGTGGCGAGGACAGCGCGGGCATCGTCGACGAGCGCCGGATCGGCCGACGGATCGGTCTCGAGCTCGTCGACCAGCGCGCCGAGCTCCTGCGAGGCCGGCGCCAGTTGGCTCGCTGCGATCCGCGCCTTGCCCCGTTCGATCCGCAGCCGCCGCGCTGTTGCCAGATCGGCCGCCGGCAACGCCGCCAGTGCCGCCGAATAAGCCTCGACCGCCTCCTCGGCATCGTCGGCCGCAAGCGCCGCTTCGGCCCGCGCCACCTCGACGGCGGCCCGATCGCGCGCCCGGCCGTCGACGCCGGGCCCGAGATGCCAGGCGAGCATCGCCAGCGGCACGAGCATCCAGGCCACGAGCGTGATCGTCTTCATCGCGCACCTCCCATCGGCAGATTCGACCCACCGGCTCCGACCGGCCGGCGGCCAGTTGATGGCGGGGACCACGCCCCCGTCCGCCCGGCCCCTTCCAGTATCGCCCCGGAGCGGCTTCGCCGCACCCCCGGTCGCCACCGTGACCCTGCCAGGGCCAACAGGAGCGGGAGGAGGGCGAGGAGGGCCGTCCCCGCCACCGTCGCGGCGATCGCGTAGTCCCGGAGGGCGAGCCGGTCGAGGAGCCGTTCCCGCGGCACCATGCCCAGGGTCGTGAGGGCGTCGGTCGGCACCTGCTTGGTGTTGCCGTCGTGATAGATCCCGCCGGCCCGGAGGGCGACTTGGCGGAGCGTGGCAACGTCCTGCCGCGACATGTGTCCGTCGATAAACTTCCCCGCCGCCGGATCCCCCACCCCGACCAGCAACACCCCCGACACGCTCTCTGGCATCTTCGGCAGCCCGGTGGCTGGCACCGTGTCGCCGTCGGTGACGACGAGCACCGTCGCGCTCCCCGGCCGCCACGGCCTGGCGATCCGGGCCGCCGCGGCGAGGCCGGCGAACAGGTCGGTCTTCCCGGCCGGGAAGGCGAACGACAGCGGCAGGTCATCGAGGATGTTGGCGAGGACATCGGCATCGCGCGTGTCCTCGACGACAGGGAGGGCCCCCGAGGCCACCGCCACGACGCTCACCCGGTATTGATCGACCGGCACGCGCGCCAGCACGCTCCGCACGAGCGTCGCCGCCCGCGCCCGCCGGCTCTGCTTCCCGTCCGGTCCGGCATCGACCAGCCGCATGCTCGGGGAGACATCGAGGACCACGAGGAGATGGCGGATCTTGTCGGCCCCGAGCGCCTTGCCACCATGCGATATCGGCTCGACGAGCAACAGCGCCGTCAGCCCGAAGGCCGCCGCGGCCGCCGCGAGCGTGCGGAGCCCCGGCACGCACCTCACCCACGGCTGGGGCTTCGCGCCGGGGCCGAAGGCGAGCTGCTCGATGGCGCGGACGCGGGCCGCGTGGAGGATCTCGGCCATCGTCCACAACAGCGCCACCGCCGCCGCCACGATCGCGGCGACGGCCGGCGCGTCGTCGCTGGAAAGCGCGGTCACCATGGCGTATACCTCACGCCGAAGGAGCAGGCAGTGGCGAGGGTGAGGAGCGCGAGTCCGGCGATCGAGCAGGGAGTGAAGAAATCGATCGTCTCGGTGGCGGTCTTCTCCATCCGTGTCCGCTGCATGCTGTCGATGCGCCCGAAGACCTCGCCGAGCGTCCCCGGGTCATTGGAGGCGAAGGCCCCGCCACCGGTCGCGGCGGCGAGATCGACGATCTCCGCCGGGATCGGCTGGTCGGCGACATGGATCGCCCACAAGTTGATCCGTTTTTCCTTCAGAACCTTCGCGACCGCGGCCTCGTTGCCGTCCCAGAGGTCGAAGCTCATCCCATCGGAGACCAGGACGATCGCCCGATCCCCCTCCTCCCGCTCGTCGAGGACCTCCGCACACGCCAAGAGTGCCTTGCCGATCGCCGTCCCACCGAACCATGGGGGGACGCGATCGGGCTTCATGAACGGCACGGCGCAGCGGATCGCCGAGGTGTCGGTCGTGAGGGGTGCCCAGTGGAGCACCGACGTGCCGAAGAAGGTCAGCCCGAAGGCATCCCCCTCGCGCACCCCGAGGAAGCGGTCGATCGCCGCCATCGAGGCGTCGTAGCGCGTGCCGTCGCCGCAGGGGGCGAGCATGCTCCCCGAGATGTCGACGCAAAACTCGATGTTCGTGAGCACGCGCCGCGCCTTCGGCTCGGCGGTGCGGACCGGGCCGGCGGCGATCAAGATCCCCACCGCCGCCAGGAGGGGGAGGAGCGACTCGGCCGTATCGATCCCCGCGCGGAGCCAGCCGCCGCCGCGGTGGGGATGATGGTCGAAGGGGAGGACGACCCGCCCCCCTCCCCGCCGCCAGATCCGCCACAGAAGCACCAGTGGCAGCGTGAGCAGGAGGAGGAGCCACGGCTGGGTGAAGCTCATCATCCCCTCCCGTCGGCTGGAGGCTGTGACGGGAGCAACTCGGCCACGAACGCGCCGAGATCGGCCGGCGCCGCCGCCCCGGGGGCGTGCAGCCAGCCCTCGAGGCGCTCCAGCGCCGCGGCGGCAGCGGGCTCCTCTCGCAGTGCGGCGACCAGTTGCCGTGGATCGGTCTGATCGAGGCCGAGCCGCTTCCGCCAGGCTTCGTAGACGAGGCGCTCGACGGCCGCTTTCTCCCCGCGGTCGAGGCTCCCTGCGCCCGCCTTGGCAACGAGCGCCGCAAGTTCGTCGGCCGGCGTGAGGGGCGCCGCCCCGGTGTGCGGGGGGGTGATGGCGCGGCGGCGGAGCCGGAGGAGGAGGGCGAGGCCGACCAACCACGCTAGGCCGAGGAGGAAGAGCGTCTGGCCATAGCCCCCGAGCTGCTGGGGGGGCTCGAGCGCGGGCACGCTCACGCGCGGAAAGCCGGCCGGGAGGCTCGACGTCGTGCGGAGGAGGAGCGGCGGGAGATCGTCGGTCGTCGTGCCATCGGCGCGGACGAGCACCGCGCGCAGGTCGTGGTCTCCCCCCTCCCAGCCAGTCGCTTCGAGGTCGTAGCGGAAAAGATTCCCGTGGGGCGCGACGGCAACGACCCGCACCGACACAGGCGCCGTCCGCCCCGGATCGGCGGCCGGCTCCAAGCGCGAGCCGGGGAGGATGAGGCCGTCGATTGGCACCGGCCGCCCCACGGTCGCCGTCGCCATGATCTCCGTCGCCATGATCTCCTTGCTGTCTGGTTCGGGTGGCATGTCACAGCCCTCGGGCATCGAGGCGACGGCGGCGGGCCAGAAGGAGCCGGAGGGGAGCGGCGTAGGGGCGATCGGTGTCGACGACGAGGCCGTCGATCCGCGCCAGAGTGAGGGCCGCGAGGCGCTCCTCGGCGAGCCTGGGATGGAGGCGGCCGCGCGTCGTGATGCTCCGCCCCGTCTCCGCCTCGCGGCCGCGGATGAAGCCGGCCCGCAATCCCCGCTCGGCCGGGTCGCGGAGGACGATGGCGCACAGATCATGGCGCGCGGCAAGCCTGGTCAGCCCCGTCACGGCGTCGGGATCGTGGAGATCGGAGAGGATGAAGATCAGCGAGCGCTCGGCGAGCAACGGCTCGAGGAGCGCGGCGGCCGGGCCGATGGCAGTCGGCTCGTCGAGCCGGTGGCGCCGCAGCTTGTGGAGCCAGCCGAGCACCGAGAGTCGCGAGAGCGACGGGCGGACCAGCAGGCTCCGCCCCCCGACGCCGAGGCAGCCGACGGGGCTCGCCCGGTCGAGGCAAGCCAGCGCCAGCCCCCCCGCGATGCCGACGGCCGTCTCGTACTTCGTCGGCTGGCGGCTGCCGGTGGTCATCGACGCCGAGGTGTCGACGAGCATCCAGGCCGGAATCCGGCGCGGGGCCTCGTATTCCTTGACATGCACCTTCCCGACCCGCGCGGTGACGCGCCAGTCGATCGACTTCACAGGATCGCCCGGCTGGTAGGGGCGCGACTGCTCGTACTCGCTCCCGCTCCCCTTGAAGATCGAGTGGTCGCTGCCGTAGCCGAGGCTGTCGGCGAGGCGGCGGATCGCCACCTGATAGCGGCGGGCGTCGAGGAGCGGGCTGGGGGGGAGTTCGAGATCCATCGGGCCCTCACCGGGGGCGGTCAGTGGCGGGGAGCGTCGCCAGGGCACTGGCGGGCCGCAGAACCTCGCCGAGGACCTGCGCCTTCGTGACCCCGTCGGCGAGCGCCTCGTAGGAGAGGCGGATGCGATGGAGGAGGACATCGCCGGCCAGCGCCAGAAGATCCTCCGGGATCACGTAGCGGCGGCCGTGGATCAGCGCCCGGGCCCGCGAGGCCTTCACCAGCGCGATCCCAGCCCGCGGGCTGGCGCCGAGATCGAGGGCCGGGTGGCGGCGCGTGCGCGTGACGAGCTCAACGCAGTGGTCGGTGAAGGTGTCGCTCACGAACACCTCCTGAACCGCCTCCATGGCGGCGACGAGATCGTCGATCGAGCCGACCGGCTCGTGGGCAAGGACGTCGAACTCGCTGCGGACCACCGCCCCCTTCGCGAGCCGCTTCACCCCGAGGATGGCATTGCGCCGCAACACCTCGCGCTCCTCGGCGGGGGTCGGGTAGGAGAGACGGTGGCAGAGCATGAAGCGGTCGAGCTGCGCCTCTGGCAGCTCGAAGGTACCGCTCTGCTCAACGGGATTTTGCGTGGCGACGACGAGGAACGGCGCCGGGAGGGGGAGCGTGTTGGCGCCGATCGTCACCTTTCGCTCCTGCATCGCCTCGAGCAGCGCGCTTTGCACCTTCGGCGCGGCCCGGTTGATCTCGTCGGCGAGGAGGAGATTCGTGAACACTGGCCCGGTCACGACGCGGAACTCCCCCGAGCGCGGATCGAGGATCTCCGAACCGGTGATGTCGCTGGGGAGGAGATCGACCGTGAATTGCACGCGCTTGGAATCGAGATCGATCGACTTTGCCAGCACGCTCACGAGCAACGTCTTCGCGAGCCCGGGAACCCCTTCGAGAAGGAGGTGCCCGCCAGTGAAGAGGGCGACTAGCAGCCGCTCGACGACCTCGTCTTGGCCGACGACGACCTCGGCGATTCTGCCGCGGACGGCGGAAGCGAATCGGGCCGCGTCATCGATCGCGGCGACCGCAGGGGCTCCGGTCATGGGGGGACGTCCCGGGAGGAAAAGGGGGCTGGGCCCGCGTGGCCACCGCAGGAACACCCCGGAAGAATACCTCCGCGACCTGAGAGTGTCGCAGCCGCCCGTGATCCGATCTCAAGCGTGGGTGCTCGGGTATCCTCTGGGTCGGGCGTTCCTTTCCGGCCATCACGGTCGGGGGGCCCGGGCGGCCCTGCAGCCGGACGGGCCAGGGAGTCCTTTTCCGCGGAGCGGGGCATGGGCGTGCGCGTCAGTGTGATCATCCCCACCTGGAACCGGGCCGCGGCGGTCGTCGAGGCCGTCGGCGACGTCCTCCGCCAGACGGAGACCGATTTCGAAGTCCTCGTCTGCGACGACGGCTCGACTGACGAGAGCCGAGCGCGCGTGCGGGCGATCGCCGATCCGAGACTGTTTTGGATCGATGGCCCGCGGTCGGGCTGCCCGGCGGCACCGCGCAACCGCGGAATCCGACTCGCCCGCGGCGAATGGATCGCCTTTCTCGACAGCGACGACCGCTGGCTGCCTTCGAAGCTCGCCCGGCAGCTCGAGGTGGCAAGCGCCGCGGGGGTGGGGGCCGTCTCCTCCAATGCCATCAGGCTCCGCGACGGAAAACCTTCCGGCACCGTCGTCGACCATCCCCGGCCGCTGATCCGCACCGCCGATCTCCTCTCCTGGAATCCGGTCGTCTGCAGCAGCATGGTCGTCCGGGCCGACGTGATTGCGCGGTGCGGCGGCTTTCCTGAAGATCGGGCCCATCTGGCGATCGAGGATCATGCCCTCTGGCTGCGGGTCTCGGCGCTCACCGACATCGCGTACGTCGAAGAGTGCCTCGTCCGCTACCGGGACGAGCCAGTTACAAGTGTCCGCGCGCGCCTCTCGGCAAGCGCCGACGAGCAGCGATTGGCGCTCTACGAGGGCTATCGCCGGTGGTGGCGGGAAGCGGGGCAGCGGCCGTCGCTTTCGCATCGGCTCCTCATCGCGGCGCGCTGTTTCCGATCGCGGTGTCGGCTGCGGGCTGCGGCACGTCGGGCGCCTGCCCCGGGGGCACCACGATGAAGATCCTTCTCACGGTGGAGTCGTATTGGCCGTCGCGCGGCGGCTGCCAGGAGGTGGTGCGACAACTCGCCCGGCGGCTCGCGGAGCGCGGCCACGACGTCACCGTGGCGACCTCCGCCGATCCCGCCCGGGGCGAGGGATTGATCGACGGCGTCCGGGTTGTCGGCTTCGAGATCAGCGGCAACGAGGTCGCTGGCTACCGGGGAGACACCCAGGCCTACGTCGACTGGGTCAGGGACAAGAAAGCCGACGTGATCCTCAACTACTCGGCGCAGGTCTGGCCGACCGACCTCCTCCTCCCGGTGCTGTCGAAGCTCGAGGCCCGGAAGGTGCTCGTGCCGTGCGGCTATTCGATGCTCCGGGTGCCGCGCTACCGCGACTACTACGCCCGGCTGCCGGCGCTCCTGAAGGGCTACGATCGGCTCGTCCATCTCTCCGATGTCTACCGCGACGCCGAGTTCGCCCGCGAGCACGCCCTCTCCCACGCTGTCGTCATCCCCAACGGCTGCGGCGCCGATGAGTTTGACCCCGTTCCGGCGATCGACATCCGCCGTCAGCTCGGCATTGCCCCCGAAGCCTTTCTTGTGCTCCATGTCGGCAGCCACACCGCGCTCAAAGGGCATGGCGATTGCCTGCGGATCTTTCGCGGTGCGCGGCTGCGCGATGCCCATCTGCTGCTCGTCGGCAACGACGTCCCCGGTGGCTGCGGGGGGCGCTGTCGGGCGCGGGCCTGGCTGGCGAACTGGTCCCCCCTGGATGTTCTCCGGCACAGCCGCGTCACGGTCGCCGATCTCGACCGGGAGGCGATCGTGGCCGCCCACCACGCCGCCGATCTGTTCCTCTTTCCCTCGAATGTCGAGTGTTCGCCGCTGGTGCTCTTCGAGGCCGCGGCGACGGGGACGCCGTTTCTCGCGACGGACGTCGGCAACGTCGCCGAGATCGCCAGCTGGACCGGCGGCGGTGAGGTTCTGCCGACGACGTTCGAGACGAGTGGCCTTGCGCATGTCGATGTGACGGCCGGCGCCACCCGGCTCCGTGCGTTGTGGCGCGATCGGGCCGGGCGGGAACGGATGGGCGCGGCGGCCCACGCCGCCTGGCGAGCTCGCTTCACCTGGGAAAAAATCGTCTCCGACTATGAGCGGCTGTTCTTCGATCTCGTCGAGGCGCCGTCATGAGAAGCTCGCGCGTCATCGTCCGGCTCGAAGGAGGGCTTGGCAACCAACTCTTCCAATACGCCACCGGCCGGACCATCGCCCTGGCCACGGGGCGGGATCTCCTCCTCGACACCTCGGCCTACCGGGAAGACCGGCTCCGCTCATACCAGCTCGACCGCTTCGCGATCGCCGCTCGGCCGCTGCGTCGCCGCGATGTGCCCTCTTTAAAGCTGCGGCGCTCGCGGCTCGGGGCGATCCTCCCGCGGCGCTCTCGCGTGGAGATCGTCCGCGAGGCGTTTCCGGCGCGGGTGCCGGTTTGGCCTGAGGCTCCGGTAGACGATGCCGGCACGCCCTACCTCATCGGCTACTGGCAGTCGGAGCGGTATTTCGCTGCCGTCGCCGACACGATCCGCCGGGAGCTCCGCGTCAAAGCCCCCCCCGAGGGTGCCAATACCAGGCTCCTCGCCGACATCGCCGCCGGCGACGCGGTCGCCCTCCATGTTCGCCGCGGGGATTACGTCTCAAATCCCGCGGCGACGGCCTATCACGGCCTCTGTGGCCTCGACTATTACCGGGGGGCGATCCGCCGACTTGAGGCGACCGTGCCCCAGCCCCACTTCTTCGTCTTCTCCGACGATCTCGACTGGGTGCGCGCAAACCTCGACACCGGCCATCCGACGACCTTCGTCGGCCACAACACCGACACCCCGTGGGAGGATCTCCGCCTCATGGCCGCCTGCCGGCACTTCATCGTCGCCAAGTCCTCCTTCAGCTGGTGGGGGGCATGGCAGGGGGAATGGCCTGGAAAGCAGGTGATCGCCCCGGCTCGCTGGTTTCAGGCCGACCATGGCGGGGAAGGGGAGATTGTCCCTGCGGGATGGCTGCGGATGTGAACGGGGGCGGGGCTGCACGGATCGGTCGATCGGCGTCGTTCTCTCTTCGGAAACTCCCGACTCCGGTGCGTGGTTGAGCATGGACGACCCAGCCTGGTATGCCTGGTACGACCGCCACGCAGCGCGGCTGCTCCTCTATGCGCGGCAGTGGCTCGCAGACCGGGCCAGCGCCGAGGATGCGGTGCAGGGGGGATTTGTAAAGGTGTGGCGCGGGTGTCGGCCGGGGGAGACACCCGACGTGCCGCTCCTCTACGCAGCGGTGCGGTCGGAGGCGCTCGATCTGCTCAAGAGCCATGCCCGGCGGCGGGCCCGGGAGGATCGCGTTGCCAACGGCAACTTGAACGATTGGTGGGAGGACGATCCGCTTGTCTCGCAGGAGCGGGCGGCCGCCGTGCAGAGAGCGCTCGAGCAACTTCCCATTGAGCAGCGTGAGGCGATCGTGCTGCGGGTCTGGAGCGGGCTCTCCTTCCCGGAGATCGCCCGCACGCTCGGGGAACACGAAAACACCGTCACCGCCCGTTGCCGCAGGGGGCTTGCGGCGCTTGAAAAACTTCTCCCGGAGGGATGCCGTGAACCGCTTTGAGAACGACGACGCTCGTGAGGAGCAAGGGGCGGAAGCGGCCGAGGGGATGATCCTCGACCTCGCCCGCCTGCGGCCTGCCGCGCCGCGCCTGGCGCTTCGCGAACGGATCGCGGCCGACCTCGCGGCGCCGCTGAGCAGGGAGACGACGTCGTCGGCGCGATCACCGACGCCCGCGCCGCGCTCCTTCGCTTGGCTCGCCGAGCGGATGCTGTGGGCGGCCGGGGGGGCGATCGTGGCTGCGGTGCCGCTCCTTCTTCAGCCGCGGCCGCTTCCCGCCGGGCCTCTCCCGGCCGAGACGAATCGGCCTGCCGTGGCCGTCGATCAGGCCGAGGCGGCGCCGCCCGGGGCTCAAGCGCCCGACATGCCCGCCGCCGCGTCGACGGCGCCGGTGATCGCCGCGGCCGCGCCGCAAGGTGTCGCGGCCGAGCCGCAAGACGTCGCAGCGCAGGAGCCGATCGCCGAGGAGTCGCTCGCCTGGTCGGACGACGGCGTGCAGTTCATCGATGGCCAGATTCCCGCCCGCGTCATCCGCCACTGGGTGCTCGAACGGTTTCCGGGCGCCGATGGCGTTGGGCACGTCCGCCCCCGCGAAGACGTCTTCGTTGTCCCGGTGGCCCTCCGCTAGCCTCCCCGCCCCGCTTCGCCCAGCGCCCGCTCACCCCTTGTCCGATTCACGTTTCTCAATCCCTGTTTTCCTCCGGAGCCTTGTTCCATGAACATGAAATGGTCGAACCTGTTCCTCCTCACGGCCGTCGCGTCGGCTGCCGCGCCTCTGACCCGCGCCGACGACCCCACGGCCACGGTCGTGGAGGGGAAGCCGCTCACCGTCACTGTGCGGGCGACGGCCGAGTCGAACGCGGATGGCCCATTTGCCACTCCGCAGGTCGTTGTCGTCGCCGACGGCAACAGTGAGCCGCCAACGGTCATCGGGATGACACCGGCCGAGGCGAAGGCGATCACGATCCGCCTCGTCGGCGATGGCCAGGGGTTTGTCTTCGAAGGGAATGCCGCCGCCGGGGCCGAGGCCAAGCAGGTCCCCTTCATCGGCGTCGTCACCTCGCCGCTCGGCGAGGCGGTGCGGGCGCAGACGAATCTCACTGAGGATGTCGGCCTGTCGGTCGATGTCGTTTCCCCCGACAGCCCGGCGGCGAAGGCGGGGCTCAAGGCCCATGACATCCTCGCCAAGTACGACGATCAGCTTCTCTGCGCGGCGGTGCAGCTCTCGGCGCTCGTCAAGCGCACCGGCACCGGCAATAAGGCGACACTCACGGTGCTGCGGGGCGGCAAGGAGCTGCCGATCGAGGTCACCGTCGGCGAGCATGCCGCCCAGGCGACGTTCAAAGTCGAAGGGGTCAACATCGCCATGGGGCAGCCCGGCCAGCCGGGGGGGCCGCGGGTCGTCGCCGGCCAGCCGCTTGCTCCGGAGGTGATCAGGCTCATTGAGGAGATGGGCTCGAAGGCCGGCGGGGCCGTGTTCAGCGGACAGTACGGTTTCGCGGTGCCGGCGCCAGGGGTGGACGCTCCCGTTATCCCGCAGGGTTCCGCGCCGCTGGAGCTCCAAAGCAATCAGATTCAGCCCAACCAGATCCAGCGCAACCAGCGGATCGTGCTTGTGAACCCCAACGTCCAGTCGCAGAGCCAGTCGGTGTCGATCGTCGCCAACGACGACGGCCGCGTCGAACTCCGCGAGACCAACGGCAAGCGGACGGTGACGATCCTCGACAAGTCAGGCGCCCAGCAGTACACCGGCCCGCTCGACACACCGGAGGATCGGGAGAAGATCCCCGCCGACCTTCGCAGCCGCGTCGAGCAGGCCGAAGCCTCGGCTGGGCCGAAAGCAGTGATCTCCCCGCTGACTCCTCCGGTGCCCGCCGCTCCCGGCGGTGAGGCTGCAGGCGACGCCAACCGCTGATGCCTCCGCGCTGATCCGCATCCCGGCAGCGGCCGGGGCACGACAAAAAAACCCCGCAGGCGTGATTGCGCCTGCGGGGTTTTTCACGCGCCGTTGGCGCAGCTCACACCGTCACGCTGTTGGACGGCTTCGAGTTCAGGCTCCCCCCCGAGTCGCTCTTGGCGCGGAGAGAGAATTGGTAGCTCCTCCCCGCCACGAGGCCGGTGACAGAGGTGCTCGTCACCACCGGGATGTCGGCGTACCGGGTCCAGGCAACCGTGCCGACCTCACGGGTGAAGACGACGTAGCCGGTGAGCGGCCGGAACGACTTCGTGATCGTGTCCCAGGGCTGTTCGGCATGCTGCCAGGTGAGGTTCGCCGATCCCTGGCTCGCCGCCGCGGCGACGATCGCTGCCGGGGTGCGCGGGGACATGAGATATTTCACGCCGTCGTTCGAGAGCTTGCTGAAGCCGGCGGCATTCTTCGAGGCGACCTTGAAGGCGAACGCCTTGGTGATGTCGAGGCCGAAAACCTCCGTGCTCGTCGCCGTGCCCGATACGTCGGCGACCTTCGCCCACGCGGTGGTGCCAACCTGCAACGCGTAGACGGCCGACGCTGTCACCGCGCTGCCGTTGTCGACCGCGGCCGTCCACGACAGCATGATCTTCGTGCCATTCCCCCATGCCGACACCACACGCGTCGGCAGTTCTGGTTTTCCGAACACGACGCCAGTGACGGGAATCGAGAACGGGGTGGCCGAGGCGCTCGATGTGATGGCGATCGAGCCGCTCACGGCCTTGAGGGCCACGGTGTCGAGGGCGACGATGAGATTCGCCGTGCCACCGGCGGGAATGCTCGTCGGCGCGGCCTCGACGAGCTTCACGCCGACCGGGAGCGTGACGCCCGTGATCGAGAGGGGCGCATCGCCCGGATTGCGGATCGTGAATGTCTTCGACGTGGCGACGGCGTTGAGGGCTGCAGCCCCGAGCGAGATCGCCTGGGCCTGGGCGCTCGTGATCGCGGTGACGCCATCGGCGACGCCGATCCCGGGGATCCCCACCGCGACGGTGAAGGCGTCCTGGACCGACGCCCCGGAGAGATCGGTGGCGATGACGGTGATGATCGCGGTGCCGCGGGTCTGCCCGACGGTGAGCCGGAGCTTGCCAGCAGCATCGACGACGACCGAGGCGATCGTCGGATCAGAGCTGTCCACCACGATCCCCACCGCCGTCTGGGGGGATGCGACGACCGTGGCGGTGTTGAGCATCAGGAGCCGGTCGCGGATGTTGGCGTCGACGAGGCCGACGGTGCTGCTCACCGGCACCGTGGCGAACGGGCCACCGCCGTCGACGCGGGGCAGTTTGGCGTAGGCATCGAGGATCGCCTGGCCACCGCCGATGACACGCCCGAAGGTGGCGTATTGGTTGCCGGTCCCGTCGAACATGGGATTGTCAGTGACATTGAAGAAAAAGCCGCTTGTCGCCGAGTTCAGCTCGGACGTCCGGGCGTAGGCGATCGTTCCCTTGACGTTGGGGCGGTCGGCGGCCCATTCGAGGCTGATCGGGGCAGTTGTCGCCACCGTGCCGATGTTCGGGCTGCCTGGGGCGTTGATGAAGCCGCCCCCCTGGAGAAACTTCGCCGGCCCGAAGTCGCCGGCGAAATCGGTGGCTCGGTGGAAGAAGTTCGAGGTGTAGCTCCCGTTGTTGACGTAGGAGAGGAAATTGGCCGTCGAGATCGGCGCGGCAGACCGGGTGGCGATCGCTTTGTCGTAGAGCTCGACGAACAGGCTGTCGACCGAGGCCCCGGCCCCGTTTTGGGTCGCCATCTTCACCACCGTCCCCTGGACGGTCACGTCGCTGACCGCGAACTCCGCGGCAGTGTCGATCGCGGCGACCACCGCTCCCGGCGCGATCACCAGATCGGGAAGCGCTTTCGCCACGACGATCGCCATCATGTGGCGGGATTCCAACGCCTCGCCGGCAAGCTCGCGACGGGCGCTCCCCGGGCGGTGGCGCCGAGCCTGCCGGCTCCGCGGGGCACCGCCGAACCAGCCGGTCACCCGATCGCGCAGCGGAAGGATCTGCCTGTCCATCGAGAGTTCTCCAAAACCGTCGCCGAATGAACCCTGACAGGGACCGGCGAGCGACACCCTGCCCGCCGACGAAGCAGCGAACTTCCAATCAGAATAACCCTCGCCGCGGCAGCCACCAAGCCGTCGGACCGGCCACAAAACGAGGCTGGAAGAGGTTGGCAGTGGCGACGGGTAGGATACGGAGGATGGGAGGGAATGGGTCGGTAGCAGCGTTTGTTGGCCTCCCCACCCTTGAGATGGAGCCCGCCCCGTGATCCCGCTTTGCCGCCTCTGGCTGATCGTTGTTCTCTGGCTTCTCTGCGGAGCGGGTTGGGGGGAGCCGGGAAGCCGGGCCGGCGCGGACCCGGCCGTCCTCGACCGGCCGAACATCTTCTTCATAGTCTCCGACGATCAGCACTGGGGCGACTTCGCCTTCATGGGGCACCCCCATCTGCGGACGCCCCACCTCGACCGGCTGGCGCGCGAAAGCCTGCTCTACCGCCGTGGGTATGTCCCGTCGAGCCTTTGTTGCCCGAGCCTGGCGTCGCTGATCACCGGCCGCTTTCCCCATGAGCACCGGATCGTCGGCAACGATCCCCCCGGCAGCGACCGGCTGGCGCGAAACACGCCGGAGGGCCAGCGCCTCTTCCGCGACGGACGCGAGGCGATGAATCGGCACCTCGCCGCCTGGCCAACGCTCCCGGCGCTTCTTGCCCCCGACGGCTACCGGTCTCTCCAGACCGGCAAGTGGTGGCAGGGGGATTTTTCGCGCGGGGGATTCACGGCGGGGATGACCCGTGGCGAGCGGCACGGCGACGACGGCTTGGCGATCGGCCGCGAGACGCTCGAGCCGATCGAGACCTTCATCGATGCCTGCCAGGGGGAGGGATCGCCGTTTTTCGTCTGGTATGCCCCGATGCTCCCCCACGATCCCCACGACCCGCCCACCGAGCTTGTCGATCACTATTGTGTCGTCGCGCCGAGCCCCCATGTCGCCCGCTACTGGGGGAATGTCGAACGCTTCGATCGCACGGTCGGCCAGCTCCTCGACCTCCTCGAGGCCAGGGGGCTCACCGAGACCACGCTCGTCGTCTTCGTCACCGACAACGGCTGGATCCAGAGCCCCGACCATCCCCGCTATGCCCCGCGCTCGAAGCGCTCCCCCTACGAGGGCGGCGTGCGGACGCCGATCATGCTGCGCCAGCCGGGGCGGATCGCGCCGGGCGCGTGTGATGTACCGGTGTCGAGCCTCGACATCGTGCCGACGGTCCTCGCCGCTTGCGGCGTGGCGGCGCCGGCAGGGCTGCCGGGGGTCGATCTCCTCGATCCCGCCGCCGTGGCCGCCCGTCCGGCGGTGTTCGGGGAGTGCTTCACCCACACGCTTGTTGACCTCGACGATCCCGCGGCGAGCCTCCTCTGGCGGTGGACCGTCCGGGGCGATTGGAAGCTCGTCGTGCCCGAGCGGCTCCTCGCCACCGACCCGCGGCTCGACGTCGAGGGAGCGGCCCTCGATGACGACAGCCGGGCGTGGCTTGAATCGGGATCGCCGCGCCTGTTTGACCTCGCCACCGACAGCGGTGAAAACCGAGACATGGCCGCGGAGCATCCCGACGTGGTGGCCGAACTCCGCACGACCCTCGATGCCTGGTGGACGCCGGGCCGACTTCCCCCAGGAGCCCGCACGCCGTGACGCACTCTCACCCTTTCCTCCTTGTCATCTTCCTCGCCTCTTCCCTCGCCCTCCTCTCGCCTGTGAGAAGCGAGAACTGGCCCAATTGGCGCGGTCCGGCGCTCGATGGCGTCGCCGCCGGGACCGGGTTTGCGACGAGCTGGAGCCCGGAGGCGCATGTCGCCTGGAAGGTGACGCTGCCGGGGCTCGGGGCGAGCACGCCGGCGGTGTGGGGCGACTCGATCGTGCTCACCTGCGCGATCGACGGCAAGGACGCGGCGATCTGCTTCGACCGCGTTGGTAAGGAGCGCTGGCGGCGCTCGCTCGGGCCTGAGAAGCCGGGGAAGCATGCCAAGGCGACCGGCTGCAATCCCTCGCCGGTGACCGACGGGAAGCATGTCTGGGTCTACTTCAAGAGTGGGGAGCTGGCCGCGCTCGACCTCGCCACCGGCGTCGTGGCCTGGCGGGAGAATCTCCAGGAGCGGTTCGGCGAGGACACGCTGTGGTGGGATCTCGGCACGAGCCCGGTGCTGACGCGCGACGCGGTCGTCGTGGCCGTGATGCAGACCGGACCGAGCTATCTCGCCGCCTTCGGCCGCACCGACGGCAAGCTCCTCTGGAAGCACGACCGCAACCTCGATGCCCCGGAGGAGGCGGCGCAGAGCTACTCGACGCCGCTGGTGGTGAAGGGGGAGGAGCGGTTCGGCGAGCCTGACGAGGTGATGTTCGTCCTCGGCGCGGACCATGTCACCGCCCACGACGCCACCGACGGCCGCGAGCTGTGGCGCGTGGGGGGGCTGAATCCCGCCGGTGAGAAATACTTCCGCTCGATCGCCTCGCCGGTGGTGGCGGACGATCTCGTCATCGCCCCTTATGCCCGCGGGAGCACGCTCACCGCCGTGAAACGCGGCGGACAGGGGGACGTGACCACGTCGCACGTCGCGTGGGCCCGGAAGGATCTCGGGGCCGACGTGCCGACGCCAGCCTTCCAGGACGGGAAGCTCGTTGTCTGTACCGACCAGGGGAAGGTGGCCTGCCTCGACGCCCCGACCGGCAAAACCATGTGGGAGGTGGAATTGCCGAAGAATCGTCATGCCTACAGCGCCTCACCGGTACTCCTCGAGGGGAAGATCCTCGTGACGCGCGAGGATGGCCAAAGCGCCCTCCTCGCCGGGCCGGCAGACGGCACTGGCCGGTTCGAGGTCGTCGGGGAAGGGAGTGTCGGCGAGATGACGGTGGCGACGCCGGTGTGCGTCGACGGGCGGATCTTCCTCCGGACGCACAACAGCCTGTGGTGCATCCGGCCTTGAGAAATCCCCGGGAAGCGTCCGCGGGGCCGCTTGGCCTGAAATTTGGGGATATGCTTGGCATGGTGTTCCCGTTCCCTTTTTTTTCTTACTGGCAGCGGAATCCATGCAGAAAACGAAGGTCCGGCAGCCGTCCACGGTCGTCGCTCCCCCCGCGGACGAAGCTGCCCGGGGAACTGGTCGTGTTGCCGCGGTCCGTGATCTGCTCTTCCGCGCGGGGCTGATCCTGTTGGCGGTGTTGTGGATCTATTCCCCGACCTACCACGGCGATTGGCTGTGGGATGACGATACGATCCTCACGGCCAATCCCGTCGTCCAGTCAGCGTCGCTCGAAGGGCTCGTCAGCCTCTGGGTCGGCCCGACGGGGGCCGATTACTTCCCCCTCTCCTACACCGCCCTGTGGGCCCAATGGCCGTTCTTCGGGACGAATTCCACCGGCTACCATGCCGTCACCATCCTCCTCCATGCCAGCGGAGCGCTCCTGTTGTGGCGGCTGCTGGTGGTGATGCGGATCCCGGGGGCCTGGTTGGCCGGGGTGCTGTTCGCGATCCACCCGGTGTGCGTGGAGAGCGTGGCCTGGGTGTCGGAAATCAAGAACACGATCTCACTCCCCCTCTTCCTCCTCGCAGCGATCTTCTTCGCCAGGCATGACGATGCGGTGTGGGGGGATGGCGGCGACGGTGAGAGCGGCGATCGCCGCAATGGCACCGTCGATCTGGTGCTCGCGGTCGTCTTCTTTGCCCTGGCGATGCTCGCCAAGACCTCGGTGGTGATGTTCCCGGTGGTCCTCCTCATCCATGCCTGGTGGAAGCGGGGAGGGGTTACCACGCGTGACGTGGTCGCGGCGGCACCGTTCTTCCTCGTCTCCCTCGTCCTCGGTCTGGTCACGATCTATTACCAGCACGGCCGGGCGATCGGTGAGGAGAAGATGCCCGTCGCCGACCTGTTCTCGGTCGTCGGCTTCCTGTCGCGGACTGCCACCGCCGGGATGGCGATCCTGTTCTATCTGCGGGAGGTGGTCTGGCCGTTCGATCTCCTCCCGATCTACCCGCAATGGAAGGTCAACCCTCCGCAGATCCTCCAATTCCTCCCCTGGCCGATCCTCGTCGCGGCCGGTTGCTGGCTGTGGTCAAGACGGGGGACCGCGTCCGCGCCGACCGCAGCCCGGCACGCGCTGTTCGGGCTCGGATTCTTCCTTCTCATGATCTTCCCGATCCTCGGTTTCATCACCATTTCCTACATGCGGATCACCTGGGTCGCCGACCACTTCAACTACGTGGCGCTCATCGGCATCATCGTGCCGCTGTGTGCGGCGGCGGCGGCGTGGTTCGCCTCGGCTCGGCAGCCGCTCCAGATCGGGGCGCTGGGCTTCACCTGCGTCCTCTTGGCCGGGCTGGCCGGCTGGTCTTTCCGCTACGCGCATGTCTTCGCCAACGAGGAATCCCTCTGGACCCACACGCTCGAATCCAATCCCGATGCCTGGCAGGCTCACAACCGGCTCGGGGCGCGGAAAGCTGGCCGCGGTGATCTCGAGGGGGCCCTCCACCACTTCACCAACTCCACTCGCCTCCGCCCCGATCTCGGCGAGACCCACAACAACCTCGGCAGCACGTACATGGCGCTGGGGCGTACCGACGAGGCCCTCGAGGAGTTCGCGGTGACGACGGAACTCCTTCCCAAGGTCTTGCCGGTGCAGATGAACCGGGGCCATGCGCTTGTCACGGCCGGGCGGAACGAGCAGGCGGAGAAGTGGTTCCGGGATCTCACCGATCGGGATCGTTTTCCGAACCAGTTCGAACCCTGGTGCCAGCTCGGGATCGTGCAGATCAGCCGGGGGGATCGGACGGCCGGCATCACCTCGCTGCGCCGCGCCGTCGAGTTGGCCCCCGGCGCCGAGGAGCCCCGCCAGCTCCTCGACGCCGCACTCCGCTCCGAGGCCGAGGCGCTGGCGGTGGCGGGGAGATTCGGGGAGGCCGAGGCAATCTACCGCGAACTGCTCAAGCGCTCGAAGGACGACGTCATGCTCCTGACGAACCTCGGGGTGGTGCTCTACAAGCTCGAGCGGAACGATGCCGCGATCGCCGCCTTCCGCCGTGTGCTGGCGATCAATCCGGGGGCCAAGGAGGCGGCAGACAGCCTGGCCGTCGCCCTCGGCAAGGCGACCCCGGTCGTCCCCCCCCTGGAGACCCAGGAACCGCTGCCGTCGACGCTCGCCCCGTCGATCGAGGGGCGTTAGCCGGAAGCGTGAGGGGATGGCCCGGCTACCGCCCCTCCTTGGTCGGAAGGACCCGCGTGGCGAAATCGGCGAAGTGGCCCCAGTCAACGGCGGTGATGTCGTGGGGGCCGGAGCGGATGTGGTAGCCGATCGTGCCGCCGATGGGCGTGTCGACGGCGGGGAAGGTGGTGGTGCCCAGGCCCGTGCGGCCGAACAGGCCCCACACCGGACCGGCAGCGACCGCCGAGAGGAACTCACCGCGCGGATCGGCCCAGCGATCCTCGACGGCGCTCGACACGTAAAGTGGCCGCGGTGCGGTCATCGCGAGCACGACATGCTGGTCGATCGGGAGCTCCGTCTCGCGGCCAGCGTAGGTGGCAAACGTCGGCGCGAACCAATGGGGGAACGACGTCGTGATCCGCCGCACCGTCTCGCCGTAGTTGCGTCGCTCCAGCGCCGCCCCACCGCAGCCCGATTCATTCGAGACGACCATCGCGAAGCGCTCGTCGCCGGCGCCGGCCCACAGCGCCGTCTTCCCGAGGCGCGAGTGGCCGACGACGATCACGCGCGTGGGGTCGATCTCGGGGAGCGTCACGAGCCAATCGAGGATCCGCGACAGCTGCCAGGCCCACGTGGAGATCGCCCCGGGCTCGTCGCCGCGCACCATCCGCGCGTCGTGGACGACGTAACCGAGCGAGGGGAGGGCACTGGCCTTGCGGCCATCGGCATGGTCGGGGAAGACGTCGCCGCAGGAGGCGGTCGCGGTGGCATAGCCGCGGTCGTGGAGGAGCTTGACCGGCCAGCGGCTGGCGAGTGTGCCGCGCGACGAGGCCTTGGCGCGGTTGTCGTCGACGCCGGTGTCCTTGCCGTTGGGCACCCAGCCCGATGGGATGCGGACGGCCGGATCGGCCGACTCGGCATGGTTACCCCCGAAATTGAGATGGAGAAACGTCGGCAGGCGCTCAGGAGCGTCGCCGCGGGACGGCGACGGAAGCTCGGGCGTGTCGCCGCGGGACGGCGACGGAAGATAGAGCAAGACCTCCGTCACCGGCGCGTCGGGACCGTGGCCGAGCCGGAGGCGGGCCTGGATGCGCGTCGCGCCGTCGGGGCCAGGGCCACGCTCGACGTCCTCGGCCGTCACCGGCACCGCCGGCAGCAGCCGGCCGTACTCGGTCGATTCGAGAAGCCCAAGCCAGCGCGGCCGGGCCACCGTCAGCCACGCCTCCTGAGACGTGATGGCCTCGCCATCGGGGCCATCTCCCTCGGGGATTATGAGGAGATCGGGAAGGGTGTACTCCCGGACGGCAGCCTCGTCGTAATTAAACTCCTCCTTCGGGGCCTGGGCGGAGGCGTCGAGCGTCATAGTGGCGGCCAGAGGCAGGGAGAGGATGGTGGCGACGAGAGGGGTACGGAGGCGCATGTTGAGGCTCCGGGGCGATGCGGTGGAGAAGCCGCCCGCACCCGTCTCTCGGGCGCGGGCGGGACGGGGAGATCGTAGCCGATCAGGGAAGGTGGGGACCGATCCCGGTGGGTGACTGGGGCCGGGCGGCGGGCTCGGGCGTGTGGTACCATCGCAGCGGTGGTGGGGGACTTCGTACGCCCTGCGCACCATTCCAGTCGCTCTCCACGAGCAAGATCGTATTCACGAGCAAGAAAGGATAGCCCGGTCAATGGCACTTCCACAAGCGTTGCCCTACTGCTGAGGGACTCGTGAGCCGGTTGCTCCCGCCTGCCGGGCTTGCCCCGGCCCAGAAAGCGGGTCCCGGGGTCGGCCACCTCCCCCCTGAAGTGTCGTTTTTCTTGCCGTCGGCGCAGAGTCTCTCCGAGTCGGGCCACCTGGCGACTTCGTGGTGACCTCGCGTCCGGCAGCGGTCAGAGGCTGTGGATGTCGATCGCGGGCAGCTCTTCTATCCGTCGATTGAAAGACGTCGCGGTCGTCATGCGCCTGGACGAGCTCGCCCCAGTCGGTCGGCGGCCCGCGAGCGGGAGAT
>CAMBFA010000024.1 GCA_945865325.1 Candidatus Kuenenia stuttgartensis
GGGATCCTCGACGGGCGATACGGGCAGCACCAACCCGCTGGCAACCGTTAAAGCAGCCTGCTGAGGCAATCTGTTTGCCCAGTGTCTCAGCGGTCACTCGCGATATCCACGCCGCCGGCGCGATTCCGAAGGGGCTGTTCGCCGGCAGCGCGGTGCGGGTGAACAGGCTCAAGAAACTCCCCCGCCGGAGGCGCTATGGATCCCGGCCAGAGTCACTCAGGCGGCGGCCGAGATCGAACAGCAGCAGGCGGCCGGAGGGGAGCGCGTCGCCGACGGCGGAAAAGGTGTTGCCGATGACGGCGAGCCGGGGCCTACCCCTCGCGCCTTCAATCATCGTCAGCGCCTCAATTGCCCAGTCGGGGCGCAGTTGGTCAAACATCGTTCCGGTGGCAGCTTCGCACAGTCGGACACATTCCTCGTCGGCAACGATCAGCGGCCGGCGAGAAGTGTACGGCCGTCCATTTGTTGGAGCAAGCGGCCTACGCTCGATTTTACCCGTGCGTTCCTACCATGCGGTCGCCCTTCGCTTGTTGAAGGGCTAGTCAGCCTTGAGTGAGTAAATGATCGCCGGGCCCTTGCGCAGCGTGCCGGTGAACTCATACCACACGCTCTGCGATCCGCGGCGGGGCGCTGGGGGCATGTCGAGCGAGTTGAGGTTGACCTCGTCGTACGGGCTGCCCCAGTAACCGCGCAGATCAACAGCTGTCAGACGGTCGATCACGACCCGCGACGGTCCATTGTCGACCTCCAGATCAAACAGTTCGCGGTCGCCGTCGGAAGGCCGGAGGCGGGAACTGGCCACGCTGAGCGATGTCTGGATTCTCACGAAACTGCTGCTGATGTTGAGGCCATCTTCGATTGGATCGAAGACGCTGAGCCTGTCGAGCGTGATCGAGGAGTTGGTCACATCAAATCCATCGTCGCCTGAGTAGTCGCTGCTGACGGCCTTGATGCGCCATTCGGTCTGGCCCATGCCGAGAACGGAGATCGCGTCGATGTCGTCCCCCACGTCGCCCGGGCGACCGAACGGATCTGTGCGCCCCAGATAAGAGGCAAAGATCTGGTTGGCGGTGAAGGCAGACCGTCCGGAGGACGTGGCCACGTTGACGTCGATACCATCCTTGGAGGCATTCCGGGAAGTGCCCAGGAAAAAGACGCCGCCGTTGTCGGCCCGGGGCACGATGGCGTTGCTGGCATCAGCCGCCTTGAACCAAACAGTATCAGCCTGGAGGCGGGAACCGCTGTCGAAAATCAGCGCTGCAGTGTTGAGAAGCCGGCGAGGAACTAGGCCATTGCGGATCAGGACCGTGACGCCGTTGTCGATGGTGAGCGTCACGCCGGCGAGGACGTGAACCTCTGCCGGAATGACATACACGCTGCCACGCTTGAACGTGGTGTTGCGGCTGATGTCGGCACTCACCTCCACGAACGATTGCCGGAGGTCGGGAGGGATGGTGGTGGCGATCCCCTGCGGCAGGCTGAGGATCATGGGCGTGCTTCCGGCGGAGCGGAGCGAAGCCCCCGCGGGAAGCCGGAGCGACCTGCCGCACACCACAGCCCCGGCGGTGGCGTCCTGCGGGGTGAGGGTGTAGACGAACGTGAGCTGGCTGACATGACTTCGCGGCGCGGAGGGATCCAGTACCGCCATGCGCTGCGTGGTGCCGAAGAAAATCGGCAGCTGCGGCGAGCGTCCCACGGCGGTGACGGGATCGGAACAAGCGATCTGCACGCGGAGAAATTGCAGGCCGGGACCGGTCGGCTCAACCAGCTCCGCGAAGGCAGCCACGATCGCGACGGGGCGTGTTGCCGGGTTTTTCAGGGCATCGACTGCCGTCTCGAGCAACCGCAGCGGGAGTCCACCCACATTGAAGACAAACGTGACTGGAACGGAGTCGCGTACATTCGGAGCCCCGCGCACTCCCCACATGCCAGTAAAAACGTAGATCCCGGCGGGGGCGCCGGGCTTAGCAAAGGCATTGTTTTTCCCGCCGGTGCCGATGGTGACATCGATCGACCGCAGCAGCGGCAGGCCGTCCGAGATGCCGATATCGATGGTGCGGCGGATCGTCCCGGTGCCGGGGAGCTGGTCGGTGGTCGCTCCGATACGGAGGCTCTGTCCTCCACTGGCCACATCCAATTCCACCCCTGCCCGCACTGGCGCGAAAGAGGGGCGCTGTCCGCTGCCGTTCCAGAAGCTGAGCCCAGAGAGCACCTGCAACTCGAGCGTGGCCCCCGCCGGAACCTCCACGCCGGCAATCCCCACGCCAGCGCCCACGGTACGCCCGAGCTGTTCCAGGCTATAGCCATTCGCGCGATCGGGCGTGACAAGTTGGAAGACATCCCCATAGGCCGGGTCTGCCAGGCGCACGACCGCCACCGGCATGACGCTTGCGGCAGACGCTTGGATCGCGACCGGCGCGACGACGTTGGCATCAGTAGCCGTAGGACTGCCAAACGGCAGTGGGGCTACCGGGGCGAGGAGGGTATCGACCGCCAGCATGGAGCGCGTTTCCAGCGACTCGCAGAACAGCCTGGCGGGGGGGGTGGGCCTGCGAAATATGCGTTTCATGGAGAGCAGTTCCTGTCCGGGAGGGAGGGTGAACAGGGGCTCTTATTTCTTCTTCGGAGCCGCGGCCAGTTTCTTGGTCGGAGCCTTGACGGTTGTCCGGATGAACTGCACCCCGTTCACCACCCGGCCATTGCCGGTGGCAGCATTGACTGCCTTGCCGGCCACCGTGGCGTTCGGATTCCCTGCATAGCCGGCGAAGGCGAAAACATACCGGCCCTTCCCCTTGTTGGCAGCGCCGATCTGGATGGCGCCGATCGTTGTGCCGGCAACAGTCTTGGCGCCGATCTGAACGTTCTTGGCCACCTTCTCCAGCGAGCCGACGGTGAACGATCCCATCTGCACGAGGTTGGGCAGGCCCTGGGGCAGCGACAGCATCCCTCCCACCGACACGTTGCCGATCATGGTGGCGGCGGGGGTTGTCAGCGTGGCATTGCCCCCGGCAGTGACGTGGCCGAGTGTGGTGGCCACCGGAGCGCTCACCACCGCATTGCCTCCCGCAGTGATCGCGCCGATCGACTGAGCCGTGGAGGCGGTCATGGTGAGATTGCCATCGACATCAAGGTTGCCGAGAGCCAGTACCTTGGCCGTGAGGTTCAAGTCGGCGACATTCAGGCTCCCGAGGGCGTTGACGACGATATTTCCCACGGCAGAGGCAGCCAGCTTCAGCGTGATGATCGTGCCGGCCGGAGCATCGACAAAGCTCAGCGGTCCCATCGTGGATGTGGTTTCGAAGCTGATGTCCGTCGAGCCATCGGGGGTGATGTTCACCGGACCGATCGAGGTGGCCGCGGGGCCAGCCGAGCGCGCCACTCGCACAACCGGAGCCCCCGAGACGATGAACACGGCGCCGAGCGTGCGCCCCTGAATGGTCACCGATCCGATCCCGACGGTGGCAGTGAAGGCGGAGGTGAGGACTGCATAGCCCGCCCCGAGGGTGGTGTAGATGAAGCCCGTCTGCGAATGCAGGATAGCGATATTGCCGATCGTGCCAGCCAAGGCCGTGAAAAAGCTGAAGGCGACGGCATTGATTCCCTGGGCGGCGTTGTCGGTGAGCCGGACGGTGATGTTGCCGATGCTCGATCCGGAGAAATTGCTGGCGCTGACGCCGCTGGCGTTTCGGCCTGGCACCCGCACCGTGATATCGCCGATGTCGCCCCGCACGTTGCTATTCAACGTCCAATCGAAGTCGGCAATGAACGTCGAAAGGGTAATCCCTGAGCCGATCGAATCGACTGCGATGTTGCCGATACCAGCCGCAGAGGAAAAATTCGAGAGCGTGATGCCCGCCGGTAAAAAGGTGTGATTAACCACCCGCCCGGTCTGCACCGTGATAGTTCCAATCGTCGAGGAGTAGAGCCCCTGATCGAGATCGGGGGTGAAGATTGAGGCATCGAATATGCTGAGAATGATCCCCGATCCGCTGGCGGTGGTGACACGGATGTTTCCGATTCCACCGGCTGCTCCGGCGAAAAAATTGCCGGAGGTGATGCCATTGCCGGTGCCGAGCTGATCGGCGGCGTTTTTAACGACGATGTCGCCGATGGTGCCGGTGTTGTTGAAATTGCCCACGCCGTCATAGACAGCCGTGCGGGCGGTGAAGGTGGAACGACTGATTCCATCCCCCCCCTCGACCGTCTGCACATCGACCGAAATGGTGCCGATGCCAGCGGCGGTGAAGATCGAATCGACGATCCCCGACGACGCGAGCAGTTGTCTGCCAGCGGCGACAACGGTGATGCCGGCAATCGTGCCGGTCCGCTGGCCGGCGGAAACAGCGGCGGGATCGTAGTTGCCATCGGAGTCGGCCGTGAACGTGGAGCCGATGATGCCCCCCGCCCCCTTGCTGCTGGCCGTGATCATCCCGATATCGCCGATGGCGGTGAACGTGGAATTGAGAATCGCGTTGGACAGGGCACTCGTGCCGCCGGCGATGGCGGTGATGGTGCCAAAGCTGCCGCGGGGATCCTCGTCCTCCTGCGGAGCAAAGAAAATTCGCCCTGGAGCAGAGAAGATGGCATTCTCAATGGCATTTCCCCCCTTCACACTCTCGGCGTAGATCGCGCCGAAGTTTCCCCGGGACTGAAAGTCGCCGCCGAGAATGGCGCTGTTGTTGAAGGTCTTGACAGTGATCCTGCTGATGTCGCCGGAGGCGCTGATCAGGCCGTCTTGGATGCCGATACCGTTGATGGAGCGAACGTCGACCGTGATCGAGTCGATCGGGCCTGAGAAAGCGCGAATCTCCCCGGCCACGATGCCGTTGCCGTTGAGCCCGCCATGCACGGTGGCAACGATCGCCCCGATCTGCCGGCCGTAGACGGTGGCGCCGTTCATGGCGTCGAAGCCGTTGGCATTGGCTGAAGTGGTGATCCCGAGGATTCCGCCGCTGGCTTCGTCGGTCGCTTGAAACCGCGTGCCGAAGATGCCGTCGCCCCCGTCGGCGCCGGCGGCGGCGGTGATCTGTCCGATGGAACCGTAGTTGGCGTCAAACGAGCCGTTGCGGATGCCGCTCCCGGTGACGAGCGATACGCCACTGATTGACCCGATGTCGGTGTGGGCGACGGCCACCACATCGAGCAGGCCGTCCTGCCAGCCGTGCCCCTCGATGGAGGCGATTCGGCCAGTCGCCGTGCCGGAGACCGTGCGGGTGATGATCCTCGTCGCCTCGATGCCTGAGCCACCGACGCTGCGGCCGAGGACGGCGCCGATGTCGGCCGCCACAACATTCGACTGGCTGATGCCGGCGCCGGCGAGGACCCCGAACTCGCCGTACGAGATTCCGGAGATACTCGCGATGCTGCCCCCCGCCTCCACCTTGAGCAGTTCGATGCCAAAGCCGGTGTGGGCCTGCCCGAGAATGCTGCCGATGTTCCGGCCGGCGACGAGGCTTGTATCAGAGATGCCAAAGCCGGCGATGCTGCCGAAAGTGCTGATGCTGGCAAGATCACGGGTGGCCACGATCGAGGTGGTCTCGATGCTGCCGTCGGTCACGGTGATAGGACCGATATCGGTGCCGCGCAGGTACGAGAGCGAGAGTCCTCCTGCCGGGATTGAGATCGGGCCGAGGGTGCCCCCGGCGACGATCGATGTGCCGAGCATTCCCTGATAGAGCGACAGCGGGCCGACATCGCCGCCAGCAATGATCGAGAGCGATTCCAGGTTGCCTTCCACGGTGGTGATCGAGCCAACGCTGCCGCCGGCAATGATCGTGCCGAGGATGTTGCGCACCGCCTTGAGGTTGCCGATGCTTGTTCCTGCCTGCAGGTGGCCCTCGAGAGTGCCGCTGCCGGCATCGATCGAGCCAATCGAAGTGCCAGCTTGCACGACGAAATCACCGGTGAAGCCGTCGGCCGAGATGTTGCCGATACTCGAAGCTGATGAGACCCCAAGTTGCCCCACGCCATCAATGGCGATCGAGGCGATACCGACCACTGGGCTCGTGTTGGAGAGCGAGCCGAGATAGCCGGCGGGAATGAGGATCGGGTCGGTGGTCGAGGCTTTGTCTGAGCCCGAGATTCCGCCGCCGGCCTCGATCTGGCCGGTGATCAGCGCACCATCACTGAGGGGGAAGCCGAGATTCAGATGGCCTGCGGAATTGATAAATCCCTTAAAATTGGCCGGCAAGTTGATGGAGAAGGCCTCGGCAGTGTTGCGCGTGGTGATTTCCCCCGCGATGGCCGCCACCCTTACTGAGCCGATGGAAGCGGCCCGGATGGCTCCGCTAAGTGAACTTCTCAGGCCAACGACTGTTCCGATCGCGCCGCTGACATTGATCACGCTGCGGAAATCGTTGGTGACGGAGATGTCGTAGGGATTGGCCGTGGGAGCGCTGATGGCCCCATTGATCACCAGCGAATCGATGCTGCCCGCCTCGATGCCCCCCAAATCGATCAACCCGGTAACCGGGTTGTACATCGTCGAATCGGCGGCCTGTTGGTTGTTGGTGGTGTTGATGCGGTCGATGAAGGGGGCCTGCCCGGCATCGAGTGAGATGTTGCCGACGGCGACGCCCGGCAGCGAGATCGAGTTCACCACCGCAGCACTGAGCTGGATCCCCCCGAGGGCCGCGATCGGCGATGCCGGATGGGCGCTGTCGGAAAGAGCGGAGACAAAGTCGACGTTCGTGTAGCCGGCGCTGTAGATCCGGTTGAACCCCAGCCCGGCGCTGGTGCTCAGTTCGGTGGGGGTGACCACAATCTGGAGGCCATGGACGGCAGTGAGCCCGACCAGATTAATGCGCGTGGCATCGGCGTGGTCAGTCGCCAGGCCGGCGAGTTCCACGGTGAACCCCTGCGCGGAGGAGGCTGCTCCGCTTACCTGCACCCGCACCGTGTCGCCGTCGGCGTCAGTGAATGAGGCATCGGTGTAAAGTTGGCCGGGGGTGATGGCCAGTAGCCGGCGATCTTCAAGGGGATCAAGTCCCGGCCGAAATGTCTGTTTCGCAGTCCGCCGGGCATTCAGACGCTTGTGCTGGCGTGCGGTGGCTGTGGAGCGGAAGCCTGCCGCGACCGGCGAACGTTTAAAAAAAGAAAACCGCATGGGAGGCGCTCCATCGAGGGGGGGGGCAGCGTGCATGGAACGCGTGTGTCTTGGAAAAGCACTTCAAAGTCAAAGTAGCGGATCAGAAGTCCGATAGCAAACAATGCTCCTCTGCAGAATCTGTTGACGGTACGTGTCAATGACTTTAAGACACCTGCGTGCCGAAATCAGTATCGCGCGGGAGCTGGATGGCCCGCCGGAGGCGCTATGGATCCCGGCCAGAATCACTCAGGCGGCGGCCGAGATCGAACAGCAGCAGGCGGCCGGAGGGGAGCGCGTCGCCGACGGCGGAAAAGGTGTTGCCGATGACGGCGAGCCGGCGCCCGCCCCTCTCGCCTTCAACCATCGTCAGCGCCTCAATCGCCCAGTCGGGGCGCAGTTGGTCAAACATCATTCCGGTGGCAGCATCACACAGTCGGACACATTCCTCGTCGGCAACGATCAGCGTCCGGCCGGTATCCCCCCAGATGATTCCTCGCACTGCATGGGCAAACGACGACACTTCGACGATCCTGCTGCCGCTGACGCCGTCGACGATCCATACCTGCCCGCCGAGGGTCCCGAAAGCGAGCCGATCTCCGTCGGGTGACCAGGCCATGACCGCGGCGATCAGGCCAGACGCCGATAGGTCGACCAGCGTCTTCCCCTTCTTGGCGACCGAGCCGTCGGCCAACAAGTCGTGAACGCGGATCTTCGCTCCGGTCGCCACGGCCAGGCGGGGGGGCGATCCGGCAGAGACGGCGAGATATGCGACGCTCTCGGTGTATTGCTCAATCGTCTCCGACGACGTCAGATCGAGGGAGTGGGCGAGAAGGCTGCCGCTTCTACCGTCGGCTTTGTGGATGCCACTGAAGAACTCGCCGGATGGTCCCCAGGCCAAGGCAACGCCAGGGGCGTGATCGACCGTGGTGAGCAGCTCCATGCCAGGGAGTTGGTAGATCCGTTTCCCCTCCTCGCTGGCAATCGCGATCCGGCGCCGTGACGGATCGAAGGCGGAGAAGGAGTGCTTTGTCCCCGTGAGGTGCACTTCGTCGCTGGTCGTTATTTTTTGGGAAGCGGTATCGATCCGCAGCGGCGCGCCGCCATAGGGCAAGACCACCACCTCCTTCCCCCCAAGAGCCTCGATGCTTCGGACGGTCGAGGTCGGCAGAGCGATCTGGTGGGTTCCGAACAGGTTCCATGGTCCATCCGCCTCCCACAGCCTCACGGTGCCATCCCCTCCCGCCGAGAGGATCCGGCCCGAGGGATGGAAACAGACATCCCAGACGCGACCGACATGCCCCACGATGGAGTGGAGCTCGCGACCGCTCGCAGCATCGAAAATGCGGACCACACCATCCTTGCACCCGGTGACAATCCGCCGGCCGTCGGGCGAGAACCCGCAGCCCTTAACCCACTGCGGATGTCGTTTCAGCGACAGCTGCAACTCCCCTGTTGCCAGATCCCAGACACGAGCCATCTTCTCAGACCACCCGCTGACAAGCAGCCGCCGTCCGTCGCCAGAGAGGGCGAACGACTGCACGTTCCCTTCCGTCCCAGAGAACTCGCGTTCGATCTCCCCGGAAGGGATCCGCAGCAAAAAGACCCGAAAGTCGACCGCAACGAGCAGGCGGTGATCGTCGAGGAACCGGATCGCCTCCAGATCGGGGGCCTCCGAATCGATGGCAGACAAAGGGGGGTCGAACGGCCGCATTTCGATCAATCCTGCGCCCGGCATGGCGGCAAAGATCGGCGCCACGCGGATCGTCCGATCGGCTCCCGCCCAGGCCAGTCGCTTCCCGTCTGGCGCGAAATCGATGCCAAACAGCGGCGCACCGCCTTCGGCCACGTCCCGCACATGGTGGCCATCTTCGGCGCTCCACAGAGACACTCGCCCATCCTCGTCGGCGGTTGCCACCAAGGAGCCGTCGATGGAGTAGGCGACATGGTTGATCTCGTGGCCGGTGGCCACCGAGATCGTCTTGCCGGCCGGAGTCCCATCCTCAGCCAGCGGGAGGATCGAGAGCGTACCGTCGGCTGCGCCGGTCGCCATTCCCCTCCCCCCCGGCTGAAGAGCGATGGAATGAATCGCGGGCGGGGGGAGTGTCTGAAGCGGAGATCCGGCTGCTCCCTCGAGGAGACTGGCGATCTCTCCGTGCATCCTCCCCAGGAGCCAGCCGCCGGCGAGCGAACGAGAGAGCGCAGGCTCGGCGGAAATGCTGGCTTTCAACTCCTCGAGCACCGCTTCGCCATTGCCGGTGCGGTACGACTCGAAGGCGCGGCGAAGGTGGCCAGTGGCCATGGCTGCCGCAAGCGCCAGGCCAGCCCGGCGTGATTTGGCCTCCTGGTCAGCGAGGAGGCCGACAACCATCACTCCCAGGATCAGCGCCAAGCTGGTGGCAGCGATCCCGATGGCGATCGCCGGACGGCGCCGCGTCCAGCGGCCCAACCTTTGCAGGGGCGTGAGCGGCCTGGCGATCGTCGGCCGGCCGTCGAGAAACCTCGCCAGATCGACGGCCAACTCAGCGGCGGAGGGATAGCGATCGTCTGGTTTCTTTGCCAGGCATTTCAAACAGACGGCAACGAGATCGGCAGCGATGCCGGGCACGATCCGGTTGGCCGGCTCGGGCTCGACCTGAAGGATTCGCCGGAAGCTCTCCGTCGGCGAACGGCCGGCATTCAGGCTGCGGCCGGTGAGCAAGCGGTCGAGGACCAGGCCGAGGGAATGGATGTCGGTGCGTTTGTCGACCCTGCCGTACTCCTCGTCGATCTGTTCTGGGGACATCCATTCTGGCGTGCCAAGCCGGGATCCAGAGACGGTGAGCGGCGGGAGGTCTGATCCAGAGTCCGACACTTCATCGCAGGCACCGAGGCCAAAATCGCAGAGTTTCACATCTTGGCGGAGCGGGGCCTGCGGCGCCATTCCACCAACGTGCGACAACGGTCGGTCATCGGGGGGAAGCACGCCATCGGCACTCGGCACAAGGAGGATGTTGCCCGGGGTAATGTCGCGGTGCACGACATCGGCCGAGTGGGCGACATGCACCGCGTCGGCCAGCAGCCGGACCAGCTTCGCGGCAACGCGCGGATCGACGGGACCGGGGTGGCGGGTGAGCCAGTTGTGCAGGCTCTCGCCGCAGAGCTCCTCGGCGATATAGGGAATCCGGTCGTGCTCTCCCACCTCGTAGATAGCGACGACGTTGGGATGGGAAACCCGCGAGGCAATTTTTGCTTCGCGGCGAAACCGCCTCTTTTTGCTCGCATCGACGAGAATCTCCGGCCGGGCGATTTTCAGCGCCTCGCGGCGGACGAGTTTGGTGTTGATCACCTCGTAGACTTCGGCGAAGCCCCCCTCGCCGATCTTGCGGACGATCCGGTACTTGCCAAACATCCGCTCGGCGGGAGGGATCTGCTCCTCTGCGGCCACTCCCCGGAGGAGAAGAATGGTATCGAGCAGTTCCGCCATCTCCGGCGTGATCTCCCCCCCCGGATCCTCATCGTCGCCAGAGGAGGAAGCGAGCCCGGCGAGTTGGTCATCGATTGCTGCGAGCCGGACGAGCTCCGCGTCGTTGAGCTCCGCGGGGCCGTCGCGGGGGGCGGTGTCGCCCGGTGGCTCACCGTTGCCGACAGAAGCAGCGGGCGGATGAGCCGGCAGGTCATCCGGAAACTGGGGTGGATGGGTCATGCGGCGGCAGTGGTTTTCAGGAGCGGGCTTAGGCAAGGGGCCGTGAGTCGAGCTCTTTCCGCAAGCACACCAGCGCCCGGCACCACACTTTCCTCGCCGCATCCTCAGACTGCTCCATCTGGTGTCCGATCTGGGCGAACTTCTTTCCCTCCCACTCTTTCAAGCGCAGGACCTCGGCATAGTGGTCGGGAAGGCGGGCGAGCGCTGCTTTGACATCGGCTACGGATTCTCTCTGGATGGCCTGGGCGAGAGGATTGTCTGCAGACGCCGCCGCGATGTTGTCGTCGTCGATCAGCCCTGGCTTCTGAGCAGGCTTCTGCTGCTTCCGCTGCTCGTCGACGGCGTTATGCCTGATAATCGCGCGAACCCAACAGATGAACTCTGCAGTGCAGTTACCTTTGAAGGACGGAAAGCCCTTCCAGATATCGACGGCGCCTTTTTGAACGAGGTCGGAGAGGCCGCACTTTGCCGAGTACGCCTGCCACGTCTCTTGGGCGGCGACGAACTTGAGATAGCCGTAGACGGCACCGAGGAGCTCGTTGAGCGCCTCTGGGCCGCCTCCGCGAGCCGCCTGAATCAGCTTCGAGTATCCGGGCTGCCTTGGGGACCCAGGGCGATCGCTGTCGAAATCAGACGCGCTCTCTGGTGCCATGCCTCATCCTCCCACGGGTTGCCGAGAGACCCCCGCGGGAGACTACCACATCCCCGTGCCTCCCCGCTGGGATGGGGGGGCAAAAATTGTTTCTTGGGTGCGAGTCCGGTTCGCAGGCCGGCGCTCGCCCTCTCTTTCTGGAAGGCTGTGCGCTGGCACGGCGTGCGGGCCAGGGGATGGCGCATCGCTGCCGTTTGGCAGGCAGTCGCTTCCGCTGGATTCCCAGCAGCTTTTTTTGCAACCGGCATCAACGCCCCCCCAGGGAGTCGTCTTTCGTGGCATCCGCGAAGCAGGAAGCATCTTCACCGACGGAGTCGTGCAAAACGCCGCCTGAATCAGGCCTCACGAAAACAACATGTGAATCGGTCTCGGTTTTTGCGGCGGAAGGTGATTGGAAAAAATCCGATGGTTGGAGTGAAATGGCTGTGGAATGATCAGCAAGTCCCCTGCCCCGGAGCCCCCGCATGCTCGCTCCCCTGCTCCACGCTTGGAACCTGAACCTCGGCTACGCAAAGCGCCTCGTGGCCGACATCCCCGACGACAAGATGGCCCTGCAGCCGGCCCCGGAGATGAACCATGCGGCTTGGGTGCTCGGCCATCTGGCCTGCACCGCCGACATGCTCGGGGCCATGGTCGGCGTCAAGCCCGTGTGCCCGCCCGAATGGACCACCCTGTTCGATTGGAACTCGAGCCCGTCCAGCGATGCCAGCGAATACCCGTCAAAATCAGTCCTGCTGAAGGCCCTCGAAGACGCCCATGCTGGAGTCGCCGCCGCCCTGGCCGGTGTCCCCGAATCCCGCTGGGCTGAATCGACGCCGATCGAAGAGGTCCGCGGGTTTCTACCAACCCTCGGCGACTGCTTTGTGTTCGTCATGGCTGGCCACGAGAACATTCATCTCGGTCAACTTTCGGCTTGGCGACGCGTTCAGGGCATGGGGCGGGTTTAGTGCTGATCTCCACGGCGGCTTCCCGTCGGTTCGGACCACGACCGACTCCGACTTCGACCGAGCGGCTCAAACTCCGGCACAGATTCCGGCACAGTCAACGCTCCCCAACGCTCTTCCAGAGCCGTCAGGCCTGCACCAATCCCGCGAAAAACGCCTTCACTCCCCGGAAAACGGCAAACAGAAGGTACCCCCGGCAGGGATCGAACCTGCGACCTGAGCTTTAGGAAAGCTCCGCTCTATCCAACTGAGCTACGGGAGCAAAACGCCCGGCGCGGCTTGGCCGCCACGCCCCGACTCCGGTCATCGTACGGCCCCCCACCCCTGCCAACAAGAAGTGTTGTCGACGCCCCGACCAGCCCGAAATCTGGCAGCCAGAGGCCAGACGCGGGCCGCCGGGAGCACGCTGCGGGTTAGCCGATTCGGGATGGACGCTGTGGGCTGTCGGGCTGCCGACGGCTGGCTGCTGGCTGCTGGCTGCGGGAGCCGGGACGAGCGTTTTGTCAGAGCAACTCCGACAGGATCCGACCGCGGTCAACCAGCGGATGTGGCCGACCGGTCACGTCGGTCAGCGTCGTCGCCTGCGGATCGATCCCCAGGCAATGCCAGATCGTCGCCGTCACGTCCTTGAACGTCACCGCCCCGCCAAGCGCCGCTCCCCCCCACCGGTCCGTCTCGCCAAGGACACGCCCGCCACGAATCCCGCCCCCCACAACGAGCGCCGGCGAGACCGCCGGCCAGTGATCCCGACCGCCATCCTTGTTGATCTTCGGAGTCCGACCAAACTCCCCCCACACCACCACGATCACGTCGTCGAGCATCCCGCGCTCCTCGAGATCAAGGACCAGCCCCGACAGCCCTGCGTCGAGAATCGGCAGCAGCTGCCGCAGACGGGGATAGTTGCCGGCATGCGTGTCGAAGTCGCTTAAAGAGATGCTCACGCACCGCACCCCTGCCTCCACCATCCGCCGCGCGAGCAAAAACTTGAGCACCCCCCGCGGCCCGTCGGCGGTCTCGAAGGCCGGCAGCTCCGGCGTCGTCATGGAATAGCGGGCAAGCACGGCCGGCGATTCCGAATCCAGATCGAGCGCCGCCGCCACCCGCCCCGAGGTCAGAATCCCAATCGCTTGATCGTGGAAGCGATCCCCTGCCCCAAGTGAATCCGTCGACGCCACCTGCCGCTTCCAGCCGTCGAGCGACTTCAAAAGTGCCCGGCGATTCCCCAGCCGGTCGACCGAGAGCGAAGGAGAGAGCGAGAGTGATGTGGCGAAGTCGCTCCCCCGGGCCGCAAGCTCTCCCACCATCCCCGGCTCGAGCGGCCGGAAAAAAAGACCGCCGAGGTCGGGGCGGAACGGACCATGCGCGGGCCCGAGGAAACCGGGGCGGGCACTGTTGCGCACCATCCCCCGCCCCTGCTGACAATCGACAAACAACGGCGCCGTGTCACCCGGCCGACCATGGAGCTTGGAGAGGACCGAGCCGATTGCCGGCCAGCCCCCCTGACTTTTCAGATGCTCCGGATCGTAGCCCGACTGACACTGGAAGGCGTCGTGCTGACCGGCCGAGCCGACGACGGCGCGGAGAAAGGCAAACCGGTCGGCAAGCCTGGCAAGCCCGGGCAACAACTCGCAGACGTGAATCCCCGGCACCGCCGTGGCGATCGCCGAAAACTCCCCCCGCACCTCCGCCGGGCCATCGGGCTTCATGTCGATCGTGTCCATCTGCGGCGGCCCGCCGTCGAGATGAACATGGATCACCGACCGCCGCAGGGCGGCAGGATTGGCATCGGCCCGGAGCAGATCGACAAGCGACAGCCCCCCAAGACCCGCCAAGCCCGCCGTGAGCAGGCCACGGCGCGACGGCCGAGGGCAGGAAGAGGCGCGGCGGCTTGAGTCGGAAGACGGCATCGCTGCGATCGTGGGCGGGAAAAAGCGGCCCTGCATATGAAAAGTATCGCACGGGGGGCTGGCCCAGGGCCAGAGCGACCCTTCCTGCCGGCGATCTCCGCCCCCCGGAGGCCGGTCGCTGCGGCAGCGGTATAGTGGTGATCACCTTCAGAGAATCCTTCTCGTGCGTGGCCTCCTCAAACTTCTCCTCGTCGTCGCGGTCCTCGCCGGTGCCACGGCGGCGGGCTGGCAGCCGGCCACCGCCTGGTGGGCCGCCCGCAACCGGCCGAAGTTTGACACCCTCGCTGCCGAGCAGGGGGATGTCATTGAGGTCATCAACTCCACCGGCACGATTGAGCCGGTCCAGTCGGTTCAGGTCGGGGCCTTCGTCTCCGGACCGATCGTCGGCCTCCACGCCGATTTCAACGGCGAGGTGAAGGAAGGGGATCTCCTCGCCGAGATCGATCCGCGCACCTACCGGGCCGTTGTTGCCCGCGACAAGGCCGCCCTCGCCGCCCGCCGCGCCGAGCTCGAGCGCGGTGCGGCCCGCCTCCAGCAGGCGCGCCGCGAGGAAGACCGCTCCAACGCCCTCGCCGAACGCAACGTCGCGTCGATCTCCGAGAGCGATCTCGATCAGGCCCACTTCACCCGCGTGGGGATGGAGGCGGAGATCGTCATGGCCGAGGCGGCCATCGAGCAGGCCGAGGCAAACCTCGACACCTCCGAGGCGAACCTCGGCTACACGAAGATCCTCGCGCCGGTCGCCGGGATCATCATCGATCGCAAGGTCGAGCTCGGTCAGACACTCGCCGCGCAGTTTCAGACGCCGGAGCTGTTTGTTATTGCCCCCGACATGCGCCGTGAGATGCGGATCTTTGCCTCCGTCGACGAGGCCGACATCGGCCAGATCCGCCTGGCGCAGGAATCGGGGAAGTCGGTGCAATTCTCCGTCGATGCCTACCCAGGCGAAGTGTTCGAAGGAAAGATCGCCCAGATCCGCCTCGCCTCGACGACCACCCAGAACGTCGTCACCTATCCGGTCGTCCTCTCCACGCCCAACCCCGAGCTCAAGCTCCTCCCCGGGATGACGGCGGAGATCTCGTTTCAGGTCGATCGGCGCGACGGCGTGATCAAGGTGCCCAACGCGGCGCTGCGTTTCTATCCCGTCCGCGACCATGTCCGTGAGGCCGACCGAGTGATCCTCGACGGGACGGCGCTGGAGGCCGACGATCAGGCCCGCGGCGAGTCACCTTCGGCGAGCGCCAAGGCCGAGGCGGAGGGGGAACGGAAACGACGGCATGTGTGGGTGGTCGAGGCCGACGGACTCCTCCGCGGCATCCCGGTGACGTCGGGCATCGGCGACCACCGCGCCACCGAGATCGTCTCCGGGGATGTCGAGCCGGGGCAGAGGCTCGTCGTCGGGGTCGCTCCCAAGGACGATTGAACGGGGACCGACTGAATCGGGCGCGAGCCCGGAGGACCGATGGTCACGCTGCAACTCGCCTTCCGCTCGCTCCAAAAGAACCGGCTCCGCGCCCTGCTGACCGTGCTCGGAGTCGTCATCGGCATCGCTGCGGTGACAACGCTCGTCTCGGTCGGCCAGAGCGCCGCCGAGATGATCCGCGGCCAATTTTCGGCGATCGGCACGAACGTGATCGTCGTCATCCCCGGCACCGGCGAACGCGGAGGCGTGCGCCAGGGGCCGCTCCAGACCCTCTCCCAAGGGGATGTCGATGCGATCGCCTCGGAGTGCCAAAGCGTGCTTGCCGTCACGCCGCTGGTGGCCGCTGCCGGCCAGGCGATCCATGCCGGCACCAACTGGAGCCCGAAGCAGATGTTCGGGGTCGGGGTCGACTACCCGACGGTGCGGAGCTGGCAGGTCCGTCGGGGGGGCTTCTTTAGCGAGCGCGACGTGGCGGGGGCGGAGAAGGTCTGCGTTCTCGGCACCACCGTCGCGGCGCGGCTGTTCCAGACAGCCAACCCTCTTCAGCAGATCGTCCGCATCCGCAACATTCCCTTCCGCGTCATCGGGGTGCTTGAGAAGAAGGGGGCGAACATCGTCGGCGACGACCAGGACGACATCCTCCTCATGCCCTATTCGACGGCCCGCAAGCGGCTGGTGGGGAACGGCTTCAAGGGGGTGCACGCGATCCTCGTCTCCGCCCGGAGTGTCGACGGGATGCGCGGCACGGAACGGGAGATCCGCCACCTCCTCGCCGACCGCCACCGGATCGCGCCGGGGCAAGTGAACGACTTCCAGGTGCAAAACACCACCGAGATCGCCAAGGCGCTCGGCGTCGTGACGGGCGTGATGACGGCGATGCTCGCCTCGATCGCCGGGATCTCACTCCTCGTCGGCGGCGTGGGGATCATGAACATCATGCTCGTGAGCGTCACCGAGCGCACCAAGGAGATCGGCCTGCGGATGGCGCTGGGGGCCACCAGTGGCGACATCCTCCGGCAGTTTCTCCTCGAGGCAGTCCTCCTCTCGGCGCTCGGCGGGCTTGTCGGCTTCACGCTCGGCGTGGCCGGCGCGGCTGGCTTGACGATGGCCATCAATGCCTATTCCAGCGGCACCGATTGGCCGATTGTCGTCTCGGTGCCGGCGGGAGTGCTCGCGATCCTGTTCGCGGCGATCGTCGGTGTGTTCTTCGGATGGTATCCGGCCAGGCGCGCCGCCCGGCTCGATCCGATTGAGGCGCTGCGCTATGAGTAAGCCACCGCGACGGGGGCCGCCGCCCGGACGTCGGAGAGGATCAGCCCGTCGCGGAGCGTGACGATGCGATCGGCGCTGGCGGCCACTTCTGGATCGTGCGTGACGATGATCACCGTCAGCCCCTGCTCGCGGTTGAGCCGGCGAAACAGCGCGATCACGTCTTGGCCGGTGCGGCTGTCGAGGTTGCCGGTCGGCTCGTCTCCCATCAGGATCGAGGGGCCGTTGACGAGCGCCCGGGCGATCGCCACGCGCTGCTGCTGGCCGCCGGAGAGCTGGGCGGGATGGTGGTCGAGCCGGTCGGCGAGGCCGACGCTCTCGAGCGCCTCGCGGGCCCGTTTGCGCCGCTCGCGGGCGGGGATCCCCCGGGCATAGATCAGCGGCAGTTCAACATTCTCCAGCGCTGACGTCCGCGCCAGGAGGTTGAAGTTTTGGAACACGAAGCCGAGGTGGCGGTTGCGGACCGCAGCGCGCTCATCCTTGGAGAGCGTCACCACCTCCCGGTCGTCGAGCCGGTAGCTTCCGGAACTGGGGCGGTCGAGGCAGCCGAGCGTGTTCATGAGCGTCGACTTCCCCGACCCCGACGGGCCGACGAGGGCGACATACTCCCCGCGCTCGATCGCCAGCGTCACCCCCTTGAGGGCCTCGACGCGGACCGTGCCGAGGTCGTAGTGCTTGGCGACCGCGGTGACCTCGATGAGCGGCATGGGAGGAGCCGGCGGCGCGGGAGAAGACTGCTGGCAGCGAGATGCTGGCACCCAAGTGTAGCGGGCTGTGGGGCATGATCGGGTCATGCTCGGCGTCGGGCCCGGCCGCTGGAGGCCCCGGCCGCCCCTCCCGAGACCGCTCCAAACGAGGGTTTTGGCGGGCATGGAGCCGGCTGCGGGACCGGCCTGCCGGCGACCGCGGCAGAACTTCCTTTCGTTCGGCGTCCGTAGACGCGCGATTTCCGACGGAAAGCGGTAGGTTGAATCGTGACGGGCCCCATGGCGGGCCCAGATACCTCCGGAGATCTTAAAAACAGTGAACAGCATTCGTCGTGGGTTGATGGCGGCGCTGGTCTGCGGGGCGCTCGCCTGCGTTCCGCAGTCGGCCAACGCCCAGGGCCTGTGGGTCGGCGGCTGGGGCTGGGGCGGGCCGGTGGCGATGGGTGGCTTCGGGCCGGGATTTGGTCCGGGCTATGGGCTGGGATTTGGTCCAGCCTTCGGGCCGAGGTACGTCGCGCCGTTCAGTCCGGTCGCCTGGGGCTATCCGGGCTATCCGGGCTACCGACCGCCGTTCTACGGGGCCGCTGTCTACGCACGGCCGGTCTATGCTCCCGCGGTGGTGGCGCCGGTCTATGCCCCCGTGGTGGTGGCGCCGGTCTATCGCCCCGTGGTGGTAGCGCCGGTCTATCGCCCCGCGCCGGTGTACGTCGGGCCGACTGCGCATGCCGTGCGTGTCGGTGGCCGTGTGGCGAGGCGCAGCTGGCGGCGCGGTTTCGGCTGGTGAACCATTCGATCCCGAGGGCGATCCAAAGGCGCTGGTGCGCGGCCCACAAGGCCGCGCGCCAGCCGCCGATCACTCGGCGGCGAGGACGACGCGGAAGCCGCCGGAGAAGTCGGTGAACGAGGAAACGTTTTTGTTGCGATTCGTGACCGGCCGCGGGCCAAGAAGTCCGGCAACGATCAGGAACCGCCGTGGACGGTCCCGGACACCTCGGCCTTGTCCGCGGCTTTCGAGGCCAATCGCTGCAGGAGGGGATTCGTGTACTGATGGCCGTGAACGCGATCGAGCAAACCTTGCTTACTCGTTGCTTCGATCTCCCGATTGAGCTGGTCACGGACCAGTCGCATCTGATCGACCGCCGTACCCTGCTGCTTTTGAATCTCACTCATCGCCGATCACCTCCCGAGGATTCCGGATTTCGAGGATCGGATACCCCCGTTTCAAGTTTACCGCGTTGAACGCATGAATGCGCCGCAGGTTGACGATGTGCTTGAAGTTCCAGCTCACGAGCACATCGATTCGGGCCGCTGTCGCAATCGCGATATGAAGCGCATCGGCCCGTTGGTGCTTTCCTACCGCACCGTCGCGGATGTATTCGGTAGCCAGCGCCTCGGCCTCGGCATCGAGCGGCAGCACCTCGATGAGCGACTCTGGAATCCGCTCCAAGTGTTCACGAACCGGCGCCGGGGCGTTTTCCAACTCGAGGAGGGTCACCTCGGAGATCACACAGACGTATTCACCAGTCGCCATTGCGTTCACGAGGCGGCGGGAAGGTTTCAGGAACTCCACGTCTTCGCAGCCGCCGAAGACTGATGTATCGACATAGATGCGAAGTCGCATAGCTGGTGGGCCCCTTTTCAACTGGCCACAGGTGGGAAGGGGAAAGAATTCGGTCTTCCATCCAGGGCGCTATCGCCTGGGGTTCTTCGTCCACAGCCTGCTCATTCGGTGCCCCCCCACAAGGCCGCGCGCCAGCCGCCGATCACTCCCCGGCGAGGACGACGCGGAAGCCCCCGGAGAAGTCGGTGAACGAGGAAACGTTTTTGTTGCGATCGGCCGACCGGCAGCGGGCCGGATCGTAGCCCCAGCCACCGCCGCGCAGCACCTTGAACGTTCCTGTCGACGGTCCCTGCGGATCGTCGCCACCGGCGAGCACCGGCTTGTACCAGTCGGAGCACCACTCGTAGACGTTGCCGTGCATGTCGCACAGGCCCCAGGGATTGGGTTTTTTGAGGCCGACGCGGTGGGCGTAGGCCTCCTTGCGATCGCCGGTGTTGCCGTAGTGCCAGGCATGGTCGTCGAGCTTGCGCGGATCGGCGCCGAACGACCACGCCGACTTCGTGCCGGCGCGGCAGGCATACTCCCACTCCGCCTCCGTCGGCAGCCGGTAGTGCTCCCCCTTCTCGAGCCATCCCCCGCCGCGTTCCAGCGTGGTCAGCTTGCGGCAGAAGGCGACCGCGTCGTGCCAGTCGACATACACCGCCGGCGCGTCATTCCCATCGACGACACACCGCTGCCCCTTCCATGGCTCCGACTTCATCACGGCCTTCCACTCGGCCTTGGTGACGACCGTGCGGCTGATGATGAACGGATGATGGATCGTGACGCGCTGCTGGGCTTCGTCGGTGCCGCGCCCCCTCTCCTTGAGCGGGCTCCCCATCGTGAAGCTGCCGGCGGGGATCGGCACGAGCTTCATCCCCACCGAGTTGACGCCGGGCCGGCTGGCGACGGCGCGGAGGGCTGTTGTTGCCGCGGCGGGCTTCTTCGGGGAGGCCTTCGCCCGCGGCGCGACCTTCTTCGCCGCGAGCTTCTTGCTGGCTTGGGCCGCGGCTGGGGCAGCCGGCTTCCTGGCCGTGGAAGTCTTCGCGGCGGTCGTTTTCTGGAGGGCCATCGGGTTGCTCCGGAGAGGGGAGGGACGAACCCATTTCACCCGCTCACCGACCGAACCACAACCGCCCCCGCCGGATCACTCCTCCTCGATGTGGAGGCGGTGCATGATCCGATGGCCGAACGGCGCGACGACCAGCGACGCCACGCCGATGAAGACGAGCCCGGAAAAGAGGGCATAGAACGATGCAAACAGTTTTCCCACCGGAGACGTCATCGGGTCGACCGGCCCCATCCCGCCGAGGATCATCGACGCATTGAGAAGCGCATCGATCCAGGGGAGACCCCCGAGCCAGTGGTAGCCGAGCACGCCGAACCCCAGCGCCAGCGCCACCAGGCCGCTGGCGCTGGCGAGATGCCACGCCACCCGCCGGGCAAAGGCCTGCCTGGGGAGGAGCGATTCGCGGCGGTGTTCGAACATGCACAGCCACTTCGGGGGGGCGAAGAGCCGGGGCGCATCAGGCCGCCGACCGGCTCTGGGCCTTGTAAAGATAAGGGTTCATCGTCGGATCGTTGTACATCTTCATCATCCGGAAGACACGCAGTGGCCGCTGCCCCAGGAAAATCTCCGTGAGGAGACGGTCGATCGCCTCGATGAGATGGCCCCGCTGGGCGTCGAGCACCGCCATCCGGGCCGCCGCCTTCTCGCGGTGCTCCTGGGTGGCATCGGCACGGTCGAGCTGCTCGCGCATGTGGAATCGGCGGAGCTCGAGAATCGAGAGCCGGTCGATCGCCGAGCCGGGGGTCTCGGTGGCCGCGGGGGTGCCGGCAGCGGCCTGGATCGCGCGGGCGGCAAGCTCGGTGACGAGCCAGTCGTCGACCTTCTCGATGGCGTCGTTGCGGGCCTGGTTGAAGCGGTCGATGTTTCGCTTCACCGCGGCGATCCGCGCATCGGTCACCTCGGGAGAACGGGCGATGTCTTCCTCATGCCAGAGCTGAAAGTTGAACTTGTGGAGGTCGCAGATCCGCCCCTCGAGCTCGGTGGCGGCATGCCCCGGATCGACCACATGCCACTCCGCCACGAGCCGCTCGAGGAGCGAGTCGATCTCGGCGGCCGGGAGCGGCGGCGAGGAGGGATCGGCGGGGAGGCGGCAGGCGCCCTGCGGGGAGCAGCTGGTCATCGTGGGGATCTCCGGGGAAAGAGTGGGGGGAACGGTGGATCGAAGTCAGGCGGCGCGGCGGATGACGAGACACAGATTCGCCCCGCCGAAGCCGAAGGAATTGCTGGCGGTCACGGCGACAGGGTGTGGCCGGGCGACGTGCGGCACGTGGTCGAGCCGGCAGCGCGGGTCGGGATGGTCGAGGTTCAGCGTCGGGGGGATCGTCTGGCGGTCGATGGCCGCCAGACAGGCCAGCGCCTCGAAGGCGGCCGCCGCGCTGACGAGATGGCCCGACATGCTCTTCGTCGAACTGACCGGAATGCCGTCGGCGGCCCTGCCGAGCGCGAGGCGGATCGCCGCCGCCTCGGCCACGTCCCCCACCGGCGTGCCGGCGGCGTGCGCGTTGACATAGTCGATCCCGGCCGGCGTTACACCGGCGTCGAGGAGCGCCAGCTGGATCGAGCGGGCAGCTTCCGTCGGATCGTCGCTCGGGATCACCATGTGCGTTGCGTCCCCCGACATGCCGACCCCGGCCAGTTCACCGCGCACCCGTGCGCCGCGACTCTCGGCGTGCAGGCGCGCTTCGAGGACGAGCACTGCGCTCCCCTCCCCCATCACGAAGCCGTCGCGATCGCGGTCGAAGGGGCGCGAAGCGCGGACAGGATCGTCGCTGCGGCGGGAGAGCGCGCGGAGGTTGTAGAAGGCGGCGAAACCGGTGGGGGAGAGGATGTCGCCGCCGCCGGCCAGGCAGACGTCGACCAAGCCCATGGCGATCCAGCGGCGGGCCAGCGCCAGCGCGTAGCCGCTGGAGGCACAGGCCGCGGCGACCGTCACCGCCGGCCCATCGATCCCGAGGTGGGTGGCCATCCGGTGGACGAGGCTCGGGGGCCGGTCGGGGGAGAAGACCTGCCGGCCGCCGGCGAGGAAATCGGCCTCCCAGCCCTTGAGCTGCTCCGCCCCGATCCCCAGAACGAGGCCGACACGTGCCGCGGCGACCGGGCCGCCGCGCAGGTCGCCCAGGCCGGCATCGGCCCGGGCCGCGTGTGCTGCTGACAGACAGAGCCGGCCGAGACGGCCGAGGGAGTTGTTTGCGGCCACCGCCGGGATCGCGGCCACCGGCGCGGCGAACTGCCGCGCCTCACGGCTAAACCCCGCGCTATCGATCTCGACGACGCCCGATCGCCCGGCGAGGAGCGCGGCGGCGATCGTGTCGAAATCGTTTCCGAGCGGGGTCACGGCGCCGATGCCGGTGATCATCGCTGATCGATCGGCGCGAAGGGGGGCTCGCGTCATGCGGCGATCCTCCTCCGCTCCCGCGCCGGCAGCGCGAGGTCGAGATTCACCATCGCTCCCCATCCCAGGCGGAGCGACCAGAGGCAGCCGTCGCAGTCGCCGAGACGATCGGGGCCGCCATCGCGACCGGCCTGGTCGAGAAGGATCGCCAGCGCGGCCAGGGAAGGATGATCGGTGGGGGCACTCGTCGCAGCGGCATCGATGACCGCCATCCTCGGCACGGTGCGGAGCGACAGCCGCAAGCTCCCAGTAGCGGCCCGATCGAGGGCCAGCGCCACGGCGCGGCAGACGGCGTCGCCGGGAACGTCGCCCCGGTCGTCGAGCACCGGCTCTTCATCCCAGGCGGTGAGCACGAGCCAGCATCCCTCCACGCCCGGCTCGTCGAGGAGCGACAGCGCCGTGACGAAGGCTTCGGAGAGCGCCTCGGGGCCACCCCCGACGCCGATGTTGGGGCCGTGGATCCGCAGGCCGACGCTCACGGCACTGGCCACCGCATGGAGCGAGCACTGGGGGACGACATGCGGCGAGACCGTCACCGGGCCTCCTTCCCGCAGATTGACGAGCGTGCGGGCGCTCGCCGGGCGGCCGGCGCCACACGGGGCGGCAACGACGGCGAAGCGATCGCTCGCGCTGGCCCGGGGATTCCCCGGGCTCTGGCCGAGCGTGGCCATCGCCTCCTGGACAGCGCGGATGCCGACGACCGTGTGCTCGTCGGCATGGCGAAGAAATCGTGGCGGCAGCGGCGGGGCACCCGGTACGGGCGCGTCGCGCAAGGCCCCCATTCCCGCCGCGCGGCAGGCGACGGTCGCATGGACCGCGACGGGGCAAGAGAGGTGGGGCGTCGTCATGCTCGGACCCTCGCCAGACGGGAGGTCAGGCCGCCCTGCGGACCGACTTGGTGGCGATCTTTGTCTCCAGGACGTCGAGCAGATCACCGACCGACTGGATGCCGTCGAGGAGCTCGCTCTCGATCTGGATGCCGAAGTGGCTCTCGATGTGGAGAACGAGGCCCGCCATGTCGAGTGAGTCGAGATTCAGGCCCTCGCGGAGCGTGGTCGTTTCCTCGACGGCGGGGTAGGTCTCGCCGGTCTCCTTCTCGAGCAGTTCGAGGACGACCGTCGACAATTGCGTGCGCTCCATGGGGATGGACTCCTGGGCGTCGGGGCCGGCGCCGGGGGCGTCGACTCACCGAACCGTGGGGGATGTGAGGGGCCTGGGGCTCCGGTATGCTCCGCCGGGGCCGACGCCACAGGGGCCTTGGTCCGGAGCGAAGGGGGGGAGGGTAGCGGATGACGGACGCACGACGAAGCCCAATTCCGCCCCCTGCCGGCGCCCTTCCCAGAGCCGTGCAACGGGGCCTCGACCTACTCGCGGCGGCCTACACCTGCATTCTTCTCTATGCGACGCACCACCCGCGGCCGGCCGAGCTCGTCGGCCCGGATGCCCCCGGCGACAAGTCGCTCCACCTCATCGCCTACACCCTCCTCGGCGGCGTGGTGGCGGCGGCCTTCGCCTCCCGCGGTGGATGGGGGTGGCGCGCCGCGGCGGCGCTGTTTGTACCGCTGGCGCTGTTTGCGGCGGCCGACGAGATCACCCAGCCGCTCTTCGGCCGCTTTGCCGACGGCGTCGATTGGGCCTTCGACGAGCTGGGGCTCGTCGCCGGGATCGGGCTGGTGACCGTGGCGACGCGGCTCCTCGCCCCCTTCCTCGCCCGGTCTGTGAACCGGCCGAGGGAGGCCTGATCAGTAGTTCGGGGTTGGGGGACGGTAGTCGGCGAGGTTCACCGTGCGGAACCACTCAATCGTCCGCTCGAGCCCCTCGCGGAGGGCGATCGTCGGCGCCCAGCCGAGCCTGTCGCGCGCTAGCGCAATGTCGGGGCGGCGGCGCTCCGGGTCGTCGACTGGCAGGGGGCGGTGAACGATCGCCGACGACGATCCGCACAGCTGAACCGTCAGCTCGGCCAGTTCGCGGATCGTGAACTCGTCCGGATTGCCGATGTTCACCGGGCCGACGAACTCGTCCGGGGCAGCCATCATCCGCATCATCCCGTCGATGAGGTCGTCGCGGTAGCAGAAGCTCCGCGTCTGGTCGCCTGAACCAAAGATCGTGATCGGTTCGCCGGCGATTGCCTGGCGGATGAAGTTGCTCACCACCCGGCCGTCGTAGGGATTCATCCGCGGGCCGTAGGTGTTGAAGATCCGCACGATCCGGACGTTGAGCCGGTGGGCACGGTGGTAATCCATGAACAGCGTCTCGGCGGCCCGCTTTCCCTCGTCGTAGCAGGCCCGCGGTCCGATCGGATTGACCGCGCCGCGGTAGCTCTCCGGCTGCGGATGGACTTCTGGGTCGCCGTAGACCTCGCTCGTCGAGGCCTGGAGAACCTTGGCCCGGCAGCGCTTCGCCATCCCGAGGACGTTGATCGCCCCGATCACGCTCGTCTTCATGGTCTTGATCGGATTGAACTGGTAATGCCCCGGCGCCGCCGGGCAGGCGAGGTTGTAGATCTCGTCGACCTCCAGCCACAGCGGCTGGACGATGTCGTGGCGAAGGAGATCGAAGTTCGGCTGCGGGAGAAGGTGGGCGACGTTCGCCTTCTGGCTCGTGAAGAAGTTGTCGACGCAGATCACGTCGTGACCTTCGCTGACGAGCCGCTCGCACAGATGGCTGCCGAGGAAGCCGGCGCCACCGGTGACGAGGATCCGCTTGAGGGAAGGCATGGTGGAGGCTCGTGAGGGCAGGAGCGAAACGGGGCCGCGGTGAGCGACGGCCCATGCTACCGCGCCGCCGCCGCCCTCCCGCTGCGGTCAGCGGCCAAGCGCGGAGAGATACCGGACAAGATCGGCGAGATCCTCGGCCGACAGGCCATCGACGAGGCCGGCCGGCATCAGCGAGGTGCCGGGGGCCTCTTCCTCGATGTCGGCCAGCTGGAGCCGGACTTCCTTGTCGAGGCTGTCGCGGAGGACGAGCTCCGTGTCGGACCGCGACACCGGGATGCCGCTGGTGACCTGGCCGTCGGCTGTGACGACGACGAGCGAACCGTAGCCCTCCTTGACGTTCTTGGCCGGATCGAGGAGCGAGTCGAGGAGGTAATCGGGCTGCGCGGCCGATCCGATCGCGGTCAGGTTCGGCCCCACTCGGCCCCCGTCGCGGTCGATGCGGTGGCAGGCGACGCAGCGGAGATTCTCGCGGCGGTAGAGCTCACGCCCCCGGCCAGCATCGGCCCCCAGGGCGACGCGGGCGAGGATCCACGCCCGCTCCTCGGCCGTCGTCGTCCGGCCGCCGGCCGCTGCGGCGGCACCTTCGAGCACCGCGGTGAGGCCCGGCTCAGGCCGCCCCGCTGCGGTCACATCCTGCAGCGCCGTGCGGGCCGTGGCAGGGGCGAGCGTGGTGGTGGCCAGGGCCTGGGCGAGGCGATCGGCGGCGCCGCGGGCCCCGAGGAAGGCCCGCATCACCTCGTGGATCGCGCCATCGCCGGGGCCGGTTGCGAGCCAGGCGGCGGTGAGCGTGGAGGCGTCATCCAAGGATCGGCCCACAAGCGCGGAGAGCGCCGCGGCCAAAATCGGCTCGGGGGTGGCGGCCGCCCCGGCAACCCGTGCCAGGCTTTCGTGGGCCGCGCTGCCCGGGAGGTTGCCGAGCGCCCGGATCGCTCCCTGCCGAACGGCCAAGTCGCGCCCCGGATCGGCGGCGATCTCGCCCAGTCCATCAGCTGCCTCCGCCACCTGCCAGAGCCCCGCCGCATCGATCGCGGCGGCGGCAAGCGCAGGCTCCGGACTTGCCACCAGCCGCGCCAGGCCTTTCAGATCGCCCTCCGGGACGACGCGCCGCTTGCGGTGGGCCTCCACCTGTTGCCCGAGCACGGTGGCGGCGCGAACGGCGGGGGTGGCCGGGTCGGAGACGAATCCGAACACCGATTGCTGGTGCCCAGCGTCACCCAGCAGCGCGATCGCGTCGATGAGCATGTCGAGCTCGGTGCCCGTCACGGCCCCCGATCTCCAGCGGTCGATCATCCAGCCACTGGCGGCGGTCGCTTCCGCGGCCCGGATCGCGAACAGGACGCGCGCGAGCTTCCCGCCATCGTCGAAGCTGCCGGCGAGGACCGCCGGGAGCCAGGCCCCCTGCAGCTCGCGGGCTGAGAGCCACACGGCATAGTCGAGGGCGTCGTCGCGGGGATGATCGACGACATGCAGCGCCAGCGCTGCGGCAAGCTTGGAGTCGGCCGGCGTGGCACCGACGCGGGTGCCGACGGCCGCCAGTGCTCTCACCCCCTCGAGGCGCACGGCCGCGACCTCGTCGTCGACCGTCGGCGCGAGAAGATCGATGGGGCCGGGGCTGCTGGCCGGGCCTGCGCCCGGCGTCCCGAGCCGATCGGCCCAGTCGACGACGACTCTGGCTGCGGCCGCGCGGGCTCTGCTGTCGGGGGAGCCGAGCACGCGGGCCAGGAGCGCTCCGTCGATCGCCGCAGTCGAGCCGTCGTCGAGTCCCTGACGGAGCCAGAGAAGCTCGAGGCAGCGCCGTTCGAGGCCGCGGTGGTAGCCAGCGGTGCCGGGGGCGGCGCGGCGTGCGGCGGAGGCCCAGGTATCGAGATCGGGGCCGACCTCGTCGATCCCGCGCTCGACGAGGACGCGCCGGGCGGCATCACGGGCCCAGCCGTCGGCCGTGAGCCCATCGATCAGCTCGCCATTGGAGAGCTTCGTGGCATCGTAGCGCGGCACGAGCGGCCGCCCCTTCGCCGTCACGCGCCAAATCCGGCCGTGGGTGCGGTCGCGGCGGTCGTCGCGGAAGTCGACCTCGCCATGCTGAATGATCGGGTTGTACCAATCGGCGATGTAGATCGCCCCGTCGGGCCCCATCTTCACGTCGATCGGCCGGAAGTCGACGCGCGATGACCGGATCAGGTCAGGGAGCTTTTCACTTTCAAACCCCGAGCCCGATTCGGTGAGCCGGTAGCGGCAGACACGGTTGGCCCGGAAGTCGTGGGTGACAAGCGTTCCTTGCGCGTCGTCGGGGAGATGGGCCCCGGAGAGGATCTCGAGGCCGCAGAGCTTCGGGCTCCCCGGATTCATCCCATGGAGGATCCGCGGCGTGCCGATGGCGGTGAAAGAGGCGGCGCCAGGGAAGCCGAGGTTGATCCCCTCGCCGCCAGCGCCGTCGGTGACCAGCGACCGGCCCCAGGGATCGATCGCATGCCCCCAGGGATTGACCCAGCCGCGGGCGAAGACAGCCAGATCGAGGGTCGCGGGGCGGAATCGCCACATCCCGCCGCCGTTCAAGCGATGCACGCCGGAAGGGGTCTCGACATGGCTGTGGATGTAGATCGATTGGTTGAAATAGAGCCGCGAGTCGACGCCCCAGCGGAAGGTGTGGATGAGATGGTGGGTGTCCTCGGTGCCGAAGCCGGAGAGGATCGTGCGCCGCGTGTCGGCCCGGCCGTCGCCGTCGGTGTCGGCGAGGTGGAGCATTTCCGTGGCGTTGGCGACGTAGCAGCCGCCGTCGCCGGGAAGGACGGCCGTCGGCATGTGGAGCCCGGTGGCGAACACCTCCGAGCGATCGGCGACGCCGTCGCCGTCGGTGTCGTCGAGGACCGTTACTGTGTCGTCGGGGATCTCGCCGGGGCGAAGCTGCGGATAGACACTCGACGACGACACCCACAGCCGGCCGCGCGGATCGAAATTGATCTGGAGTGGCTTGCAGATCGCTGGGTCGGCGGCGAACAGATTCACCTCGTAGCCCTCGGCCACCTCCATCGCCGCCAGCTCCGCGGCCGGATCGGGGACGGGGATATCGGTGAGGGCGCGCTGAGCCGAGGCGACGGGGGAAAGCGCGGCGACGACGAGAAAGGCCGGGAGGAGGGCGCGCAGCGGGGAGGCGAGGGGCATGTCAACGAGACTCCTGGGCCAGCTTTTGCACCGTCGCCTCGGCCGCCTCGACGAGCGGGTCGAACTGCTGGATCTCGACGGCGTTGTTTCCCTGTTCGTGGCGACGGAAGAGGAACAGATACGTTTCGTTGGCGGGGCGCCAGCGGTGGAAGAAGAGCCGGTTCTTCGTGTTGACCGCCGCGCGGAGCGTGGCGGTGCGGGCGGCGAAGTCGCCCGACAGCGGCTGCCCGGTGGCAGCGGCAAAGACGGCGGCGGCGGCATCGTAGCCGGCAGCGGAGAGATGGACGCCGTTTTCCGTCAGGCGCTCCCCGGCGGGGAGGCTGTCGGTTACCCCGCCGAACAGATCGACGAGCCCGGCCTCCTGTTCCATCGCCACTTCCCGGATCGCTGCGGCATAGTCGGAGAGCGCGGCGTTGCGCGCGGTGGCCGCGACGGCGGAGAGCGGGGGGGTGGCCTCGAAGGGGGGCGGAGTGACGAGGACCAGCCGCGTCGGGGGGGCCCCGTCGCCGGCTTCCCGCGTCGGCCCGCGGAGATCGCGACAGAGGCGGCCGAGCTGGGCGCGGAAGGCCGCGAGGCCGGCAGCGCCGGCAAACGATTCGTTGCGGCCGTAGGCGACGATCACGACCGTGGGCTCGAGGCCGCGGACGAGATCGATGAGACGGCCATAGCCGGCCGATGGCGCATCGAACACGCCGCGCGATTCGGCCCACACCGTGTCGCCGCTCCAGCCGAGATTGCGGAAGGTGAGCTGGGCGCCGGGATGCGTGGCCACCAAGCCCGTTTCGATCGCGCCCCGTTCCCCTTCGCGCTCGATGATCGCGTCGCCGAGGAGGACAACCCGGTCGCCGGTCTGGAGTTCGAAGCTCGGCCGGCCGGCCGGCTCGGCGGCGCCGCTCCCGGACCACGGCACCATCGCCACGGCAAGGAGAAGCTGGGTGGCCAGCGGCGGGAGGCCGCCCGGCCGAGGACGCGCAAGGGAGGGCATGGCGGACGCTTCCGGAGTGGCAGGAGAGTTGGTAGTGTAGCCTCCGTCGCGATGGCCGGGGGGCGTCCGCGGCGGCAGCGCGGCTGCCGATTTCCATCCACCCGATCCTCACCATCCGCACGTATTCCGGAGAGCCATCCATGAAGGGCAACATCAACCACTCCCTCGTCTACTGGTGCTACAACGTCGCCGGCGACAAGTGGGACCTGGAAAAGATGTGCCATGTCGCCAAGGACCTCGGGTGCACGTCGATCGAGATCCTCGAGCCCGAAGCCTTCCCGACGCTGAAGAAACACGGCCTGACGTGCGCGCTGGCCGCCAACGGCATGCCCGGCGCGCCGTTCATGCGCGGCTTCAACAACCCGGCCTACCAGGCGGAGGTGATCGAGCGGACGACGAAGACGATCGACGCTTGTGCCGAGCACGGGATGCCGGCCGTGATCGCCTTCACCGGCTACAAGTGGCGCGACGCCGACGACCCCAACAGCGGCGAGATCTCGCTCGAGGAAGGGGCCGACAACTGCGTGAAGGGGCTCAAGGCGATCGCTGCCCACGCGGAGAAGAAGGGGGTGACGATCTGCCTCGAGCATCTCAACACGCGCGACGGCAGCCATCCGATGAAGGGACACCCCGGCTATCAGGGGGACGACATTGATTATGTGGCGAACATCTGCCGCCGGGTCGGATCGCCGCGGGTCAAGCTCCTCTTCGATATTTACCATGTCCAGGTGATGAACGGCGACGTGATCCGCCGGCTCGAGGAGTGCAAGGATGTCATCGGCCACATCCACACCGCCGGCAACCCCGGCCGCGCCGAGCTCGACGACAACCAGGAGATCAACTTCCCGCCGATCATGCGGAAGATCGTCCAGCTCGGCTACAAGGGCTGGGTGGGGCATGAGTTCATCCCCACGCGCGACGCCCTGAGCGGGCTCAAGCAGGCCGTCAGCCTGTGTGATGTGTGAGCGCCGGCAGATCTTGGCCGGGCAAGAAGCTCACGGCCTGGCAAGGATGATCCGCACGTCGGCGACGTTCGTGCCGGTGGGGCCGGTGCGCACCAAGCCCGCGGCGCGCTCGAGGGCCGGCAGGGCGTCGCAGCGGGCCAGCGCCCAGCCAAGCGCCGCCCGGTCGGCGCCGAGCGTCCGGGCCACCGGCGCATCGGCCACGCCGCCAGCCGCGTCGGTGGGGCCATCCTCGCCGTCGGTCCCCAGGCTCGCCACGAGGAGGCCGGCCGGCCAATTGGCCGCCGCCGCGACGGCCGCCAGCACCGTCTGCTGATTGCGTCCCCCCCGGCCGTGATCCGCCGGGATGACCACCGTCGCCTCTCCCCCTTCGATGACGGCACGGGGCCGGCCGTCCTGGGTCGCCCGGGCAGAGAGTTCGCTCCCTTCGACCGCGAGCCGGAGGCCGATCGCCGCGGCGTGATTCAGCGGCGCGGGGGTGTCTGGGGCGGCACGACGGACGACTGTTTCATATCCCAGGTCCCGCGCGGCCGCGGCGGCGGCCTCGACCGCCGTATCGTTGTTGCCGACGATCCGGTGGCTGACACAACAGCCCGCGGCGGTCTGCCAGTTCGGGCCGGCGGGGGCCGATGGCCGCGACCGCGCCATGGCAAGATCGCGACGGAGGCTCGCGACGAGGCGCGGCGCGACGCCGGCGGCGATCGCACCGTAGGCCTCGAGGAGATCGAGCGCGACTCCCGGCTCGGCCGGCGTCGGCATGCAGGGGCCGGAGGCGATGAGGTCGAGAGGATCGCCGATGACATCGGAGAGGACGAGGACGACCAGCCGCCCGGCAGTGCAGGCCCGGGCCAGACCGCCGGCCTTGACGGCGCTGCTGGCCCGGCGGACGGTGTTGAGCTCGCCGATGCTGGCACCCGCGGCGGAGAGGAGGCGGGTGACGGCGATCTTGTCGTCGAGCGTGAGGCCGTCGCGAGGCGCTGCCAACAGCGCCGATCCGCCGCCGGTGACCAGCGCGATGGCCAGATCATCGGGCCCGAGGCGCCCGAGGCTCTCCATCATCGCGGCGGTGGCCGTGACAACGCGATCCGTGGGGAGGTTGACCCCGGCGGGGCGGGTGTGGCGGACCTCGATCGACGCGAGCTTCCGGCCACATCCCTCCGGCACGCTCACCAGCCCGGAAAGTCGCGCGGCGGGGAACCCGGCGGCGGCCAGCAGCCCTTCGACGCCGGCCGCCATTCCGGCGGCGGCCTTCCCGGCCCCGACGACAACGATCCGCCCCGCCGGCAGGGGCCCGAGGAGCTCGGCCGGCGCCCCGGCGAGGAGCGCTTGCGGATCAACGGCACCGATCGCGGCCTGCCAGATCCGCTCCGCGTCGGCGCGGAGGCTGTTGGGCAGCGCCATCATTCCCCCGGCGGAGGCTGGAAATTCTTCGGATCGAACTTGGAAAGATCGATCCCGCCGCGCGCTTCCTCCTCGAGGAGCTTGACGCGCATCTCGAGGCGCCCGAGGCGCCGCGCGAGGAGCGCCGGCGATTCGGCCGCGGAGGTGGACGGCGCGGGGCGCGGCACGGATGGATAGCCGAGTTGCCGCTCGAGTGCGGCGAACAGGAAGAGCGGATCCTTGCCGCGGTTGGCCCGGGCGATCCGCCCCTCCTTCTCGCCGAAAAGGAGGACGCGGTCGGGGCCACTTTCCGCGCGACCGGCGAGGATCGCCTCGCGCTTCTCGAGCCTCCAGTATTCCGGGCTGCGGACGCTGATCAGGTCGCCGAGATCGACAAAGCCGACCTGCCGGCCGACGGTCTGGATCCACGCCTTCCAGTCGGCATCGAAGATCGGATCGTCGGCGATCGCCTCCATCCCCTTCTGGTAGTCGAGGCGGTTGCGCGAGAGGCACTCAAAGCGGTAGACAAACAGGCCCTGCGGCGTCGGCCCATCGGCGAGGTAGCGAGCTTCCCGCTCGAGGATCGCCAGCGCCATTCGCATGTCGAACCGCCCCCCCTCGTGCTCCGCCCGGTTCATGACAAACGTCTGGAAGCGGGTGAAGTAGTGGGGGATGCGGGCCATCGCGGTCGAGAGGGTGCCGAAGAGCTTGATCTCGGCGACGAGGTAGTCGATCGCCATCGGCAGCTTCGTCGTGGCGAGGACTTCCTGCCCGATCGACCCCAGCGCCTCCTGGGCGGCGATCCCCGCCGCCATCCGCTCGGCCAAGGCGTGGAACAGATGGGCCTGTTCGATGTACTCCTCGCGGTCGAGCATGGAAAAGTCAGTCACGGGGGACGTCTGGTCACCCGGGCATCCTATACTCATGATGGCTCCCGCGACGCTTTCGCGCGCGGCTCCTCCCCCACGGGCCTCGCCATGTCGGAAGGTTTTTCCACGATCGAAGCCGCCGTCGCCGCCGTCCGTCGGGGCGAGGTGATTGTTGTCGTCGATGCCGAGGATCGGGAGAACGAAGGGGATTTCGTCTGCGCCGCCGAGAAGGCCACGCCCGAGGTGGTG
>CAMBFA010000025.1 GCA_945865325.1 Candidatus Kuenenia stuttgartensis
CCCCATCCCCACCTCTGGATCCCCCCATGTCGCTGCGCGCTACCCTCCTCCTGGTCGCCATGATCCCCCTCCTCACCGGGCTCAAGGCCGGCCGTCCGGCCGCCGCGGCCCCGCCGGTCGGCGCGACGGTGGAGCTGCCGATCGACGACTACCTCGACGACGAGGATGAGGCCTACCACTGGGAGGTGGTGAAGGGGGGCGGGGAGGCAGCGAAGACCGTCATCCGGATGACGAGCCAGTCGTGGCGGAGTCCGGAGGAGGTCGATCGGCAGGTGTGGGAGCACTGGGTGCTCGTGGCGCGGCCGGCGGAGCTGAAGACCGACAAATGCTTTCTCCTCGTCAGTGGCGGTGGCAATGACGGCACGAACATCCCCGACGGCACGAGCACCCTCGTCACGACCATCGCCGAGGCGACCGGGAGCATCGTCGTCGAATTGAAGCAGATCCCCAACCAGCCGATCGTGTTCCACGGGGATGGCACGCCCCGCAAGGAGGATGATCTGATCGCCTACTGCTGGGATCAGTTTCTCGACAGCGGTGATCCCACCTGGCTCCCCCGGCTGCCGATGGTGAAGAGCGTCGTCAAGGCGATGGACTGCATCGAGGAATGGTCGAAGGAAGAGGGAATCCCGGTGCAGGGATTCGTCGTCGCCGGCGGCTCAAAGCGCGGCTGGACGACCTGGATGACCGGCGCCACCGACGACCGCGTCGAGGCGATCATCCCGATCGTCATCGACGTTCTGAATCTCGACGAGCAGCTCATCCACCACGGCGCCACGTACGGATTCTGGGCGCGGGCCCTCGGCGACTATGTCCACCACGGCATTGTCCAAAACCCCGAGCATCCGCGGATGGAGGCGCTCCACGCGATCGAGGATCCATATTCCTACCTCGATCGGCTCACGCTCCCGAAATACATCGTCAACGGCAGCGGCGATCAGTTTTTCGTTCCCGATTCGTCGCGCTTTTACTACGACAATCTCAAGGGGGAGAAGCACATTCGCTATGTCCCCAACACCGATCACGGGATCGAGAAGAATCCCGATTCCGTTCCGAGCATCATCGCCTTCTACGAGATGATCATCGCCGCCAGGGCCAGGCCGAAGCCGACCTGGACGTTCGAGAAGGATGGCTCGATCCGGGTGCGGAGCAACGTCAAGCCCCAGGCGGCAGTCCTCTGGCAGGCCCATAATCCCGACGCGCGCGACTTCCGGCTGGCGACGATCGGCAGCGCCTACAAGCCGACGGTGCTCCAGGCGGATGCGGACGGGAGCTTCGTCGGCAAGCCCCGTCCCCAGCCGAAGGGCTGGACGGCCGCCTTCATCGAGCTGACCTACGACTCCGGCGGCCTGTTCCCCTTCAAGGAATCGACCGCCGTGCGGATTACCCCCGATACACTTCCACACGTCGGCTTCGATCCGAAGACGCTTCCCTACGAGGGGGATCTGCCGGCGGCAGCCAAGTGACTTTTGGAAAGCTCCTCGGAGGATCATCCGATGCGTGATCGCCTGATGGCCTGCTTGCGTGTCGGCTGCTGTTGGACCGCGCTTGGCTTCCTCGGTGGAACGGCCGACGCAGCCGATTTCCGGGCCGGGGCCGCAATGCGCGTGATCACCCCCGAGCCGCTCCTGCCGGTGTCGGGGGGGATGGGGCCGGCCCATCCTGTCAGCGAGAAGCGCGGCGATCTCACCGCCCGGGTGCTCGTCTTGGCCGACACGGATACGACCGTGGCGATCGTCGGCATCGACGTTCTCGGATTTCCTGCCGTCCTCGGTGACCGAGTGCGGGCGCTCGTACCCCGCCTGCCGCCGGAGGCTTTGCTCATCGGCGCTACCCACACCCACAGCGCCCCCGATTGCTACGCCTTCCCCGATGGGAAAGGGGGGCACACGGGGAATCTCGCCTGGATGGAGGAGGTCGTGCGGCGCACGGCCGAGGCGGTCAACGAGGCCCTCGACGGCCTCCGTCCGGCGTCGCTGCGGGTCGCCACGGCAGAGGCCCAGGGAAAGATCGCGTTCAATTATTACGCCCCCGATCTCTACGACCGCCGGATGGGGGTGATCCAGGCCGTCGGTAGCGACGGCAAGTCGATCGCCACGCTCGTCAACTACGCGATTCACCCCGAGGTGCTCGGTAACCAGCGCGGCATTCTCTCCCCCGACTGCATCGGCCCGATGTGCACGCGGATCGAGGCCAGCGGCGGCGGCGTGGCGGTGTTTCTCAATGGCGCCCAGGGGGGGATGGTGACGGCCGACAACCGCGATCTCGACGCCCCTGCCGATCCGCTCCGCGGATCTTGGCAAGACATCGGCACCTGGGAGGAATGCGAGCGGATTGGCCACACGATGGCCGACGAGGCGCTGCGGATCGTGGCCGGGGCGGAGGCCGACGCGGCCCCGGCCGTCGCGGCAACGTCGCGCGACGTCCGCTTTCCGGTCGAGTCGGACGACCTGTGGGCCGTTGTCACGCTCTCCCCCCTGGGATACGGCCACGACAAGGCGACGCGCACGATCACCGCCACGCTCGCGATGGTCGACGTGGGGAAGGCACGGATCCTCACGATCCCGGGGGAGGCGCTCCCCAACATCGGCTCCTACCTCAAGCGCAAGACCGGCGACGACACCTTCCTCTTCGGGCTCACCAACGACGCCTTCGGCTACATCCTCACCGAAGTCGACTTCCTCGCCTTCCCGCGCTACCAGTACGTCTCGCGGGTGTCGCTCGGCGAGCAGACCGGGACGATCCTCATCGACAACCTCCTCGGGATGGTGCGCGAGTCGCCCCGCCCCGTGACGAAGTGACCAAGGCCGTCGCCGGCATCACCCATCGGCGATCAGGCCGTGATAACGGCCTCTGTGTCAGTTGGGGAGATGGAAGAAGCCGATCGCCAGGATCACGTAGACACCGAGGAGAAGACACCCCTCAAACCAATTGGCGCGGCCGTCCTGGATCAATTCGCGGGTGATCACGGTGGCGAGGACGATCGCCACCACCTCGAAGGACGTGAAGGCGAGGTCCATCGGCTGGCCGAGAAGAATGCCGGCAAAGACCAGCAGCGGAGCGACGAGGAGGACGATCTGGATCGTCGAACCGACCGTCGCGGAGAGGACGAGCGACGGCTTCCCCTGACGGGCGAAGCGGGCGCAGGCGAGGATCTCCCCGAGGCTGCCGACCCCCCCGAGGAACACGATGCCGCTAAAGGTGTCGGAGAGCCCGAGGCTCCGCGCTGTCGGCACGAGCGCCTCCGAGAGGGCGTCGCTGACCAGCGCCAGGAGCGTCGCCGACACCCCGAGCACGGCGAGGCTCCGCCCTGACGATTGCTGCGGCGCGTCGTCGTGATGCTCCTCGGTCGCGAGCAGCCCCGTATCTTTCCCGGGAGCGAGGATCGTGACGGCGAGGTTGACGACATACATGCCGAGGAGCACGACCGACATCTCGAGCGACAATCCCTTCGTCCCCTCCGGTGCTCCGAGGCTGAAAACGGCGGGGACGATGAAGCAGAAGGCGCAGATCATCAGCATCGAGGCGCTGACGTTGAGCCGGCGGCGGTCGATCCGCTGCTCGCCATGCCGCAGCCCTCCGGCGATAAGGGCTACGCCGAGGCTGACGAGGAGATTGGCGAGGATCGCACCGGTGAGCGAGGCTTTGACGACGCCGCTCAAGCCGTTGGAGAGCGCCACCACCCCGATGATCAGCTCTGGCAGGTTGTTGAGGGTTGAGTTGACCAGCCCCCCGGCCACCGGCCCCTGCCGCGCCGCGAGGTGTTCGGTGGCGTCACCAATCAGCCCGACCAACGGCACAATCGCCGCCAGGGCCGCGATTGAGACGGCGATCGGCGGCGCCTCGAACCAGGCCAAGCCGACGGCCAGGGGGACGGCCGCCAGAAACCACCGTGCAGTCATCCGTTGCTCCCGCCCCGATCATCTCGGGAATGCCGCCGGGGTTTCGCGAATCAGCCCAGCGAGTCCATGATGGTCCTCGCCGTCGCAGGAGGCAAGCCTCCACCCCATCCGCCGCTTCCCGCCGCCACCGCAGGGCCAACCCCCGATGCCAGCCTGGTTCACCGATGCCTTCCCGAGCGATGCGGAACTGCGGTGGATGAATATCGTCATCCGTCTCCTCGCCGCGCTCGTCCTCGGGAGCCTCGTCTCGATCATCTATGCAACGACGAGGCGCCGCCACGCCGCGCAGGCCACCGATCTCTCACAGACGCTCCTCCTCCTGGCGGTGGTGATCGCCATGATCACCCTGGCCATCGGTGACAGCACGGCGCGGGCCTTCAGTCTCGTCGGGGCCCTGGCGATCGTCCGCTTCCGGAGCGTCGTCGAGGATCCGCGTGACACGGCCTTCGTGATCCTCGCCGTGGCCGTTGGCCTCGCCGTCGGCGCCGGATTCATCCTTGTGCCTCTGATCGGGCTGCCGATCGCGGCGATCATCGCCTGGGCATTCTGCAAAAACGGGCGCGATGCCCCGTTCTCGGCCCCATCCTGCCGGGTGATCCTGCGGACGACGCCCGACTCTCCAGCCGGTCCGATTCAGCAGACTCTAGCCACGCACCTCGACGCCCTCCGACCGCGGCGGATCGAAACGGTGAAGAAGGGGGCGCTCGTTGAGCTCGTCTACTCCGGGCGGTTGAAACGCGACGGCGATGGCCACACGCTTGTCCGTTCCCTCCAAGCCTGTCCCGGGGTTGCTGGCGTCGAAGTCGTGTTCCCGGAGTCGACTGTGAGATGACTTCGCCGTGACGGTCAGTCGGGACGGTATGGCTTTCCGGCTCGGAACAGGTCACGATGCCCGCGGATCTCGGCGGCGAGCGGTTCGTCTTTCCCCTCCTCCGCCAGCGTCACGGCGCGGTCGGCCACCTCGACCGCCGCCGCGTAGTCGCCCGTGGCCGCTAAGGCCGTCGCCAGCGTGTCGAGGAACGCCGGATCCTCCTGATCGGCCTCGGCACAGGCCCGCCGCGCGAGGCCGACCGCTTCCGCCGCATCTGCCACCGCATCGCCGTCGCCGGCCTGACCGGGATGGCTTGAGAGGAGGTAGGCCAGGGCATTGAGCGTCGCGGGGTCATCGCCATCGATCGCTAGCGCCTCACGGTAACGGGCGGCGGCTTCCCGATGCCGGCCGAGTTTTTCAAGTGCTAAGCCCCAATCACCCCGGACGCTCGCGTCGCGGGGCCGTTTGGCTGCGCCGCGGGCGAAGAACGCCTCCGCCCGCGTCAGGTCGCCGCCGAGGGCTGCTGCCAGCCCGGCAGACTGAAAAAGATCATCTCCCCCGCCTTGGTCGATGGCGATCTGGTACGCCGCAATCGCTTCGTCGTAGCGTTTCACCGCGGTGAAGTTCAGGCCGAGATCGATCCACGCCGGGGTGGCAGCCGGGTAGAGCTCGACGGCCCGCTTGGCCTCGGCGATCGCCGCGTCGTTATTCCCCTCGCTGGCCCACACCCGCGTCAGCCCGACGTGGGCGTCCCAGACGTCCGCGACGGCGAGATTCTGCGTCCACAAGGCCTTCGAGGTGCTGTGGATAGCCGCATGGCGGAAGGTGAGGATGCCAAGGAGGATCAGAGTCGCCGCCCCCACCATCCGCCCAGCCCCGCCCGGCAGCCACCGCTCCCCCGCTTTCACCCCCAGCGCCACGGCCAGGGCCACCGGTGCTACGAGCGCCACATACTGCCAGTGGTCGGCCACGGAGGCATGCGACTTCATGTAGGTCGCGGGGAGGAATCCGAGGATCGGCAGAAGCGCGAGGAGAAACACCGTCGCGGCGAACAGCCCGGCCCGGGCCCACGGCTCTTTCCGCTGCCACCACAGCCCGGCGACCACGGCTGCGACGACGAGCGTCGGGAGATAGGCGCGCGGACGCGAGGTCTCCAGGGGCCAAACGCCATACACCATCGCGAGCTGCGTCGGCCAGAAATCCTTCCAGAGATAGAAGCCCACCGCCCGGCCGGCGAGCACACCTCCCCGCGGGAGCGAGGCCAGGACCACGGCGAGCGGCCCTGACGACGGCCCGCTGCCATGGCTCATCTGATACCAGAGGGTGACCAGTCCGAGGATGAATGACGCCAGGAGGAACGGGACGGTGCGAAGGAGATCGACGCGCGTCACCCGGCCGCGCCGCCACCACGACAGCACCGGCAGGATCAGCGGCAGCGTCACCAACGACGTCTTCGCCAACAGCGCCACCACGAAGGACAGGAGCGACCAGCCGTAAAAGCGCCGCTCTCCGGTGTCCTCGTACGACATCCACCCCAGCACCGACAGGCACCCGAAGAACATCGACAGGGTGTTCTTCCGCTCCGCCACCCACGCCACCGACGCCACCGTCACCGGATGAATCCCCCACACCGCCGCCGCCAGCCACGCCCCGGGCACACCCAGCCGAACGAGGATCCGCCACACCAGCACCGTGTTCGCGGCGTGCCAGACGATGTTCACGGCGTGGTAACCGGGGGCCCAGTCGCCCCACAGCCGGTACTCGATCCAGCAACTGGTGAGGGTGACGGGGAAATAGTCGGGGGAGGTGTTGTGGAACCAGATCCCCCACAATCCCCGCGCCTCGGTGACGAGGGGATTGGCGGTGATGAGGACGTCGTCGTCCCACAGCCACCCACCGCCGAACGCGGGCAGGTAGACGACCAGCACGAGCACCACCAGCCCCGCTCCCCGCACCGCCACGGCGTCGAGGATCCCTCCGCGGCCGATCAGCCGTTGTGTCATGCGCCGACAATCTCCCGCAGCGCCCTGCCCCCGGCGGTCACCTGCAGCGGGCGATCGAACGGATCGCGGAACTCGTGATCGGGAGGGATACCGAGGAGTTGGAAGATCGTCGCCGCGAGATCGGGGGGGCGGACGGGGCGGTCAGCGGGCATCCCGCCTCGCTCGTCGCTGGCGCCGATCACCCCCCCGCCGGGCACGCCGGCGCCCGCCAGGGCCACTGAGAAGACGCTCCCCCAATGGTCGCGTCCACCGGCCGGGTTGATCGTTGGCGTGCGACCGAACTCCCCCATCACCACGACGAGCGTCTCGTCGAGGAGGCCGCGCTCGGCGAGATCGTCAAGCAGCGCGCTGTAAGCGGTGTCGAACTGCGGGCAGAGGACGTTCTTGAGCCGGCCGGCGTTGTCTTGGTGGGTGTCCCAGAGCGGGCTGCCGGCGGCCGTGTCCCCCGGCTCGCGCGGCCAGTTGACCTGGACGAGCCTCACGCCCGCTTCGATCAGCCGTCGACCGAGGAGCACGCTCTGGCCGAACTTCCCCCGGCCGTACCGGTCGCGGGAAGCCGCCGGCTCACGCTCGATCTCGAGGGCCTCGCGCGTCGCACCGGCATGGAGGAGGTCGAAGGCCTCCTGCTGGAAGCGGTCGAGCTCCGCCATGCCCGCGCTCGGCTGAAGGCGGTGGAAGCGCCGGTCGAGTTGGCCAAGGAGATCCCGGCGGTCGTCGAGTCGCAGCTCTGTGATCCCGGCCGCGGCCGTCAGCCCCTCGATCTCAATCCGCTCCTGCGACGGATCGCAGCGGAGGATGTGCGGATGCCACGCCGCCCCCATGAAGCCGCCATTTTGTCCCGGCCAAGGGATCGCCGGATTGTTGAAGATCGGCTCGGGGAGGATCACCGCATCCAGCGGCGACCGCTCCGAAGCCCGAAGGGCACCGACGGCGCCGGCGAGGCTCGGCCAGTCCTGGGCGCTGGGGGGCACGCTCTCCGCCACGCTCGTCGGCTCGTGGCCGGTGAGCATGAAGGCGCCGCTGGTGGAGTGGGAATGGATGCCGGTCGTCATCGAGCGGATGACGCACATCCGATCGGCGCGGGCGGCTGAAAGCGGGAGCAGCTCGCTGAAATGGACCCCCGGGACACTCGTGCCAATCGGGAGAAACGGCCCGCGGATCTCGATTGGCGCCGCCGGCTTGGGGTCGAATGTCTCGTGCTGCGGCGGCCCGCCGGAGAGGAAGATGATCAGGCAGGAGTTTGCCCGGGGTTGGCCCGATGCGGCGGCCCGAACGCGCTTGAGGGTCGGCAGACCGAGGCCGAGCGCGCCCAAGCCCCCGGCGCGGATCAGTTCCCGCCGGGAGAGGAGCCGCCTCGTGATGTCTGGCCGAAGAACCGCCATCCTGCCCCCGCCGGTTTGGGCGTACCTGAAAGACCGAACTGCATTCTATGCTCCTTCTGCCCTCCCCCCAACGCGTGCCGCCGCAGTTCGGGGGCCCCTGCGCTTGCTCGAGCCCCAGTCGTGAGTCTTCCCATGCCAACCGATCAATCCCCGCCGCGTCCACCCATCACCGTCGTCGTCGGACGGGGGAAACACGCCGAATCGACCCACGCAATTCATGCCGTGATCGCCCGCGACGACGGCAGCCTCGTCGCCTGGCACGGCGATCCGCAGCGGCAAACGTTCCCCCGCTCGGCGGTGAAATCGATCCAGGCACTCGCACTGCTGGAGAGCGGCGCGGCGGACCGGTTCGGCTTCACGCCGGCCGAGCTCGCACTCGCGTGCAGTTCCCACGCCGGCACGCCGCTCCAGGTAGAGACGGCCCGGAGCATGCTCGCCAAGGTGGGGCTCGAGCCTGACAGCCTCGAGTGCGGGGCCCATTGGCCCCTCGACGAGCCGAGCGCCCGTGCCCTGGCACGCGTCGGCGCCGAGCCCGGACCGCTCCACAACAACTGCTCCGGCAAGCATACCGGCTTCCTCGCCGTGGCCCGCCACCTCGGGCTCGATCCCACCGGCTACGTCGCCCCCGACCATCCGGTGCAACAGCGCGTCACGGCGACGCTGGCCGAGGTGTGCGGCGTTCCCCTTTCGGCGGCCAACCGGGCCACCGACGGCTGCTCGATCCCGACCTACAAGATCCCTCTGGCGAGCCTGGCGACGGGATTCGCCCGAATCGGCACCGGCCGGAGCCTCTCCGCCGGCAGGCAAGCAGCGTTCGAACGGCTGCGCCGGGCGGTGGCCGACCATCCGCTCCTCCTCGCCGGTCCGGGAAGGTTTGACTCGCGCGTGACGGCGACCTGCGGCCCGCGGGTGTTTCTCAAATCGGGGGCCGAGGGGGTGCTGTGCGCCGCGATCCCCGCCGCCGGCCTGGGGATCGCCCTCAAGGCGGAGGACGGGGCACTGCGGGGGAGCGAAGTCGCGATGGCGGAATTGCTCCTGAAAATGCTCCCCACCCCGACGCCCGAAGAGCGAGCCCTCCTCGACGAGCTCCGCCTGCCCCACTTGAAAAACTGGCGGGGCACGAATGTCGGCTATCTGGGAGTGACCGTCGCCAGGATCCGCTGAAAGCCCTGCAAACCAGCGCTGAAGCCGTTGCCAGCTCACCACTTCCGCAGCAAGCGGCAACCCGGGAGGCGTAAGTCTCCCGATGGTGGCCTAGAATTGGGGGAGCGGGTCGGCCTCGCGGCTCCCGCCCCCCCCATGCGCCACATCAGTCTCACCATCCGCCGTGCCCGTCACCTCTGGCCGGCGGTGTCTCCGTTGGCAGCGATGCTGATCGCTCTCCTCACCGTGCTCCTCGCCGGGTCGCAACCGGCGGCGGCGATCTCGCCTGAGCAGGAAAAGCTGTTCGAGGAGAAGGTTCGGCCACTCCTGGTCACTCGTTGCCAGGGCTGTCATGGGGCCCGGTTGGCCGAGGGGGGGCTGCGGCTCGACAACCTCCCGGCGGTGCTCAAGGGGGGCGACTCCGGAGCGATTCTCACCCCCGGCGACCCGACCGCGAGCAAGGTCTTGAAGGTGGTCCGCCGCGAACTCGAGCCGGCGATGCCCCCCGACGAACCGCTCCCGGCCGAGGAGGTGGCGATTCTCGAAGCCTGGATCGCGGCCGGCGTTCCCTGGAGCGGGCCCGGGGCCGAAGGCCCTGCCGCTGGGGAAGACACGCTCCCGGCAGACATGGAGGCGCGGCTCGTCTGGGCGCGGCAGCGTCACTGGGCCTACCAGCCGTTCACCCGTCACGCCCCCCCCGAGCCTCCCGCTGGGCTCGATCCCGCCGGGAGCCGCGAGTGGGGCGGCCTACTCGACCGCTTCGTGACCGCGAAGATCGTCGTCGCGGGCCTCGAGCCGTCGCCACAGGCCGATCCGCGGGCCCTCGTCCGCCGGCTGTGGTTTGACCTCACCGGCCTTCCCCCGCCGGCCGACCGTGTCGATGCCTTCGCCGCGAATCCCTCCGAGGAAGCTTGGGGAGCGCTCGTCGCGGAACTCCTGGCGGCGCCGGAGCACTCCGAACACTGGGCGCGGCACTGGCTCGATCTGGCCCGCTACGCCGACACGATGGGCTATGCCTTCGGCAACCAGGATCCCCGCTATCCCTTCGCCTGGACCTACCGCGACTGGGTCGTGGGGGCACTCGCCTCCGACATGCCCTACGACCGGTTCGTGACGCTCCAACTCGCTGCCGATTTGGTCGAGCCCCCGGCGGAGAAGGCCGACTTGGCCGCGCTCGGTTTTCTCACGGTCGGCCGCACTTTCCTCGGCAATCCCCACGACATCATCGACGATCGCATCGACCTGGTCACCCGCGGACTGCTGGGGCTGACAGTCGCCTGTGGCCGCTGTCACGATCACAAATACGAACCGGTCAGTACGGCGGACTATTACGGCCTCTACGGGATCTTCGCCTCGAGCCAGATTCCGGCCGAACTGCCGGTCATCGGGACGGCCCCTCCCGGCCCGGAGGCCGATGCCTTCAACGCCAAGCTCGCCGAACTGAAGGCCGCCGTGCCGGCCCATGAAGACGCCGTCCGCCGGCGCGGGACGACTGCGGCCATCGCCCACACCGCCGACTATCTCCTCGAGACCGCTCGCCCTACGCCCCGCAAGGCCGACAACCGCCCCCCGCGCCTCGCCGACGAGTACGACCTCCTCCAGGGGCTCCTCGATCGCGTCTCGCGCGGGATTGGCAGCGCCGCGCCGACCGACCCGATTGTCGGGCCCTGGGTGCAGCTGAAGGGGAAGAGCGATGAGGAGATTGGCCCTGCCATCGCGGCGCTCCTGGCGAGCTGGGGGGATCGCCCCGATGCGGCGATCGTCAATCGATTGGTCGTTGCCGAGCTGCGTTCGCCGGTGCCGCAAACGCTCCGCTCCGTGGCCGAAGCCTACGCACGACTCTTCGCCCGGGTGGCCCCCGATTGGGCCGGCGGCCCGGCGGCCCAGCCCGATGATCCGCCCGAGCTCGTCGCGCTCCGCGGTGCGCTCGGTGCCGCAGGGACGGCGCTGGTCGTCCAGCCCGGCGAGGCGATGCAGCTGGCCTCGATCGAGGAGGGCAACGAACACCGGCGGCGGAAGATGGAGATCACCAGGCACGAAGCGGAATCCCCCGGTGGGCCACCGCAGGCGATGGTGATGATCGACCGGGACCAACTCTCCGACAGCCATGTCCTCATCCGCGGCAATCCCGGCCGCCCCGGTGAGCTCGTCGAACGACGGCTCCCCAAGCTCATCGGCGGCACCCCCGCATCACGGACCTCAAGCGGCCGCCTCGACCTCGCCCATGGGATCGTCGATCCGACCAATCCGCTCACCGCCCGGATGATCGTCAACTGGGTCTGGGCGCACCACTTTGGCCGCGGGATCGTCGATCCGGTCGGTGATCTGGGGCTGCGCGGCGAGCCGCCGAGCCATCCCGAGCTCCTCGACGATCTGGCCCGGCGCTTCGTCGAGGAGGGAAAGTGGAGCCTTCACTGGCTCCACCGCGAGATCGTCACCAGCCGCACGTGGCGGCGGTCGGCGGTCGCCACGGCCGATCAGCTGGCCGCCGATTCCGACAACCGGCTCCTCGCCCGTGCCAACCGGCGCCGGCTCGACTGGGAAGCGTGGCGGGATGGCCTGATGTCGGCGGCAGGGGTCCTCGACACGCACACCCGAGGCGGCCGTGGGGTCAACCCGCTCGCCCAGGATGCCATGCACCGCCGCACTCTTTACACGCGGCTCGACCGCCAAGACGTGCCGGGCATCCTGCGGATTTTCGACGTTGCCAACCCCGATGCCGCAACGCACGAACGGAGCCGGACGAGCGTCCCCCAGCAGTCGCTCGCCGCCCTCAACGCGCCGCTGGTGATCGACGCCGCCCGGCAGGTCGCCGCGCGGTCGCTGCGGGAAGGGGGAGCGCAGGAAGACACCCGGATCGAGCGGCTGTGGCGGGCCTGCCTGTCCCGCTCGCCCGATGGCGACGAGATCAGCGCCGCGAAAGGATTTCTCGCCGTCGCCGGTTCCACGAACCCCGATTTCGGTCCCTGGGAGCAACTCGCCCAGGCGCTCCTCGCCTCGGCCGAATTCCAATTCACCGACTGATGGCCCCTCGCCGGGCCCCACGCTCTTCGGCTGCGCCACCATGAATCCCCCGCCCCCCTGCTATTCCGCCCCGGTCACCCGTCGGGACGTCCTCCTCCGCACCGGGCTGGGGCTCGGCTGGCTCGGCGCGGCGAGCCTCCTGGAGACGGAGGCCGCCGCCGCCAACTCGAGCGCTACCCCGGCATCATCGCTGGAGCCGATCCACCGCTCGCTTGCGCCCCGCCCCCCGCACTTCCCCGCGCGAGCCAGGGCCGTCATTCATCTCTTCGCCAACGGGGGCCCGAGCCACCTCGACACCTTCGATCGCAAGGTGGCGCTGGAGAAGTATGCCGGTCAAGAGGTCCCGGGCACCCTTCCCACCGAACGTCGCACCGGTGCCGCGCTCCCCTCGCCGTTCGCCTTCCGTCGCTACGGCGAGAGCGGGCTGGAGATCAGCGATCTGTTTCCATCGGTGGCCCGGCATGCCGACCGGCTCCTCGTCGTCCGCTCGATGCACGCCGATGTTCCCAATCACGAGCCGTCGCTGATGCTCATGAATTGCGGCGATAGCCGGCTCGTCCGCCCCGCCGTCGGGGCGTGGGTGACCTACGGCCTGGGGACGGAAAACCAGAATCTCCCCGGCTTCGTGGCGATGTGCCCGGGCGGGTATCCGATCAAGGGCACGGAGAACTGGCGCAACGCCTTTCTCCCCGGTGCCTATCAGGGAACCTACGTCGACACCGCCAAACGGAAGGTGGAGGACCTCGTCGAGAATGTCCGCCACCCATTCCTCGACCGCGATGCCCAGCGCCGGCAGTTCGATCTGACGACGGCGCTCGACCGCAGGCACTTGGCCGCCCGCGACCACGACCCGCAACTCGAGGCCAGGCTGGCCTCGATGGAGCTGGCCTGGCGGATGCAGGCAGAGGCGGGGGAGGCCTTCGACGTCACCCGCGAGCCACAGCATGTCCGCGACCGCTACGGCGACGACACCCAAGGGCGGCAGATGCTCATCGCCCGCAGGCTCGTCGAGCGCGGCGTGCGCTACGTCCAGGTGTGGCACGGCGAGGGGCAGCCGTGGGACAGCCACGACGCGATCGGCAGGAATCACGCACGGCTGGCGAAGGAGTGCGATCAGGCGATCGGTGCGCTCCTCGACGATCTTGTCGGCTTGGGTCTCCTCGAGAGCACGCTCGTGCTCTGGGGGGGCGAGTTCGGGCGAACGCCGACGGTGGAGTTGCCCCAGCCGGGCACCGACATCAAGGAGATCTCGGGGCGCGATCACAACCACCACGGCTTCAGCGTCTGGATGGCCGGCGGCGGCGTGAAGGGGGGAACGGCCTACGGCGCTACCGACGAGCTCGGTTTCAAGGCGGTCGAGAAGCCGGTCCATGTCCATGATCTCCAGGCCACGCTCCTCCACTGCCTCGGCCTTGACCACACCCGGTTGACGTTCCGCCACAGCGGCCGCGACTTCCGCCTCACCGATATCCATGGCCGGGTCATCGAGGACTGGCTGGCGTGAGACCAAAGCGGCCCCCGAACCCGCCGCATGGTCTGCCGTCGCGGTGGCGGCCGTGGTGGTTCGCTGCCATGGCGGTGGCCGCTGTCGGCACGGCGGCGGTGGAGCGCTGCCGGATCCCCGACGCCGTCGCGCGTTCCACCTGGACGGCGCGCCCCACTTGGACGGTGCGCACCGTTCACGATGGCGACACGGTCACCTGCGTCGATCCCCAGGGGGGACGGCACAAGATCCGTCTCCTTGGCATCGACGCCCCAGAGGCGGCCCAGGCATGGGGCAGGGAATCGTCCGAGGCGCTGTCGCGGAAGGTGGCCGGAGGCCGGGTCGCCGTCGTCTCGCGCGGCTATGACCAGCACGGCCGTCTCCTCGGCACGCTGTGGATCGACGATCGCGACATCAACCGCGAGATGGTGGCCGAAGGACACGCCTGGGTGTTCGGGCGGATCGCCCCCGATCCTGACCTTGTCGAGGCCGAGTCGGCCGCCCGACGGGAGCGGCGAGGCCTGTGGGCCGCAGGCCTTCCTAAAGAGCCCTCTGATTGGCGGGCGGCCCACCCGCGGCAGCCATGATCGAGCCGGCTGCCGCCCGATCTGGTGTTCTGCGACTATCCCGGAAGGCAGGGGCGATGCCGCCCCACTTCCGCGCCACGCTGGATTGGTTTAGGTTTCGAGCATGAGCAGCCGTCGCGAGGTCGTCGTCACCGGGGTTGGTGTGGTCAGTCCGATCGGAATCGGCGGTGATGACTTCTGGACATCGCTCCTCGCCGGCCGGTCAGGAATCCGGCCGATCACCCGCTTCGACTCCAGCAGCCTTCCGATCGCGTTCGGCGGCGAGATCGCCGACTTCGACCCGAAGCTGTGGGTGCGGCCGAGGAAGAGCCTCAAGGTGATGAGCCGTGAGATCCAGTTCGGGTTTGCCGCCGCCGATCTGGCGATGAGCGACGCCGGGATCGCGGCCGGAGCACTCGCCCCGGAACGGTTCGGCGTCGTCGTCGGGGGCGACATGATCTACGCCGATCTGGAGGATCTGGAGCGGACCTACCGACGGGCGCTGGCGGGGGGAGCGTTTGATTTCTCCGTTTGGTCGGAGGCGATCCACGACGATCTCCATCCGCTCTGGCTCCTCAAGCATCTCCCCAACATGACCGCCTCGCACATCGCCATCGCCCACGATGCCCGTGGCCCGAACAACACCATCGTCCTCGGCGACGTCTCCGGGTTGCTCGCGATCGGCGAGGCGGCAAGTGTCATCCGCCGCGGCTGGGCCGACGTGATGCTCACCGGGGGAACGGGGTGCCGACTCCATCCGATGGCGCTGGTGGCCCGTGGCGACGCCCTCCTCTCCCGGCGCCGCGACGACTGCACCCGGGCCAGCCGTCCCTTCGACCTCGAGCGCGACGGGCTCGTCAACGGTGAGGGGGCGGCGATGTTTGTCCTCGAGTCGCGCGACCACGCCCACCGTCGCGGGGCGAGGATCCGCAGCCGTCTCCTCTCGGTCGCATCACGCTGCGAGTCGGCAGCGGGGGGCGGGGCGCTAACCGGATCGGCGCTGCGCCTGGCCATCCGGACGGCGATTGACCGGGCCGGCATCGGGCCCGGCGACATCGGCCACGTCAACGCCCACGGGGCCTCGACGAGGGACATGGACCGGGTCGAGGCAACCGCCATCACGGCCGAGCTCGGGGACATCCCGGTGACCGCCCCGAAGAGCGTCTTCGGCCATCTCGGGGCCGGCGGCGGCGCCGTGGAGTTGGCCGCGAGCATCCTCGGCTTAGAGGCGGGGCTCGTCCCGGCGACGCTCAACTACGAGTCGCCCGACCCCGACTGCCCCGTCGCCGTCGTCCATGGCGGGCCGCTCGCCGGTCGCCCCGGCACGGTGGTCGCCGTCAACCTCTGCTCGACCGGGCAGGCGGCGGCAGCGGTGGTCGCCGCGGAGTGAGCCGCGGCGGGCCCTCGGCTCACCAGCTTTGGTTGTAGCCGAAAGAGAAGCCCATCATGAACGACTGGCCGCCCGGATCGATCTGGTTGTAGCGCGTCTTGTTCATGCTGAACTGCCGCGTCGCCGTGGCCACGCCCGCCACCCAGAGGATGTCGTAGCCCACCTGGATCGACGAGTTGGGGGTCATGTTCCAGCCCGCCAAGCAGGTCAGGTCGCCGAGGAAGCCCGGGCCAACCTGCTGCGCGGCCATCTTCCACACCTCGGTCCCCTCCGGGAAGGGCTGACGGGTGTCGGCAGGAGTCGTGGGATACAGGAAGGGAAGGGGCGGAACGGGCGTTCCCTGCTTCGGCACCGCATTGGGCTGCTGGTAGCCGCAGTTGCAGGTGCTCATCTGCTGCTGGGTGCCGGCGAAGGAGATCGCCGGCGCGGCGCGGCCGCGGAGCCCCCAGTAGAAGAACTCGTTCCGGCTGATCAGCTCGCCACCGAGATTCATCCCCAACAGCCAGTTTTCCGTCTGGATCAGATAGTCTCCGCCGAACATGTCGAGGGGCGTCGAATAGGCCCTGCTGCTGAAGGAGAAGGCCTCGTTGTAATTGGCAAGCCGCGCGCCGACGAGGATCGCCGGCAGCCAGCCACGTTCGGCGTGCCGCGCCCACTCGCCGTTGGGGACCATCGTCATCTTGTCGCGCCCTAGGCGGCGGACGAGCTTGAAGTTGGCCTCAATGCTGTTGAAGGTCGAGGTGCTCGTCGTCAGGTATTGCTGGGCCCCGGTGAAGCCCGGCGTCGCGTCGGAGAGGGGGGTGACGAGGTAGGTTTGTTTCTCCGGGGTGATAATCGAGTTCCAGCCATCGTTCTGATAGAAGGAGAAGCCGCCGTAATAGGTGACCTCCACCGACCGGTCGCGATCGAGGTAGTCGCGGCCGAGGAATTCGCCGACGGTGATCCGCGCTCCGGGCGAAACGTTGTAGGGGAGCGAGTCGGTCGTGAAGACCCCCATTTTCGACTTGAGGACCAAATACCGATCGAGAGCGTTGAGAGTGAGTAGATCGGAATCGTGGCCGATCACCTTGCGGTAGTTGCGGCCACGATTGAGGAACACGAGCTCGGCGGAGCCGTAATACTCCCCGGTGCCGAACCAGCCCCCCGAGCTCACCTCCTCCGGCATCTCGTCGCCAAGGAGCCCGTCCATCAGCGATGGCTCGGGGCTGAGAAGCGGCTCGGAAGATCCCTCCGGGAGCGGCTCGCCGACGACGCTGCTGAGGACGCCATCAAGCGGATCGGAGGCCGGGGCTTCGTCGACCAGGCCGATCGCCGCATCGGGCTCCGGAGCGAGGAGCCCCTCGCCCCCGAGCAGCAGCCCACCTTCGTCCGTCGGAGCGATCGACGGTTGGGAGGGGCGCGCGGCCGCCACAGGGCTGGCGACCAACATCGACGTCACCAAGGCGGCGAGCCCGAGGAAGCGATGGAGTGAAAGCGGAAGCAAGTTGATCACCACTGACCCCTTGACCGAGGGTGATGGACCGGACAATCGACCCTATCGGAGTCTTTGATCGTCCGTGGAAGACTCCGCTCCACAGGAAAAACCCGCAGAACTGCTAGGATCGTCCCTGTCTTTCCAGCCCCCCTCATCCAACCAAACTCCCTCAGTTCCAAGGAGTGTTCGCATGGCCACCGGACTCGCTTCGCTGGTCGCCACGGGCACGCGCCTGTGGCTCGATTCGGTCGATCCCGACCTCGTCCGGCAGGCGCGGGCCGCCGGCGCGAGCGGAGCGACGAGCAATCCGGCGATCATCGCCGACCTCGTGAAGAGTGGCCGGTTCAACGACCGGATCGCCGCGCTGACCGCCACGGGGATCGACGATGAAGGGGTCGCCTGGGCGCTGGCGGACGAATTGGTCGCCGAGGCCGAGGGGGAATACCTGGAGGTGTGGGAGGCTTCGGGTGGGGATGACGGGTGGGTGAGCTTCGAGCTCGATCCGCTCATCGAGGATCCCGCTCTCCCGCTGACGCACGCCGAGCGTGTCGCCCGGTATGTCGAGCTCGGTTTGGCATGGTCCCGCGGCCACCGCAACCGGATGATCAAGGTGCCGGCGTCGGCGGCGGGGATCGCCGCGCTCGAGCCGCTCGCTGCGGCGGGCGTGCCCCTGAATGTCACGCTCCTGTTCACGCAGGCCCAAGTCGAGCAGGCCCGCGAGGCCGTCTGGCGCGGTGCCAGCCGGCTGCCGTCGCTCGCTGCCTTCAAGAGCGTCTACAGCGTGTTTGTGTCTCGGGTCGACGTCTGGGCCACGAAACAGGCGCCAGACCTATCGGCGGCGGCCCGAGGCCAGACGGCGATCGTCAATGCCAAGCGGATCTGGAACGCCAACCGGCTCTTCTGGGAACGGCGTCCGACCCCGCTGGCCCAGTCGATCGTGTTTGCGAGTACCGGCGTAAAGGAGGCCGGGGTCGATCCCTGTTTCTACGTGGCTGCCCTCGCCGGCGCCGACATCCAGACCAACCCCCCGGCGACCAACCGGGCCGCTGATGAATCAGGGAGGGAGTTCACCCGCCAGGTCGATCATCTCCCCCCTGCGGAAGTCCTCGACGAGCTCGATTCCCGGATCGATATTGCCAGGATGGGCACGGAGCTGATGTCGGAGGGAATCGCGAAGTTCGTTGCCCCGCAGCACGACCTGCTCGCCCTCGTGCGGGCGAAGCGGACGGCATGATGCCCGGCCGGTGCGACCGCGACAGTCGATCCCACCCCACTTCCCGCCGCGGAACTGGAGCGGACAGGTCCGGCGATACGATCCTTCGGTGACGGACGGGGTGCTCGGCACCCGTCACGGAGGCTTGTCATGGTTCCCAAACGATCCCATCTCCTGCTCGCCGGGCTGCTCCTCTTCCTCGTTGGGGTGCAGTTCCGGATGGTGGAGTCGTTCACCTTGAGCGAGAAGTCGAGCAAGCTCCTCGTAGCGCAGCTCGGCGACAAGGGCTTTCCCCAGCAACAGTCGCTGTTCGGCGGCGGAACTCCCGCGGGGCGGCGAACGGTCGAGCCGCCGGCCTGGCTCGGCCTGGCGCTGATGTCGGTCGGCTCCGTGATCACCCTCAAGAGCCTGTCGATGAAGGACTGATTCCCCTGTCAGCCGAGTACGTCGCGGATGATGTGTCCGTGGACATCCGTCAGCCGCATGTCGCGGCCGCTGAAGCGGTACGTCAGCCGCGTGTGATCGATGCCCATCAGATGGAGCATCGTCGCGTGGAGGTCGTGGATCTGGAATTTTTTCTCCACGACCCGGTAGCCGTAGTCGTCGGTCGCCCCGACCGTCACGCCCCCCTTCACGCCCCCCCCGGCCATCCACATCGAGTAGGCCTGGGGATTGTGGTCGCGCCCGTCGCCCCCCTGGGCAAAGGGCGTGCGACCGAACTCACCGCTCCAGACGACGAGCGTCGAGTCGAGCATGCCGCGCTGCCGGAGGTCGCGGATCAGCGCCGCGATCGGCTGGTCGACCGCACGGGCATTGGCGGCATGCCCCTCCCGCAGATTGCCATGCTGATCCCAGCGGTCGGTGCCAACCGAGGTGCAGGTCAATTCGACGAACCTCACCCCCCGCTCCACCATCCGCCGTGCGAGGAGACACTCGTTGGCAAAAATCCGCGTCGGCTCGTTCTCGGAATCGCACCCGTAGTCGTGCTTGATCGACTCGGTCTCCCCCGAGAGGTCGAGGAGATCGGGGACTGACGTCTGCATCCGGTAGGCAAGCTCCTGATTGGCGATCGCGCTTTCGAGAGCGTCAGGCGCCTCCCCCTCGCCGCTGAGCCGGGCCGCGAAGGAACGATCGAGCCCGCGGGCGAAGTCGAGTTTGGCGATCTGGCCATCCCTCGAACCGTCCCGGCGGCTGACATTCGACAGCCCCGTGGCGGTCGGCTTGAACACCGATCCCTGAAACGTGGCGGGCAGGAATCCGTTGGTGAAGTTGTCGAGCCCGCCCGGCGGGATCAGGCCACCGTTGACGACGATGTAGCCGGGGAGATCGTCGTTCTCGCTCCCCAAGCCGTAGGTAGTCCACGCCCCCATGCTCGGCCTTCCCTGCAGCCCGCTGCCGGTGTGGAGGAAGTAGTTGGCGTTGGTGTGCTCGGGGAACTCACTGGTCATCGAGCGGATCACCGCCAGCTCGTCGGCCACCGAGCCGATGTGCGGGAAGAGATCACTGACCGGCAGGCCGCACGCCCCGTACGGCTTGAACTTCCACAGGCTGGGGAGAATCGTGCCGACGTTATTGAACTGCGTCTGGTCGACCTTAAACAGATCGCGCGGGTTCTTCCCGGCATCCTGCTCGAGCCGCGGCTTCGGGTCGAAGCTGTCGACCTGGGACACGCCGCCGTCCATGTAGAGGAAGATGACGTTCTTCGCCGTTGCGGGGTGGTGGTTGACCGGCGCCACAGAATCGGCTCGGGCCGCTTCGGCGTGGAGGAGGGCCGCCGCCGCCATCCCTCCGAATCCGCACGACGCCTGGGCGAGAAGAGCGCGGCGCGAGAGCGCAGCGGGACGGTAGCGCCGGCAGTGGTGACCGGGGCCGCTGCGGGGAGGATTGCGGCTCATGGGATAAAGATGAACTCCTTGGCGTTGACAAGCGCGTGGGCGAGATCGGCCCACGCTGCGGAAAGCCGCTGATCAGCTGCGAAATCCCCTCCATGGAGCGCCGTCTGGGCGACGAGGAATCCCCGCGCCGCGGCCACCTCGTCGGGCGATGGAACGCGGGCGAAGGCCTCGCGGTACATCCGCACGATTGAATCGTCGACACCGGTGGCTGAAGCGGCCAGGATCCGCGCGGCCCACCGCCCCGACTGCTCGACGACAAACGGATCATTCATGAGGGTCAGCGCCTGCGCCGGCACGTTGGTGATATTCCGGCGCCCCATCGCCTGGAACGGCACCGGCATGTCGAAGGCCAGGGGGATCGCCGGGAGGAAGTTGCGCCGGATCCTCGTATAGATGCTGCGGCGGCCATCGCCATCCAGCGGCCCCGACCCCGGCTTGCCGCGGCCTTCGTGGAAGTCCGACAGCGCCACCTCCACCGGCGGGCCACCGACCTTTGGATCGAGCCGGCCCGACACGGCGAGGATCTTGTCACGGACCGCTTCACCTTCGAGCCTCCGGAGCGGGAAGTGGTGGAGGAGGCGGTTCGTGGGATCACGTTCCACCCCCCGCGGAACGGCCACCGATTGCATTCGCCAGGTGCTGCTGGTGACGATCTCCTTCACCAACCGCTTCATGCTCCATCCTTCCTCCCGAAAACGGACCGCGAGGGTATCGAGGAGGGCGCGAGCGCCGGCATCGGCGAACGGCTCACCGAGCTTGCCGAAATTGTCGGGCGTGGGGACGAGACCGCGTCCGAAGAGGTGATGCCAGAACCGATTCACCGCCACCCGGGCTGTGAGGGGATTCGACGGATCGAGGACCCGACCGGCCAGTTCCCGGCGCCCCGACGACGATGCCGGCCAGACGGGCTGGTGACCGCCGTCGACCGCCTCGAGGAATCGTCGTGGCACGATCGCCGCGGGACGGGCGGCCGACCCCTTGGCGAGGACGGGATGATCGACGCCGTTGCCATCGAGGATCGCCGGGGCGATGGCCGAGGCGAGTTTGGCCGTCGCCGTAATCGTGGCGCGGGCCGCATCCAGCTCCCGCGCCTGGGCCATGAGCGAAGTGACCCGCGCGCCGTTCCAATCGATCGCCGGATCGCTCAGGAGGCGTTCGAGAAGCCCCGCGAACTCGGCTGCCCGTGGTCCGGTCGAGAGCGTTCCATCGCGTGCGGCCACGAGCGCCTCGGTGACGAGCTCGCCGACAGCCGCGGCGATCGCGGCGTCGTCGGCCCCCTCCGCCGGCAGGCGTCGGGCCAATTCTGTCAGGAACGGATCGGCCCGCTTCGGCTCGGTCGGCGAAGCGACGACCTCGGCGACGTCGGCCGCCCCGGCGATCGGCACGTACTCGACATGAACGAGGTGCCCCCGCTGCCAGTTCAAGTCGCTCCCCAGATCCTGCCGCACCCACTTCCACTCCCCCTGCGTGTCGACCGTCTGGAGGGTGGAGCCGTAGAGCGGCCCGATGAGGAGGATGTGGCTGTCGACGCAGGTGAAGATCTGGAGATGGCCGCGGACACGATGCCACACCGTTCCCCCTTCGATCCGCATCTTCGGCGTCCGCAGGACGCGCCCGGCCCGATCGGCGCCCCCGAGGGCCCCGGCCTCGCGTTCGCCGCTGGACGCCAGCCCGGCCCACAGGCTGTCGAAGTGGGCGGAAGTCGTCGGCTCGATGCGGAGTCGCGCGGGCGTTCCCTCGGCCCCCGCCACGATCACGGCCTCCCCGGCCGGCCGAGGGCGCACGCCCCAGGCGAAGCCGTCACCGATCAGGGCCGTGGCTTCCTCCGCGCGGGAGTAGTCAGCGATCACGATCTCGCCTTCGGGGCCCGCTCCCCCGCTCTTGAGCGCGAGGAGCGCCTCACGGGGGGGGAGCGTAGCGGTCACGCGCGCGGCGAGTCGGGCGAGGTCATCAACTGCCGGTCCTTCGCCCCCGGCGAGCGTGTCGGCTGCGGCGCGGCCGAGACGGAGACGGGCCTCAGCGTCGTGGGTGTCGAGGCGTCTGGCGACTTCGCGGTTGGCGGCCATCGATTCAAACGGTACCTGCCGGTAGCTGCTCGAGGCGAGCGTGCCGGCGATGGCGTAGTAATCCTCCTTGGAGATGGCGTCGAACTTGTGGTCGTGGCAGCGGGCGCATCCCAGCGCCATGCCGAGAAACGCCTTCCCGAAGGTGTCGACCCGATTGTCGGTGCGGTCGGCCGCATCCTGGGCGATGTCGACCGGCGAGTGGATCTCTTCGCCGAGATACCAAAAGCCTGTTCCGAGCACCGACAGGTCGGCGCCGGCGGCGTTCAGCCGGGGGGAGTCGAGAAGGTCTCCCGCGATCTGCTCGCGGACGAACTGGTCGTAAGGGAGATCAGCGTTGAGGCTGTCGATCACCCAATCGCGATACCGCCAGGCATTGGGGATGGGGAAGTCGAACTCGTGGCCGCGGGTCTCGCCGTAGCGGACGACGTCGAGCCAGTGGCGGGCAAACCGCTCGCCGAAGTGGGGAGACGCAAGGAGATCGTCGACGAACTTCTCGAACGCGAGCGGATCGGGATCGGCGACGACGCGGTCGACGTCGGCCGGATCGGCCGGAAGGCCGGTGAGCAGCTCGGCGGCTCGGCGGACGAGCTGCGCCCGCGAAGCCTCCGGCGCCGGGGCGAGCCCGGCGGCCTCCAGCCGCGCAAGGACAAAACGGTCGATGTCGCTGCGGCACCAGCCGACGGCCCCGACCGGGGGGACCGGCACGCTCTGCGGCGGCTGCCAGCACCAATGATCGGCCTTGCGGGTGGCGATGTCGAAGTCCCCCGGCCCCGCCGTCACCACGCCTTCGACGGGCCAGGGGAGGCCGCGGCGAACCCATTCCTCGAGCGTGGCGATCGCCTCGAGGGGCAGCCGGCCATCTGGCGGCATCTGGAGCTTGCCGTCATAGCGGACGACCTCGACGAGCAGACTCACCTCCGGCTTCCCAGGCGTGGCCAGCCCCTCGTGGCCGAGGGTCTCGGAACGGGTGTCAAAGGAGAGATTTCCCTCCGGTTCGCCGGCCGCGCGGGAGTGGCAGGCCGAGCAATGCTCGAGGAGCAGCGGCCGGACCCGCGATTCGAAGAACTCGGCATCCGCGGCCGAAGGTGCCGCGGGCAGCTCGGCGGCGGCTCCTGTCAAGCCGACAACGGCCGCTGCAAGCGCCCCCCAGAGCGCACCCCAGAGCGCCACGACGATCCCCCGGCGACCGCCAACTTTGAAACATGCCACGTCGATGTCCTCCGAGGGCCACGGGGGCCGGGGGCTCGATGTCCCGCTCGCTCCCGGTCGGCCGCCACGCCGACGGCGGGCAACCGGTCCATTTTACCTCCTCGCCGCCCGATCGGTACCGCGAAAACCGGCCTCGATTCCCGCGGCCTTTCACCGCAGCGGCGGGCCGGCGAGATCCTCGCCGTCGATCGAGAGGACCTGGAAGTGGTGGACGGCCGGCACATCGGCCTTCCACGCCCACACGACCTTCCGCTCCGGCGACACCTCGACGAGGCGTTCGCCATGTTTGCCGACGTGGTAGCTGGCGATCATCGTGTTGCCGTTGGGGAGCCGCTGGATCCCACAGGCGTCGGCGATGGCACCGTCGACTTCGCTTGCGTCAATCTGCCAGCGGATCTTCCCCTCCTTGTCGAACTCGACGACTCGGTTGCCGTTGGTGAGGCCGGCGAGGATCCCGCCGTCGGCGAGCGTGATCGCGGTGAACGGCCAGGTGTTGAGCTCCGGGGCGGCGGGATCGCGTGTGCCGATTCGCCCCAGCTCTTTGCCGGTGGCGTCGTAGCGGATGATCGCGAAGTCGAAGAGGTGGGGGCAGAGGTAGGTGCCGTCGGCCTGCTTGCGGCTCATCCGGGTCTGCATGTGACCGTTGGCCTTCTGGCAGACAAGCGGAAACTCGACCTTCACCGTGCCGTCGGCGGCGATCTCGAGGAGGCGCGGATTCGGCCCTGCCTCGGTGAGGACGTAGGTCCCCTCGGCGGTCTTCTGGATGCTGTTGACCTCCTCCTGGGTGCCGTCGTAGCGCCACACCACCCGATCGGCGGCGCCATCCCGGCCACGCTCGATCTCGACCGCCGCCCCTCCGGGCCCACCATCCCCGCGGGAGAGCGCGAGGAGGACGTTGCCGTCGGGGAGGACCCACCCCTCGCGCGTGTTGGCCGGATGGCTCCATTCCACCTTGCCGCCGGGGTGGTCGGGGGAGATCTCGACGATCGCCGTCCGTGGCCCGCAGACAAGCACGCGGCGCGACGGCGTCGGAGCGGCCTCGGCAACCACGAGTTGCAGGGACGCGGCCACCATGGCCAGCAGGAGTGCGCAGAGACGGACGGACGGCATGGAACGGCTCCGACGGAGAAGGGTGGATCGACAAACCCCAATGGAGGTGCATGCTACCCGATCGCCACCACGGCCGACCCGACGCTCTCCGCTTGTGGTCGCGACCGGCGCGGCGGAGAATCCGCGGTCTTCGTCCCCCCGGCAGGATCAAACCGCTTCACGGCCACCATGCCCGACACCACGAACCCCCGATCAACGCCGATGGCCGACGACGATGGCCCCCCTCAGAGTAAGCCGCGCGGCCGCTCCCTGTGGACCTGGAACGACATCAACCTCGTCCTCGACGTCGTCCTCATGCTCCTGTTCGCAGCCGAGTGCTTCGCGGCCGTGATCGTCCGTCATGTCTTCCCCCCCGGCCCCGGAGCCGCGGGATGGAAGCTGTGGGGGCTCGATTACGACGCCTGGGGCGGGATCCAGTTCGGGCTCCTGGCGGCCCTCGCCGGCGGGATCCTCCTCCATCTCATGTTCCACTGGTCGTGGGTCTGCACGATGGTCGCCGGTCGCTGGTCGGGCCGGCCGAAGGGGCGCGTCGACCAGGGGATGCAGACGATCTATGGCGTCATCCTCCTCATCGTGCTGCTCTTCAGTGTGGGGATTCCGGTGGCCGTGGCGGTGCTCACCGTCCAGCCGCCGGCGTGACCTCCGGGCTGCACAGCGGGCAACCGGCCGGTTCGGCGTCGCCGAAGTGGACGAAGCCAGCCCCGCGGGCGATCGACACGCAGCCGGTGAGGACGAGGCACCAGGCCGCGATCGCGTGGAGATGGCGGCGGGCGGCGAGGCCGAGCATCGATCCGCCGAGCCCGGCGAGGAGGAGCGCCGGCACGGTGCCTGAGCCGAAGGCGACCATCGTCAACAGGCCACGAGGGACGTTGTGCGTGGCAGCGGCGAGGGCGAGCATGCCGTAGAGGAGGCCGCAGGGGAGGAGGCCGGTGAACATCCCGGCGAGAAACACCTCGACCGTTCCCCGCGCCGTGAGGAGCGCTCGAAACGCCCCACCGCCAGGACACCCGCCAGCCCCGATGCCGCGTCGCCGAATGACCCCGGCCGCGAGCAGACCCTGGACGACGAGGAGCAACCCGGCCGCGATCGCCAGGATCGCCGGCACGTTCGTCCACCCCACGAGCGCCCGCGACATTCGCAGGCCGACGAAGCCGGCGGCGCCGCCGAGGACGGCATAGGTGAACAGTCGCCCGGCCGACCAGGCTGCCTGACGGACGAGATTGGCCCGCCATGCCGGCGCCGCACTGCCGATGGCAAGCGCGAACGGCCCGCACATCCCCAGGCAGTGGGCTGACCCGAGCAGCCCCGACGCGACGAGCAACGGCCATTCGATCATCGGTGAGCTCCCGCGGCCCCGGCCGGCTCGAGCACCGGTGCCGCAAGGGGACGCGGCACGTCAGCCGTCGCACCTACGGAAGGTGCCGCCCGCTCGCCGCCGCCGTCAGCCAATCGCAGCGAGGACGTGACGATGAACAGGCTGCTGGCGAGCATCGCCAGCGCCGCCAGCGCCGGATGGACCCATCCGGCAGCCGCCAGTGGCACCAAGCCCGCGTTGTAGCCGAAGGCCCAGAGGAGATTCCAACGGATCGTCCGGCCGGTGCGGGCGGCGAGATCGGCGAGCCACGGGAGGTCGGAGAGATCGTCGCGCAGCAGGCAGATGTCGGCCGACCACCGGGAGACATCGGCCCCGCAGCCGAGGGCCACGCCGGCGTCGGCGGCGGCCAGGCTTGGCGCGTCATTGATGCCGTCGCCCACCATGACGACGCCCCTCCCCTCTCCCGCGAGGGCCTTGATGCGTTCGAGCTTCCCTTCGGGGAGGAGGGGCGCTTCCCACTCGATTCCTATCTCGTCGGCGATCCGCGCCACCCTCTCCGGCCGGTCGCCGGAGAGGATCAGCGGACGCACACCCCGCGCGAGAAGCGCCGCCACGGTGGCCTTCGACTCCGGACGGAGCGTCTCGGCATACCACAGGCATCCGATCACTCGGCCATCGATCGCGAGGGCCGAGTGCGCCTCGCCGGCGGGCACTGCCCGCGCTCGATCGATCCCTGCTTCGCCGCAGAGGCGCTCGATCCAGTGGACGCTGCCGAGCTGTACGGTCGCTCCATCGGAGGCGAGCCTCCCTTCAATGCCCCTCCCGGGCACGGTGCGCACCTCGAGCGTCGCGACCGCCGCGAGACCACGGGCCTCCGCCTCGTCGACGATCGCTTGAGCGTGGACGTGCGTCGAACCGCGCGCGAGCGCCCCGGCCACAGCGAGGAGATCATCGTCGTCGCGAATGCCGGCGGCGGCCGCGGCAGGGAGCAAGAGCACGTCGGTCAGGCGGCAGCCGGTCGTGAGGGTGCCGGTCTTGTCAAAGCACCAGCTCCGCGCCGAGCCGAGCCGTTCGAACGCATCGCCATCCCGGACGAGCACCTGCCGCCGGGCGGCACTGCCGATCGCCGCCCACAGGGCCAAGGGTGTCGCCAGGCCGAGGGCGCAAGGGCACGACACGACAACGACGGCGAGCCCCGCCAGCACCCCGGCCGCCATTCCCTCGCGCCACCAGTGAACCGCGCAGCTCCCGGCGGCGACCACGAGTACGAGCGGGAGAAACCAGGCGGCGATCCGCTCGGCGAGCCGCTGCTGCCGGCTCCCCCCTGCCGCGGCGGCGGTGACCGCATCGATGAGCCTCTCGAGGGTGCCCGCGCCGGGGGCGGCCGTCACCTCGACGAGCAGTTCGCCGTCGAGATCGAGCGTGCCACTGTGGAGGCGATCGCCCGGTCCCTTGACGACCGGCACGCTCTCCCCCGTCACCGTCCGCTCGTCGATCGCCCCGCAGCCTGCCACGATCCGCCCGTCCGTGGGGACATGTTCGCCGGGCAGCAGACGCACCAAGCTCCCCGGCCGCACCTCGGCCAGCGGCACCTCCGCCTCGCCATCGGCCGTCACCAGACGAACCCGGTCGGGGAGGAGCTTCTGCAGGTCGCGGAGCGCCGACGTCGTGCGGAGCTTCCCCGAGGCCTCCAGCCAACGGCCGAGCGTCACGGCCAGGAGCACCATGCAGGCGACTTCGAAATAGACATGGCCGTTCCCCTGCCAGGTGGCCCAGGCCGATTGGCCGAAAGCGGCCGCCACACCGGCGAGGAGGAGGAGGCTGATGCCGATGCGACCGCGGCGGAGATCGGCGAGCGTGTCGTCGACGAGCGGCCCGCCGAGGAGCAGGAGCACCGGCCCGGTGAACAGCAGGCAGGCATGCCGCGCGAGGTCGTAAAACACGCGCGATCCGGCCGTCGGATCGGCGGCGGCCCCCTCCTGCTGCGACCAGAGGAGCATCGTGAAGACCATCACGTTCATCGTGAAGAAGATGGCGAGCCCCAGCCTCGTCATCATCCATCGCGCCTCGCCGTCGGCGCCGCTCGAAGCGGTGATCGAGGCGGCGAAGCGGCACCCGAGGCAGCAGAAGCGCGGCGCCCCGAGGCTCCCGGTCGGCTCATCGACGACGGCCCCGCCGGCCAGGGGAAGGCCACAGTAGTCGCACGCGCCCGTTCCGGCCATGTGACGCCTCCCGGCGGAGCGGCTCATGGCCGTTGGATGAGCTCCACCTGCATGGCCGGCAGGAGGTAGCGGATCGTGTAGGTGATGGCGAAGATCCAGAAACCGATCCAGATCGCCCGCACGTACCAGGGGATGTCGTTGCCGGTGTAGTTGTGAAAACGGTGCTCCGCCTCGGGGGCACCGGGACGCGTGTCAGGCATGCCTTGGACTCCTCGGTTGAGCTCAGCGATGGGGGAAGAGGGCGTGAACACGGCCGCCGTCGAGGCGGGCTTCGTTGTCGAGGAAATCGACCTTCGGCTTCTCGATATCGCGGAACATCCCGTTCCACGCGGCCCACAGGAGCATGCAGAAGAAGCCGGCACTGGCGAGGAGATAGTTGAGGATCGGAGCGACGGCGAACTCCCCACCGCCGGTGCCCCGGTAGATGTGGACGAACTCGACGAACTTCCCTATGAAGCCGTACATGCTGGGGATGAGGATCAGCACCGCCATCGCCGCGGTCACCCAAGCCTGCCGACGGCTCATGCCGTGGCGGCAGACTTCGACGGCAGGCCGGTCCGATGGGGCCGCGGCCGCCACCTTGGATTCACTGCTCACCTTTCACCTCCGCGAGTTCCTCGTAGTAGGGATACTCCTTGAGCCACGACCCGAGCCACTGGATGTAGGTCATGACCGCGATCCCACGCCGGTTGGGCTTGTCGGGCGATCCGTCGAAGAACCACGGATATTCGGGCATCGGCGAATCGGTGGAGACGACCTGCGGCTTGTGGAAATGGACGGCGTGCCAGTCATTCCCGCGCCGCCCCCCCTCGCGGCTCAGATCGGGCCCGACACGGCGCGTGCCGAAGAGCACCGGCCGCTGGAGCTCGTTGTCATATTCCTCCGACTTCGACACCGGGCCGAAGCGGCGCGATTCGTTCGACACCGGGCGGACGAACTGGCTGTGGCAGTGCCAGCACCCCTCGCCGACATAGAGCTGGCGGCCGAGCCGCAGCGCTTCCGCACAGGCTTCCTCAGTCGGCTCGCCGAAGGCGTTTTGAAACGACTCCGGATACCGCTGGGCGAGGTCGCGGAACTGGGCCATGACGCGCTTGTTGACCACCTCCTCGGCCGTCTGCTCGTGGCGGTCCTTGTACATGATCATCGGCACCACGCCGTTGCCGAGGAACGCCAGCAGGAAGAAACCGATCCCAGCGATGAAGAAAATGCCCGACTTGCTCTCGAACATACGGTCACTCCAAGGGTCTTCATCGAATCCGGGGGCAACGAACGGGTGGGAACGGGATCAGGCGGTGGGGGTGCCGGCGGCGCGGGCGGGGAGCGGGTCGGTCGCCTCGGCCCCTCGGGCCGTCATCCACAGGTTGACCAGGAAGCAGAGCAGACCGGCAAACATCGCCAGCCCCGCAAACACACGCGTGATCCAGAACGGCTGGGAGCCGTTGGTCGAGGCGTCCCACGGCTGAAGCGACGACCAGTAATAGCCCTGGAAGATTCCCGCCAGAGTGAGATCGAGGAACATCACGAACAGGCCGCCGGCCGAGAGCCAATAGTGGTATTCGCACAGGCTCCGGCTCCACCACGGCCGGCCGAGGAGCCGGGGGAAGAGATACGTCATGATTCCGAACAGCCACAGGCTGAAGACGCCGAACATCACCAGATGCGCGTGCCCCACGACCCAGTCGGTGAAGTGGATCAGCTTCTGGAACGTGAACGTCACCTGGAGGGCGCACTGGAAGCAGGTGATGAAGTAGAAGACCATGCCGGTGTAGAAGTAGCGGATCGGGAGGTTGTCAAAAAACTCCTTCCCGCGGCCGACGAGCGTGCCGAAGAAGTTGATCACCACCGTCGCTACGACGAGCTCCACGGCGATCGTGGAGATCACCGCGCCGTACTGGAGAAACATCGGAATCGGCGTGTAGAGGAAATGGTGGATGCCCTGGAGGGGGTAGAAGAACGCCAGCCCCCAGAAGCCGACGAGCGACAGGCCGTGGCTCCAGATCGGCTTCTTGAGGATGATCGGCACGAAGTAGTACATCAGCCCCCAGCCCAGCGGCGTAACGAACAGGCCGACGAGGTCATGGATGAAAAGGCCGCCGATGGCCCCGGCGCTTGTCCCGGCAACGGCATACTCGGGGAGGAGATTCCCCATGGCGTAGGTGAGGAAGGTCCAGACGAAGGCCGCCATGAAATACCAGAGCGAGACATACATCGGGCCTTTGCTCTTCCCGATCGGCACCATGAAGTTCACGGCCACCAGCGCCAGCCCCACCAGCGCCACCGGATCGATCCAAAACGGCGTCTCGCCCCACTCCAGCCCCTGGGCCCCGAGGTTCATCGGGAGGTGCCATTTCTTCGCCAGCGCGAGGATCCAGGGCTGATCCTGGAACGTGGGCCCGAGGACGATCCCGAAGGCAGTCGACAACACGACCACCTGCCAGGCCCCGAAGATGAACCACGACAGCGGCTTACTGAAGACCTTGTGGAACGTCAGGCGGGGCACGGCCCAGTGGAGCGTGCCGAGGAAGGCATTGGCGAGGAAGCCGTAGGCAATCGCGTTGGTGTGGATCATCCGCCACCGCCCCGGCGACAAAAGCTCCGTCCCCTTGAAGGGATTCCAGTGGACCAACTGGAGCGCTACCAGAAGACCGGCGAGCATCGAGATCGTGAGGAACGTCAGCGCCGCCACGTAGTAGCAGACGATGATCTTCTCATCGACGAGGTCGTCGTGCGAAGGCGCACCGGCGTCCCCTGCCTGGGGACCGTCGGACCGGTGATGGGCGGACGCGCCGCGGGTCATGACTCCTCCGTCTGAAGCCGGTAGGGGTGGAACTCACCCCAGGGGAAGATCAACGCCATCGTCCAGCCGAACACGAGATGCGTCGCCAGCGCCACCCACCAGGGAAGCTGGGCATCGTCGACGATCCAGTTGCCACCGAAGAGGAGCGGCTGGAGCCAGGAAATCAGGCCGTAGAAGTTGACGAGCCAGACGACGACCGCGATCGCACTGGCCCAGGCGAGCCGTCCCGGGAGCCCCGACTTGACGGCATATTTCCCCAGCACCACCTGGAAAATGATCCCCAGGAGCATCCCGGTGGCGATGTAGAGCACGCACCCCATCGCCAGTGCCAGCGAGTCGTTGAAGGCCGGGTCGAGCGCCTTTCCGCCGAGACCGAACGTCAGAAAGACGCGGATCAGCTGGAGGGGATCCTTGCCGGCGAGCGTCGCGCCGATGATGTTGAACATCAGGCTCGCCAGCGCCCCCACGATGCCGAGGAAGAACCCCGACGTGGCGTAGTACGTGAGGTAGTAGCCCTGGTTGGCCCAGTCGTTGCGGGGCATGCCGTCCCCCTCGAGGCCGGCGTCGACGGCGGCATCGAGTTCCGCTTCGAGCCTCGCCGTCTGGGTGCGGAGCTCGGCGAGCCGGGCACGCTTCGCGGCGAGGGTTTCACGGCTCATGGATTCCGCCTTTCGCGTGGACGGGATCGGCTTCCGAGCCGGGAAACAACGGGACAGCAGCATGGTGATCGAGGCCGTCGGCCGGAATCCCGGCGGCTGCCGCTGGCTCCGCCGGCGCCGCACGCTTCTGGAGCACCTCGTCGATCGCCGCCTGCTCCGCCTCGGGAATCCCGTTGTTCTCGATCACTTCGGTGATGAAGTGGACGAGATGCCAGATCCGCTCGGAACGCTCCTCGGCTGTCTCGCCGGTGACCGTGTTGGGATCCTTCGACGCCGGCATTGGCGTTCCGTTGATCCCCGAATAGATGCGCCGGTAAATGTCCTCCGGCCGGCGGCCGCCGTGGAGCATTCCCATGGCCAGATTCGCCGGGAAGGCGATCCGCCCCCAGGTGTCGACGCCGACGTCGGCCGACTTGCTGCCGGCGGCGTCGCGGTTGTGGCATTTCACGCAGTACATCTCGGCGAACGCTACGGCGCCGTCCCGGACGGTTTCCGGCGTCTTCGCCGGGTTGACCGTCAGTGGCCGGACGAGCTCCTCGTCGGCGCGGGCCCACGAAGCGTTGATGTCGGTGACGAAGCCTGCCACGGTGGCCGGGTCGAAGTCGTCCTCCTCGACGAGCTCGTCGGTCGCCTCGCGGATGAGATTGATCTCGAGTTCGCCGCGGGCCGAGAGCGTCTGGACGTAGTCGATGACCGCCTCGCGCTCCTCCTCGGGGAGGAACCGGAAGGCCGGCATCGACGTCCCCTTGGCCCCGTAGATGACGATCCGCCGCAGGTCGTCGCGGCGCGGCTTCGATCCACGCGGCGTCGAGGCGAACTTGAAGATGCCGTTGCGGTAGTCGCGCGGCGGCGGATTGAGGTGCACCGCCGCCGGCCCCTTGCCATCACCGGTTGTGCCGTGACATCCGGCGCACTGCCGGGCGTAGACGTCGCGGCCGAAGACCAGGTGGAGCCGGTCATAGCCCGGCTTGTCGACACGGCCGATGGCATCGACCCCCTCGGCCTCGGAGGCCTTCTCCCCTTCCTTCGGCAGGGCCATCCGCGGATTGGAGGGGCTGCCGTGGTAGGCCGTGAGATACCGGGCGATCTGCGCCTTGTGCTTGGCGGGAAGCTCGAGCTTCTCGACATCGGCCCGGAGGTTGTAGGCGGAGTCGGGGAGCCGGGAGCATCCGGCGACGAGAATGAGGAGCGCCACCCCCGATATTCGGACTTCTCTATCCAGACGTCCGAAAAATGGCCG
>CAMBFA010000026.1 GCA_945865325.1 Candidatus Kuenenia stuttgartensis
GGGGCCGGTTCCCCGATGCGGCTTCGCTCCCGAGCGACGAGCTGATCTTCGCCACCAAGGATCGCCCTGCCCGGCAGAGCATCGCCGCGGCCCTCGGCCCCTATTCGGAGAACAACCGCAACATCTTCAAATGCCCCTCCGACATCCACTTCTTCCAGAAGTCGGCCCGGGCGATGGAACGATTCAAAAGCGACCTTGCCGCCATCGGTAAATCGCTCGCCGATGCCCCGCCGGAATACCAGTCGCTCCCCTACGAAGGAACGAGTTACGAATATCCTGAATGGCGGCTCGCCAACCTCACCCGGGAGGAGGCGATGAGCTTCGGGGGCGTGCAAGGGGGCACGTCGAAGCTGTGGGTGTTGTTTGAGTTCGATGCGTTCCATGGTGGCGGTGTCGGATTCGCCTCTGGGGAGGAGGCCGCCTTCAACGGCGCCAATCCCAACGCCCCCCGCAGGCCGCCGCAGGATGGCGCCCGCAACTATCTCTTCCTCGACGGGCACGTTGACAATCTCTGACCAGACATCCTTCCAGGGAATCCCCGCATGAATCCCACGCTCCGCCGGTGGGGTGGCCGCACGCTCCTTGCCGTGGTCGCCCTGTTCCTCATCGCCTGGCTCGGTGGCTGGGTCCGCTTCACCACCGATCCGCGTCTGGCCGAGGTCCTCGCGATGCAGCGGGAGGTTGACCGCTTGGTGGCGGCCGACGGCGGCCCGAAGACCGAGGCGGAGGCGAGGGTGATCGCCGATGCGTGGGGGAAGATCAGGGAAAAAACCGAAGCGCTCCCCCCCAGGCTGCGCGGACAGGCGGCCGCGGCGGGGTGGGCCACCGCGGAGGCTGGCAGACGTCGAGCCATGGACCAGTTCTTCGCCACACCCCCGGCCGAGAGGAAGGCCGAGCTCGACCGACAGATCAAGAGCGAGAGACTGATCGGGGGAGCGCTGGCTGCCGCGGCCGCGACCCGGTCCCAAGCGCCGGCTCCTGCAGCACCCTCCGCAGGGCAGGCGGGGGGTGCTGCAGGAGCGCAGACGGGAGGCGGCAGCGCTTCGCCGCAGGGCCCGAGCGAGGATTCCCGCAACGCCGGCCGCAAGGGGGTGATCGACAACACCAGCTCATCGCAGCGGGCCCGGTTCTTCGAGTATCAGCGGGCCCGCAATGAGCGTCGCAAGGCGACCGCAGGACGGTGATGCCAACATCCTGTCATTCCAGCTACGATCCTGCTCTCCCTTCGGACCTGCCCCTGGAATGGAATCGATGAGCCCCCCTGCCGATCCCCGTCGCCACGATCTCGATGCCCTCCGCGCCGTGGCGATGCTCCTCGGCATCCTCCTCCACGCCAGCCTCGCCTACGTCCCGGGCATCCCCTGGCCGGTACAGGACACGCAGCCGGCCCCCTGGCTCGGGCTGCTGTTTCTCGCGATCCATGGCTTCCGGATGCCGTTGTTTTTCCTCGTCAGCGGCTTCTTCACGGCCATGCTCTGGAAGAAACGCGGTGCCACGGCGATGCTCGCGCAGCGTTACCAGCGAGTTTTCGTCCCCTTGGTCCTCGGTTTTTGCACCCTGCTTCCCCTCTTCGACTGGGTGATGACGCACCCACCCGGTAGCGCCGCCGCCGGCGCACCGACGGTGCCCGCTGGGCCTACCTCGCCACTGACCACGCTGATCCGGACCAGGGATGCCGCCGGTGTTGCTGCGGCGCTCGCGGCCGGCGCCGACGCTACCGGGATCGACGCCGAGTTCCGGATGCCACTGATCACGCTCGCAGCCCTCGTCGGCGACGTCGACTCGACCCGGGCGCTCCTTGACGCCGGCGCCAATGCAGAAGCCCTCGGTAGCGACGGCCGCACGCCCCTCCACGCCGCCGCTTTCGCCGGCCGCCTGCCGGTCGTCGAGCTCCTCCTCAACGCCGGCGCCGATCCACAAAGGCGGGGACCGGCAGGAGACAGCCCGCTCGACTCGACGAAGGCCGACGCCGGCACCACCGCCTTCATCGCCGGTCTACTCCAACTCGAGTTCGCGCCCCCCGAGACCCTCCGCACCGATCGTGATGCCATCCGCGCGCTCCTCGCCTCCCGTACCGGCGAATCGACCGACATGCCCGTGCCTCCCCCGCCCGATCTGCTCACGCGAGCCCGCAATGCCTACCGCGACTTTCTTCTCTCACCACAATTCTTCGTCCCTCTGCCGCTCGATCCGTCGCCGCAGTCGCTGCTCACCGGCATGACGCTCAACTATCTGTGGTTTCTCATGTTTCTCTGCTGGCTCGCCGTCGGCTTTGCCGCGGTCGCCGCGCTCGCCACAAGCCTCCGCCTCCCCTCCCCGCCGGGCTGGCTCGTCACCTCCCCCGCGGCCCTCCTCTGGACGGTACCGCTGACACTCCTCCCACAGCTCTTCATGGGGCTGTTCGCGCCAGGCTTCGGCCCCGACACCTCCGCCGGGCTCCTCCCCCAGCCGCATGTGCTCGCTTATTACGCGATCTTCTTCGGCTATGGAGCGCTGTTGTTTCTCGCCGAACAGCGGGCGGACAACGACGTCGAAAGCGTCGGGCGACGCTGGCTGGTGCCGTTGCTCGTCGCGCTTTTGATCTGCTTCCCCGTCGGTGTCGCCACGATGCCGTTCCCGGCAGCTGGAGCCTTGCCGCAGGCGCTCTACGCCTGGCTGATGAGCTTTGCCGCGATCGGCTTCTTCCGCTGGCTCGTGCCGGCGGAGAGCCGCATGTGGCGCTACCTCTCCGACTCGGCTTACTGGCTCTACCTCGCCCACATGCCGGTGGTGATCCTGCTCCAGCAAACCTCGCGCGGCTGGCCCTTGCCCGGCGTGCTCAAGTTTCTCTTTGTGACGACGCTTGCCACCGCGATCCTCCTGGTGAGCTACCAACTCCTCGTCCGCCACACGCCGCTAGGTCTGCTCCTCAACGGCCCGCGGCCGCGTCACCCTCCGGCGAGCCGCGCCGCGATCCGTTCGGTGTCGTAGATGCAGCCGCGCCAGGTACCGCCGCTGGCTGATTGAAGAATGGCCCAGAGCTTCGTGTCGTCGGGGAGGTGGGGATCGGGGGTGAGATCGGGGCGGGAGGGTCGCCGGGCCAGTTCAAGGGCCCCTTCTTCAGCGCTCGATGGCCCTGCGTCATGGCCCGCCCAATCGACCAGATCGATCGAGCCGCTGACGCTCCCGGTATCGATCACGATCCGGACGAGGTCCCCATCGACGAGCTTGCCGATCGGGCCCCCGGCGAGCCCCTCGGGGCCGACATGGCCGATGCAGGCCCCGGTGGAGACGCCGGAGAAGCGGGCATCGGTGATCAGCGCCACCCGGTTGCCCCCGGGGATCTGTTTCAGGGCACTGGTCACCTGATAGGTCTCCTCCATCCCCGTTCCCATCGGGCCGACGCCGGCGAGGATCATGACGTCGCCGGCGACGATCCGCCCACCTTTCAGCGCGGCGATGGCAGCGCGTTCGCTCGTGAACACCCGCGCCGGCCCCTCATGACGATAGATGCCGTCGGCGCCGATGACGCTCGGATCGATCGCCGTCGCCTTGACCACAGAGCCTTCCGGGGCGAGGTTGCCACGCGGGAAGGCGAGCGTCCGCTTCAGCCCGGCCCGGGCTGCCTTCTCCGGCGCCAGAATGACGTCGTCCGGATCGACCCCGTCGAGCTCGGTCAGGAGCGTTCGGAACCGGCGGCGGCGCTCGCTCGTCCGCCACCAGTCGAGGGTCTCGGTCACCGTCCAGCCCGAGACGGTCCGCGCTGAGCCGTCAATGAGGCCGAGGGCGTCGAGATGGAGCATCACCTCCGGCACGCCACCGGCGAGGAACACGCGCACGGTCGGATGATGGACAGGCCCATTGGGAAGAACACTGACGAGCCGCGGCACGGTGGAATTGACTTCGATCCAGTCATCGACCGTCGGCAGCGGAATCCCGGCGGCGTGGGCGAAGGCGGGGATGTGAAGAAGGAGATTCGTCGACCCGCCGAAGGCCGCATGGACCACCATCGCGTTGCGCAGGGCCGCGGGGGTGAGGATGTCGCGCGTCGTTGATCCGGTCTCGGCCAGCGACACCAGCGCCCGCGCCGACCGGACGGCAAGGTCGCGCCACACCGGCTGCCCCGAGGGAACCAGCGCCGCATGGGGGAGCGTGAGGCCGAGGGCCTCCGCCACCACCTGCGCCGTCGCCGCCGTGCCGAGGAATTGGCACCCGCCGCCAGGGGTGGCGCAGGCCCGGCAGCCGAGATCGGCCGCCTCCTCCAGCGTAATCAGGCCGAGGCTGTAGCGCGCCCCGATCGTCTGGATCTTCCCGGCGTCTTCGCCGCTTTGTGGCGGGAGCGTGACGCCGCCTGGGACGATCACGCCGGGGAGATCAGGGAGCCCGCACAGCGCCATGAGCATCGCCGGAAGGCCCTTGTCGCAGGTGGCGATCCCGAGCACGCCGCGCCGCAGCGGCAGCGACCGGGCGAGGCGCCGCAGCACCGTGGCGGCGTCGTTGCGGTAGGGGAGGCTGTCGAACATCCCGGTCGTTCCCTGGCTACGGCCGTCACAGGGATCGGAACAGAAGCCGGCGAAGGGGACCTTGCCGAGCCGGCGCAACTCCTCCGCAGCCGCTTCGACGAGGAGCCCGATCTCCCAGTGGCCGGTGTGGTACCCGAGAGCAACAGGCCGGCCATCGGGGGCGCGCACGCCCCCCTGCGTGGAAAGGATCAGAAATTGCGGATCGGCCGATCCCGCGGCCGCCCATCCCATGCCGACGTTCTGCGACAGCCCGAACAGATCCCCCGAGGGGGCGTGCCGGAGCATCTCATCGGTGAGCGGCAGCGCTCCAGATGGCCCCTCCGCCGCCGAGGCGACGGCGTAGACATCGGCGGCAACGGGGCCGTGGGGATCTGACCGCGATGACGATTGACTCTCCAACGGTTCTCTCCTCGAGCACGGATGATGATCCCGACCATTGCGACCTGTCGCCTTCGACAGCCCTGCCATCGCCACCGCGGCGTACCATCCGCCCACCGGCGTTCGATGACAGACCCGCAAGCTACCTCACGGTGATGAAAGTGGGAGCTTTACCAAAAAAATGTAGGTTGCACTCATAGAAGTCGGTCACACAACACGTCTCCCTCCGCATCCAGCCTGTCAGGAACTCACCGTCATGTCCACGCCCCGTCGCCTTTCAGCGCTCCGTCGGAAGCCGTTCCACCCCCGCCCGATCGAATCGCGGCTCCTCTGCGAGTCGCTTGAGGGCCGGATCGTTCTCACGGCCGGCATCGGCCTCGACGCGACGACCGGGATCCTCAGGATCATGGGCTCCGAAACGGCCGACGTGTCGGTCGTCCGCTACGACGGCGTCAACGTCGTGGCCACGATCAGCAACGCCGCGGGGACGACGACCCGCTCGTACAAGTCCTCCGACGTGAGGGCGATCACCTTTGCCGGCTACGCCGGTGACGACTTCTTCACCAACAACACCGCCATCCCAAGCACGGCTCTCGGCGGGGCCGGGAACGATAAACTCCGCGGCGGCTCCGGCAAGGACACGCTCATGGGCGGGGATGGCAACGACAAACTCCAGGGCAACAAGGGAGATGACACCCTCCAGGGAGCGGCCGGCAACGACACCGAGATCGGTGGCGCCGGCATCGACACCCTCTACGGCGGACTCGGTGATGACTCGCTCTCCGGCGCGGCTGGCGATGACACGTTAAACGGCGGCAGCGGCGACGACTGGCTCGAGGGCGGTGCCGGCAATGACAGCGCCAGCGGCGACGACGGCAACGACGTCCAATACGGCGGGACCGGCAATGATTCGATGAAAGGCGGCAACGGCCACGACCTGCTGTACGGCGACGACGGCCTCGACACGGTCGAGGGGGAGGCGGGTGACGACCGGCTCGACGGCGGCAGCGGAGACGACTCGCTCCGGGGTGGCATCGGGGACGACACGAGTGTCGATGCCGAAGACAACCTCGATGATGTCGAGGGAACCGAGCAGGAGGACTCGGATGACCAGCGGCACGGTATTGCCGTCACGGCCGTCGGCGTGTCGTTCGACACCTCCGGCAGCGCCCAGATCACCGGCAGCCTCGCCGACAAGAGAGAGCGGCAGTACTTCACATTCCAGGCCGCGGCCGCCGGCCAACTGTCGATCGGACTTCTTCCCGGGAGCAACGGAGGGTGGGCGAAACTTTCGCTCTACAACGCCAACGGGCTTGAGATGATCGAACTCGACCCGTCGTCGCGGCCCCGGTCGACCGCAGTCGTTGCGGTGGTGGCTGGCACGAGCTACACCCTCCGACTGCGGACGCCGGGCAAGTCGGCCGCCGACTTCACCGTCAATCTCAAGCTGGCCTGATCCGGCCGGAGCCTGATCCGGCTTTTTTCATCCCCGGGCGCCGTGGCGGAAGGCCGTCGCGGCGTCCGGGCGTTTTTTTACTCGGCGACCAAGTCCATCCGCTCCGGATCGCCGTGATCCAGCGGCGTGACCGGATCGACCAGCAGCCAGCAGCAGGCGCCGAGAAGGCAAAAACCCGACGTGAGCAGGAAGGTGAGATTCCAGGTACCGACCGACGCGATCAGTCCCCCCAGGACCGTGCCGGATCGGTTGACCTGCTGATCGATGATGATGCCGACCACCCAGGGCGAGACGAATCCGCCGAGATTGCCCATCATGTTCATCGCTCCGGAAAGCGACCCCACGCCGCGGCCGCCGATATCCATGCAGGTCGTCCAGCATCCCGGCAGCGTCAGATCCATGGCGAAGCTCGCCAGGGAAATCAGCCCCACCGCCAAGTAGGGATCGGAGACCTTGGTCGAGGCGAAGAACAGGAGACTGGCCGCGGTCATCGCGCCAAAGCCGAGGCCGCGGCGCATCCTGCCAGGGCCGAAGCGGCGGACCAGCGGCGGCGTGATCCAGCCGGCGACAAACGCCCCCAGCCCACCGAGCGCTAGGGGCATCCCCGAAAGGAGCGCGCTTCCCTTGAGGTCGAAGCCACGGTCTTCGAGGAGGTATTTGGGGAACCACGTGATGAAGAAGTACCAGGCGTAGCTCATGCAGAAGTACTGCCCGAACAGTGCCCACACCGTCGGGGAACGGCACATCGCCAGCCAGGGAATGTGCTTGTGGTCGTCGCCGGACGCCGCCCCGGCCGGGAGGAGAGCCGCTTCGGCGGCATTGACCTGGGGGTGATCGCGCGGGTCGTCGCGATACCACCAGTTGAAGGCGACCGCCCAGACGACGCCGACGACGCCGAAAATGAGGAACGCGGTTCGCCAATTCACCTGCTGGAGGAGGGCGTAGAGGAGCAGCGGCGTGATTGCCCCGCCCCACCGCGCCGAGAACCAGAGGATTCCCTGCGCCTGGGCGCGTTCGGAGGGGGGGAGCCAGCGCTTGAACGCCTTGGAGATGTTGGGGAAGCAGCCCGCCTCCCCGGCGCCGAACAGGAAACGGACAATGAGGAGCCCCGCAAAGCCGCCCACCCACCCGGTGGCCGCGGTGAAGAAGCTCCACCACAGGACGATCCGCAGGATCACTTTCCGCGGGCCGATCCAGTCGCCCAGGTATCCACCCGGGATCTCGAACAGGGCGTAGGCGAGGGTGAAGGCGGAGAACACCTTCCCCATCTGGCTGTCGGTGAGCCCGAGATCCTTCTGCATCAGCGGCCCGGCGAGCGAGATGCAGACCCGATCGACGTACTGGAGGACGGCGAGCGACACGGCGAAGGCGACAACGAGCCAGCGCGTGTTCGTGGGGCGGTCGACCTCCCCGGGCTCCCCGGGCCGCTGGTACTTGAGGAAATTACGAAGCACGGGGCATCTCCGGGAGGGGGGGCGACGGGCCGCTGATCACTTCGCCGCGGTGGGAATCGGGCGGAGCTTGATGTTGCGGTACCAGCAATCGGAGCCATGGTCCTGGAGGCCGACGTATCCGCGGCGCGGATGATCCTTGTAAGCGACGTCAAACTTGTGCATCGAGCCATCGGGGCGACGATTCATCTCGGGCCACAAGTCGAGATCGATGGCCGACACGGGGCGGCCATTGATGGCCACCTCGAGCTTCGGCCCGCGGCTCGTGACGAGCGCCGTGTTCCATTCGCCGGCTGGTTTCATCGGGTTGGCCGTCGGCTTGACGAGATCGTAGAAGGCGCCGGTGTCGTGGAAATCGGCGGTCGTGGAATCGTCGATGGCGATCTCGAGGCCGTTGAAGCCGACATCCTTGCCCGGTCGCGGCTCGAGGGGAAACGTGCGGACGAAGATCCCGCTGTTGCACTTCGGGCTGAGCTTGAACTCGAGGGCCAGCTCATAGTCGTCGAGCGGTTGTTCGTAGACGAGCATGTAGTCGCAGGGGTGGGGATTGAGGGCCCCGTCCTGGACATGGCTCTGCGGGAGCGGCTTCCCCTTCGGGCTCATCCACCCGGTCGTCGAGCGGCCGTCGAAGAGGAGCTGCCAGCCGGCAGCCTTCTCCGCCGCGGTGAGCTCAGGGTCGGCGGCCGAAGCCTGGCGAGCGCTGACTGCCCCGAGGAGGGCCCCGAGGAGGGCAACGTGGAATACGAGGTGTTGCATCTGGTTCATCCGAGCGACCACCCGGGGCGGTAGTCGATGTGGAGGTGCTGATTCAGGTCGGGGAGGTTCTTGACGTGGAGATTCGCTCCGTCCCACTCGATCCGTTCCCCCGGGGCGCGCATGGCGAGCACGCCGAGGAGGACCGTCTCGGTGAGGGGGCCGGAGACGTCGAAGTTCGACATCGTCATCCCCTGCCCCTTGCAGGCCAGGAGCCACTCCTCGTAATGCCCCGGAGAGCGCGGGATCGACGGGGCAACGGCCTTGGCCTGGTCAGCGAGATCGGCAGGGAGGAGCCGCGGCGTGCCGCCATGGGAAGCATGAAACATCTTCCCCTTCGAGCCGACGTAGAGGACGCCGTTGTCGGGGAGCCTTTCGAGCCCGGGGAGCTCGGGGGGCGTCGGCGGCATCAGCCCCCCCTCGTACCAGGTCATACGAACGGGAGGGAGAGTTTTTCCGGCCGCCTCGCGGGCGGGAAAGTCGTAGGTGACGATCGCCGCGATCGGGAAGGTGTCGAAGTTGCGCGTGCTTCCCTCGAGGTAGGCACCGTCGAGGGTGATCCGCGCTTCGACCGTCGTCGGCGAGCCGAGGGACAGCGCCCACATCGGGTGATCGATGATGTGGCAGCCCATGTCGCCGAGGGCACCGGTGCCGAAGTCGACCCATCCGCGCCACGAGTGGGGGCAGTAAGCCGGGTGGTAGGAACGCTCGGCAACGGGGCCGAGCCACAGATTCCAATCGAGCGTGGCGGGGATCGGCGGAGAGCCGGTGGGACGGCTGATCCCCTGCTTCCAGAGCCGGCCGGCCCGATCGGACCAGGTGTGGACTTCGCGGACGTCACCGATGATGCCGGCCTGGATCCATTCGTTTGTGAGCCGCGCCCCTTCGGTGGCGTGCCCCTGGTTCCCCATCTGCGTGACCACGCCCGCCCGCCGCGCCGCCTCAGTGACGGTGCGGGCCTCCCGGAGGGTGTGGGTGAGGGGCTTCTGGACGTAGACGTGCTTGCCGGCGGAGATGGCGGCCATGGCGGCGACGGCGTGGGTGTGATCGGGGGTGCCAACAGTACAGGCGTCGATGTGCTTCGCCTCCTTGTCGAGCATCTTTCGGAAGTCTTTGTAGCGCGTCGCCTTGGGGTGGGCATCGAAGGAGCCGCGGGCCCGCTCGTCGTCGACATCACACAGCGCGACGACATTCGCGCCGAGCTTGGCGAAGGTGGCGATGTCGCCCCCTCCCATGCCACCGGCACCGACGCCGGCGAGGTTGACGCGCTCGCTCGGCGGCACGTGCCCTTCCCCCCCCAGCACATGGCGGGGCACGATCATGAAGCTCCAGGCCGGAGCCGCGGCAACCGTGGTGGCGGCGCCTAGGAGGAGCCGGCGGCGGCTGAGCCCCGCGCGGCCCGGCGGCGGCGAAACGGCCCCATGGGAATCGTCGCCGAGTGGCTCAGGCGACTGCGGCGCGTGCGACGATCGATCGATCATGCTGGATCTCCCCCGGAAACTCCCCCGAACACTTCACCGCTCTCGCACCACCGTACCGCGACGACGCCGCGGGCGAAAGCCCCGCACGCTTGCCAACCTCCGCCGCGGCCCGGACAATCCCGCGGCATCTTCCGCGTCCCTATCCGCCGAGAGCTCGCCATCCATGGCCTCCCCCACGCCCCACGGTTCGACATCCCCCGGCAACGCCCGGGCGCTCGTCTGCCGCTTCCTGCCGCCGGGGGGCGGCCCGCCGCGCGTCGGTGCGGCGCGGGGAAACAACCGGGTCGCCGATCTCGGCGCCGCCGGAATCGAGAGCCTGACGGCCCTCCTCGAGAGCGCCGATCCGGCGGCGATTGTGGCGGCGCTCGAGCCGGTCGTCCCCCACCACGACCTCGACGAGGTCACGCTCCTGGCCCCCGTCGAGCGGCAGGAGGTGTGGGCGGCTGGAGTGACCTATCTGCGGAGCAAGACGGCGCGGATGGAGGAATCGGACTTCAGCGCCAGCGCCTACGACCGCGTCTACGACGCCGACCGCCCCGAGATCTTCTTCAAGAGCCCCGCGGAGAAGGTCGTGGGCACCGGCGACGCCGTCGGCATCCGGGCCGACGCCCGCTGGAACGTCCCCGAGCCAGAGCTCGCCCTCGTGATGAACGGTTGCGGGAGGATCGTCGGCTGCGCCGTCGGCAACGACATGAGCTCGCGCGACATCGAAGGGGAGAACCTCCTCTACCTCCCACAGGCGAAGACCTACGACCGCTCCTGTGCGCTCGGCCCGTGGGTAACGCTGGAGGCCGACGAAGCAGCGATCCGCCGCTGGTCGATCGCCATCGACATCGAACGCGCCGGGGCGTCAGTCTTCTCGGGTCAGACCGGAATCGACCAGATCAAGCGCCGCTTCGACGAGCTCGCCGCCTGGCTGTGGCGCAGCCAGCGCTTCCCACACGGCGTCGTGCTCCTCACCGGCACCGGGGTCGTCCCCGACGAGTCGTTCACACTCCAGCCCGGCGACCGTGTGACGATCCGCCTCGACGGCGTCGGCACGCTTGTCAACCAAGTCGTCACCGTCTGACGAGCCCCCCAGTCCACCGCAGGAATCCCCGATGTCTGCCCCGCTCCACGGTCTCAATTTCGTCGCCTCTATCCTGCGGAAGAGCGGCCGGACATTCGTCGTCTCGTCCCCCGCCGGAAGCAGCCAGCTGGAGGGAAAATTTCACCTCGCCCAGCCGATGGATTGCGACGAGGCAATCGCCGCCGCGGAGGGCGCCGCCGGACCGTTCGCCCGGACGACCGGCGCCCAGCGCGGCGCTTTCCTCGAGCGCATTGCGGAGGAGATCCTCGCCCTTGGCGACGCGCTCATCGAGCGTGCCGCGGCGGAGACAGCCCTCCCCTTCGCGCGGCTGACAGGAGAGCGTGGCCGTACCGTGGGGCAGCTGCGCCTGTTCGCGGCGGCGGCCCGTGACGGGTCATGGGTCGATGCCCGCATCGACCGCGCCCTTCCCGACCGGCAACCGCTGCCGCGCCCCGACCTGCGCCGCATGAAGCTGCCGCTCGGCCCGGTGGCGGTGTTCGGATCGAGCAATTTTCCCCTCGCTTTCTCGGTGGCAGGGGGCGACACCGCCAGCGCTCTGTGCACCGGCAACCCGGTGATCGTCAAGGCCCACCGCGGCCATCCGGGGACGTCAGAGCTCGTCGCCGCGGCGATCCGTCGGGCGGTCGATGCCTGCGGAGTTCCTCCGGGGGTGTTCTCGATGCTCCATGGCGAGGGGAGCGTGATCGGCGTTCAGCTCGTCAAGGATCCGCGGGTCAAAGCGGTCGGCTTCACCGGCTCGCGCGCGGGGGGCCGAGCGCTCCTGGCAGCGGCCGCAGCGCGCCCCGATCCGATTCCGGTGTTCGCCGAGATGAGCAGCTGCAACCCCGTCTTCGTCCTCCCCGGCGCCCTCGCCGCCGGCAGCGCGGCGATTGCCGAGGGTTTCCGCAACTCGATGACGCTCGGTGTCGGGCAGTTCTGCACGAAGCCGGGGATCCTCGTCGCCGTCGAGGGGGCGGATCTCGCCCGCTTCCGCGGCGAGCTCGCCGCCGCGGTCGCGGCCGCCCAGCCGGCCCCGATGCTCACCGCCGAGATTCTCCGGGAGTTCGACGCCCACCGCGAAGGTCTTCTCGGGGTATCGGGGGTGCGGGTGCTCGCCCGGGCCGACACGGCCGCCGACGCGGGCCACTCCCAGGCGGCGGCGATCGTCGCGGAGACCGACACCGAGACGTTCCTCTTGCAGCCGCAGTGCTTGGAGGAGGTGTTCGGACCCTGCAGCCTCCTCGTCGCGGTGCAGAATCTTGTCGAGCTGCGAACCGTCGCCCGCCGCCTCGACGGCCAGCTGACGGCCACGATCCACGGTACCGAGAGCGATCTCGAAGAGGCGGCCGACCTCTTCGAGCTGCTCGCCGAACGGGCCGGGCGGCTGGTCATCAACGGCTATCCGACCGGCGTCGAGGTCTGCCACGCGATGCAGCACGGAGGCCCGTCGCCGGCGACCTCTGACTCCCGATTTACGAGCGTCGGCAGCGCGGCCCTCGAGCGGTTCATCCGGCCGGTCTGCCTCCAGGATGTCCCCGATCGGTTTCTTCCCCCGGCGCTCCAGGATGCCAACCCGCTGGGCCTGGAACGGATCGTGGAAGGGGTCCGCGGCCGGCACTGATGCGGGTGGGCCGGCGTGTCCGCAGGCCGGGGGCAACGAAGCTTCGTCGCTGACCAGCGCCTTGCGTCAGGCGGCCGGGCGGCGGCTGGCCAGCCGTGGTCGCCGCGCCCCGACCGGCGGCCGATCGGCGGTCGGGGGCTTTTGCCCCTGGCGGGCTCCGGGCCGCATCCGGCGGCCGAGGAGGTGGGCGGCGTGGACTCCGATGGCCACCAGGGCCGTGAGGATGACTGGCATCATGGCCCCCAGCGGCGGAAGGGTTCGTAGACGCGGAGGGAAAAGAGGAGCTCACTGGCGCCGAAGTTCGTCCCGATGCTGTCGCTCAAAGCGAAGAACGGCGTTGCCACGTCAATCGTCGCCGGGCCGCCGTCGACGGCATACCAGCGGTAGCCGAGGTCGAGGGCGATGCGTTCGGTGAGGAGCCAACTCGCCCCCCCTCCGGCCTGCCAGGCGAAACCGGTCACAGCGGTGGAGCCGGAGAGGTTGGCGCCGAGCGCCGGGAAACTGCCATCAAAGACAACCGTGTAGCCACCGCCGCCGAACCCCCCGCCGAGATACAGGGCGACGCGATCGGTGACCTCGAGATCGCGCCAGGCATTGATCATCGTCGACCAGCCATCGCGGGCCGTGACGCTCGCGCTGCCACCGAGCGTCGGGTCGCTCACCGTCGACGACACCGGATCACGGTAGCGGGCCTCGAACTCGGTGCGGAACCAGCCCTGGGGGCGCTCGAAGGCGATGCCGGCAGCAGCACCGGTGGTGAACAGCGGATCGGTGGCGTTGGGGCCATTCCCCACCGAGAGCGTCCCGTAGTCGGCCCCGAGGATGCTGGCCAGGTAGAAGCGGCGGTCGGGTCCCTCGGGGAGATCGTCCCAGGAGGGCATCCGCTCGTCGACACAGGACGTCGAGGAGGAAGGGGGTGATGGGTACGGGGGAGCCGTGAACGGCGCCGAGCTTCCAGTGCTGAAGGGGGGAGCCGAGGAGGCGGGTACCGACATCGGCGGCACGGTCGGTAACGCGGTGGCGGGGAGGCGGAGGCTGTCGGGGGTGATCGCGGAGCGCGGGGCATAGCTCACCGGCGGACCGTAGCCGAGGGAGGGCGACCCATAGCCTGAAGCCGGCGCCGACGCTGCCGGCGCGGGGAGCGGGGGCAGGCTTGCAGCGGCGGCCGCGCCCGGTAACGCCGGGCCGGCGGGGGATGGAACGGTCGGTGGGAAGCCCGGGTGGGGCGTGGCAGCCGGTGGCTCCTGCGCCGTCATCGCGATCGGCGCGACGAGTGGTGGGCCGTCGCAGAGGCTCGCCTCGAAGATCGGATCGCGCGGTGGCCCTGCCGCGGGAATGGCGCTGGAGGGGGCGGAAGGAAGATCGCGCGGGGCAACAGGAGGCCGCCGCGAGCGCTGCGAAGGGCCGAAGGGAATGCCCGTCGTGGCGCTCGCCCCCAGGCCGGAGGCCGTGCCATACGCCGAGACACCGGAGAGCCCGTCGGCGCGGGCGCTCCCCGGCAGCACCAGGACGACAGCCGCGATCAGAGCGACTGAGCAACGAATGAAACAGCCACGGCACATCACAGGTGTCTCCGGCACGAATCCCCCGGGCCACATCCTTCCCATCGAACGCCGCCGGCCACCGAGGCCGCATCGAAACCAGGGGGGCGTCACGGTCGACCGGACCGGCAGAGGGATGGGCCGCGGGCCCAACGTTGCTTTCCCAGGTTGCCAAGGAACCGGGTTGTCGGTGAGCGAGGCAGCCGGGGAACGGCTCACGCGGTCGAAAGTCCGAGCCGGCGCGCGAGGGAGCCGATCGAGAGCCCCTGAAAGAGGATCGAGAACACGACCACCGAGTAGGTAAGCGTCAGCACCGTGTCGCGCTCGGGGCCGGGCGGAAGCGAGAGCGCCAGCGCGACCGAAATCCCGCCACGGATGCCGCTCCAGGTGAGGAGCCAGCCGGCGCGGGGCGGCAGGTGGAACCAGGCCGGGAAGCAGAGGACGGGGAGCCCGACGACGAGGAACCGCGACAGAAGCGCGAGGATCACCGCGCCGACGGCGGCCCATGTCAATCCCGGGGTGTAGTGGATGACGGCAAACTCCAGCCCGATGAGGACGAAGAGGACACTGTTGAGGATCTCGTCGAGGAGGTGCCAGAAAAGATCGAGGCGCTCGCGGGTGATCTCGCTCATCGACCATTGCCTCCCCTCGCTGCCGACAAGCAACCCGACGACGACCATCGCCAGCGGCCCGGAGGTGTGGAGCCGGTTGGCCAGCGCGTAGCCGCCAATGACCGTGGCGAGCGTGATCAGCACCTCGACCCGGTAGTCATCGATCGAAGCCAGCACCGCATTCACACCATGTCCAAGGAGAAAGCCGAGCGCGACGCCCCCGACGGCCTCCTGGACGAAGAGCCCGATCCCCTCGCGCACCGTCGGCGGGCTACCGGAGTGGAGCATGTCGAGAAGGAGGGCAAAGAGGACGACGCCGACGCCGTCGTTGATCAGCGATTCACCGGCGATCAACGACTCGACGTCGCGCGAGACGTGGGCCGATTCGAGGATCCCGAGGACAGCGACCGGATCGGTGGGGGAGATGAGGGCCCCGAAGAGGAGGCAGTGGACCAGCGACAGATCATGCCCGACCAACCCGAGCACCCACTGGCAACCGAAGCCGACGATCAGGGTGGAGAGCGCCGTGCCGACGATCGCGAGGAGGCCGATCGGGCGCGCCAGCCTGGTGAGCCGGGCGGGATCGACATGGAGCGCCCCGGCGAAGAGGAGCACCGACAACATCCCCTCCATGAGCACGTCGGTGAAATCGATCGAAGCCAGCAGCGTCAGCTCATGACGAACCGGTTCGGTGAAGCCCAGCCGGTCGAGCCCGACGATCCCCAGCGACACCAGCAGCGCGATCGCCATCACGCCGATCGTCGGTGGCCAGCGGAGGAACTTCCGGTTCAGCCAGGCAAAGGTGGCGGTCGAAACGAGGAGGACAGCGACAACGTCAAGCATGGTTCAAGCGTTCTTCGTTTCGGACCGCGCGGTGGCGTCGCCGTCGGGCACGCCATCATCGCGATCGCGCTGGCCGACCCGTTTCCGCCGGGCGAGGAATCCGGAGAGCGTCAGCCCGGCGAGGGCGACCGCCGCCGCCGCCGCGGCCATCACCGGCCCGGTCACCAGCGGCCTCGGCGTCGTGGCGGGATGGTCGGGGATCGTCGAGGGCACCGGCTGGAGGGTGGGTGGAATCGTGGTCGGCAGCGCGTCGACCGACGCGAGCCGGGCGGTGATCCGATCGGCTTCCTGGGTGTCGCCGAGCTTCCCCCGGACGCGGGCGAGGGTCGTGAGGGCCCGCTTCGTGTAGGGATGCTCGAGCCCGAACTGTTCCTCGTAGATCGTCGCCGCCTTCGAGTAGTGCTCCGCGGCAGCAGCGAGGTCACCGACGTTGTCGGCAACGATGCCGAGGCCGTTATGGGCGGCCGCCAGATACGCGCCCCCCCCTTCCGCCTCGCCGCCGAGCGCGGCGACTTGTTGTTCGAACGCTTCCCGGGCACCGGGCCAATCCTCGAGACGGGCCCGCGCGGTGCCGATCTTACCGAGTGTCGTGGCGGTGTTGATCGCCTTCGAGCGCGGATCGATTCGGCCATCGTCGGCCAGCATCGAACGGGCCCGATCGAGGGTGACCAGCGCGTCGCTCCAGCGGTCGAGGGCCATCAAGCTGTCGCCGAGGACCGTCAGCGCGTTCCAGTCGCTGCCCGGGCCGACGAGGGGCGCGGGAGCCTCGAGCGCACGGGCGAACGGGGCGAGCGCATCGATCGCCTCCTGGGGGCGCCCCAGCCCGTAGCAGGCCTGCCCCTTCAGAATGAGCAGCGTCAGGACGTCGCGGTCGTCCTCCCCCTTCGCCGCCACCAGCGGCCCGAGGGCTTCGTCGACGACGCGGAGGGCCTCGGCATACCGTTGGCTGCGGAGCGCCTTCACGGCGGCCGCGGCGGCGCCCGCCTTGACCTCACCCGCCTTGTCGGCGGGAGCCTGACCCATGGCCGGCAGGGTGAAGGCGAGGATGAACGTCAGGGCCGCCAGGAGCGACGACCATCGACGGCGGATCGCGGGCCCGCCCGACGCCATTCGGGCGCAGCACGACCGATCGCACAATCGATCCATGGAGAGCCTCTCGCTGACCGGCCGACGCCCTAGCCGGGGAAGGAAACGGGTTGGGAAACACCTTCGCGTGGCGGTCTGGGGTGCCCAAGAAGACCCATTTATAGGGAAATCCGTTTCGGACGTCGGCGCCAACAACCCGCCCTCCGGCCGGACCGGTCCCCAACCGGGTACGATTGATCTGGGTTCTCCCCGCTCCACCGTCGGCCCCGACGACGCCCCCGCACGAGGCGCTATCTGTGCCCCCGCCCCCTCCGCGCAAGCCTCAATCCTGCGTCGAGATCCTCTCCCGGCTCGGCACGAAGGCAAACTGGGACGACTACCTTGCCCGGATCGCCGCCGCGGCGGAGGAAGAAACCGCCACGGCAGCCGACACTCCGAAGACCGCGGAGGAACGGGACGCCCAGGAGACCAGCGAAGCGAGTCAGATCGCCGAACTGCGGCGTCGGCTCGGTCTCGACTGACGCGACGAATCTCCGAAACGGCGCCCGTTTCTGAGGGACTCCGACCGAGGGCCGCCAACTCACGGGCCGCGGCGAAGGAACTCGATCAGATCGGCGAAGTCGCGCGGATCCAGGGCCTGTTCGAAGCCCTCGGGCATGAGCGACTTCCCCGTTCCCCGGAAGGCTTCGATTGCCCCGCGGGGAATCGTCTCCATCTTCCCCTCGGCGAGCGTCAGCTGAACGGCCGAGGGTGTCTCGCCGCTGACCAGCCCCGTGAACGCCACGCCATCTTTTGTCACCACCGCCACCGCGGCATATTCGCCCGTCAGCCGTCGGTTGGGATCGAGGATGTCCTCGAGGAGTTGGCCACGCGACTTACTCTGCATCCCGGCAAGGTCGGGCCCAACCCGCGTGCCGACGCCCCCCGACCGGTGGCAACCGCTGCAATGCCTGACGAACAGCCCCCGACCGCGGTCGCCATCACCGCTCGCCGGGAGCCCCGCTTCGACCGCCATGACCACTCCCATCCGGTCGGCGCTGGCGACGCCCCCGAGGAGCACACCGAGCCGGGCGCGGACCTCCTCGGGAGTCGTGTCGCCGGTGAGGATCGTGCGTCGGGCCTCGGGATCAATGTCGCCGGGGCCGACCTCGCCGCTTTCCAGCGCCGCCGCGAGACGCGGGAGCCCTGCCGGGGCGAGCGACGGGGCGGTGAGGGACTCAAGCATAGACCGGCGCACCGCGGGGCTCGCGGCGGGCCAGGCGGCGAGGACGCCCTCGGCCACCCCGACCGGATCGCGCCCCCGCAGGCCGCGGAGGAGGAGCGTTGCCTCCTCAACGCCGATCGGCTGGGCCAGCCGCTCGAGGAGAATCACCGTCGCGTCCGCAGAGGGATCAAGACGAAGCAGCGCAATGGCATCCCCGCGATCTTCCGGTCCGTCGCCGGCGACGAAGTCCCGCGCTCGGGCAAGCCAGGAAGCGAACGGTCGACCACCAAAGTGGGCGGGCGCGTCGGAGGCACCGGCCGACTTCCTCCCCTCCACCCAGCCAGCCATCAGGGCGAGTTGCCCGGCCCGATCGAGGTCGCTCGTCGCCACGACCTCCGAAAGAGGCCACGAATCGCGCGCTGCGTCATTCCGACCGCAGGCCTCGGCGAGACCGCGGAGGATGCCCGGCCGTGCCCGGGCACGCTGATCAGCGGCCGCGAGAGACGCCACGATCCCAGCCGCCCCCTCCTCGGCCACACAGATCACGGCCCGATCGACCCACGGATCGACCGGTTCGGTGGCGACGACCTGGGCGAGGATCGCCCCCCGCTCAACCCCATCGAGCGACTCCACCGCCAGCGCCACGTCGAAGCGGATGGCCGGATCGGGATCGGCGGCCAGACCGAGCGCCACGTCGCACAGCCCCGCCCCGGCGGTGTCGAGGCGGCGGCGCGCGTCGACGCGCGACAAAGCCCGCTGGTGCTTGGCGATGTCCTCGCGGCGGCGCGGGGCGTCGGGCTCCGGGCGCACCCGCCAGATCCGCCCCCGGTCTTTTCCCTCGTCCCAGTCGACGCCGTCACGCAGCTCGGCCCGGACGAAGTCGGGATGCTCGACAAAGCGCCGGTAGAAGTCACAGATCCACAGCGCCCCATCGGGGGCGGTCACCGTGAACACCGGCCGGAACCAGGGATCGCGCGAAGCGAGAAACTCGCGAGTCTCCTCCCCGGCAGGCCGGCGGGCCTCGAAGGCCACGCCGACGGGAACGAGCTCGCGACGATGGACGAGGTTCAGCAGCGGCTCGCAGACGTAGGCGCATCCCGAGGGGAGGAGCCGCGATCCCCGGTCGATCGAAAGCCCGCAGCTGGCGTTGAAAGCGTCGGTCGGCTCGCGGTTGAAGGTCATCGGCGTGGCGCTGATGGGGAAGAGTCGATTCTGTTGGAGCGGATCCTCGAGGACCTCCATGTCGCTCGGCGGCGCCGCGAGGGGATGGCGGGCAGCGACGTCGAGCGGGAAGACGACCTGGCGGATCGGCGCTGTGTTCCAATTGCTGAAGCGCTGGCCCTGGGCATCGAAGGCGAGGCCGAATTGGGAGAACCCCGCCACCGCCTCGACCTCGCCGGTGTCGGGGCGGAAGCGGAGATCGTGGCGATCGATCGAGACAGCCGGCGCGTCGGGGCGCCGCGGCGACGTGATCGAGCCGCCACTGCGGCCGTTGGCGGCATACACCCAGCCGTCGGGGCCGGAGCAAAGGCCATTGACGCGGAGCTGCTGGTTGCCGGCCTGGAAGCCGGTGAGGATCACCTCGCTGGTCTCGGCCATGCCGTCGCCGTCGCGGTCGGCGAGAGAGAGAATGTCGGGGGCGGCGGTGACCAGGAGCCCCCCGTTCCAAGCCAGGAGACCGTTGGGGAACGGAAGCCCCGCAGCGAAGATCGTCCGTGTGTCGATCGTCCCGTCGCCATCGGCGTCGGTGAGCATGACGATCCGTCCACCGCCGTCGCCGTTGGGATAATCGCTCATCTCGGCGACGAATAGCCGGCCGTCGTCATCCCAGCAGATCGCCACCGGATCGAAGACGAGCGGCTCGGCCGCCACAAGCTCCACGACATGCCCCGGCACGACCTCGAAGCAGGCCTGCGAATCGGCCGGGGATAGCGCCCCCGGTGCTTCCGCGGCGCCCGGGGATCCCGCGGCGTTGGCGGATCCCCACAGCGCGATCGCTGCTACGAGCTTGAATGCCAGGAACAGGCGTGCCAAGTTCATCGCGCCACCCCCCCCTCGTGCCCCTGCTCAGGGGCCTGTTGGCGCCCCTCGCTCCGGAGCTGCTCATGGAGCCGCTCGAGTTGGTTCAAGGCCGTCGCCACCATCCGTTCGCCGGTGCCCGGCTCGCTGTAACTGTGATGGCCGGTCCAGGTCTGGTAGCCGCCGAGCTCGTGCCCTCTCGAATCGGGAATGTAGCCGACCCAGTCGTTGGAGAGCTCCGCGATGACGGTGTGGCGGAAGGGACTCTGCCGCTTGATCTCCAGACCGAGCACGGTGAAAAACTCCGCCGGCACGCCCACGATCGCCACGTCGCCGATGACGAGCGTCTGAATCGACGTCGTGCGAGTCTCCCCCTGGTGCGGCGCGATCTCGGCCCGCTGCGTGCGGAAGACCAGCGCGATCCCCTCGGCCGCCTCCTCGTTCCCCACTCGCTTGCTGCAATAGCCCTTGACGGCTTCTTCCTCGGCCGATTCGTCGAAGACGCGGACGCGGAACTCAAACGGCTCCTTGATGGCATCGAGCCGATGAACCGGGCGCGGCGTGGCTGTGATCCGCGCCCGGTTCACCGCCTCCTTGATCCGGATCACCATCTCCGCTGGGGGAACGGTGAGGTTGTGCGTCGAGCCTGAGGCTCCCTGGAGGAACACGTGGTGCCCCCCCTGCTCCGCCTCGAGCTCCTGCGCGGCGAGCCCATAGAACGCCGGGGATCGTTTTCCCCCTTCCCGGCTTCCGATGCAGTGGGTTGAATGGTTGAAGAGTGTCGCCACCGGTTTCCCGTCGGCCGTCTCGAAAGCCATCACCGGCAGCTCGGGATCGAAGGGGCCGGTGGGGCGGACGGCGTCGTCGCGGTTGCCGATCCAGAAGATCGTGCCGTCCCCCAGCAGGATCCGGCTGTTCTGGCCGACGCTCGACTCCTCGCCGAGTCGGTAGCGGAGCCGGCAGTCGGGGTGGGCCGCAAGCGCGGCGTGGGCCGCGATCACCGCATCGGCGATCGACGTGGCGAGCCCCTCCACGAACCGGGGATCGCGCTGGTAGCCATGGACGCGCGTTGCCGACGGGGCGGAGTGGGTGTGCGTGGCATGAACGAGGACGCGCTGTGGCGGGATGCCTGTCGCAGCCTCGATCTTCGCAAGCGCCGGATCGACGAAATCCTTCTGCACGAAGAGCACATCGCAGGAGCAGATGGCGAGCTTTTCCTCGCCCAGGGCAAGCACGATCGCCGTGGCCCGCAGCGGCGCCTCGGCGCCCTTGGCCTTCCAGGGATGGATCCCCCCGGCCATGTCCATCGTGTCGTCGGCCGGGATCTCGATCGCCGCGCTGCCGACGCGGAGGGTCTCGGTCGCGGGGCAGGCTCGGTGGCCGGTGGCCAACAGTCCCGCCACCAGCCACCCCGCGATCACGAGCCACGATCCCCGGTTGATGGTCATCGCTTTCCCTCCGGTCGTTAGGCTGCCGCCGAGCGCGATCGACACAAGCGCTGCTCTCCCTGTGCCTCGCCCATGATACCGCTCATCCTGCCTTCACGCCCGACAGCGCCGCCGACAGGACCTGCAGCGGAGATCGTGCCGATAAGTCATCACCTGAGGGGATGCCGACCAGCGTTGGAGGCCTGTCCGAGTCCGATGGCAAGGCACCACGATGCCTCACCGTTCATCGCCGCGCTCTCCCCCGTGCCCGGCCTGCTCCCGCAGCTGCTCTCGGAGCCGTTCGAGCTGGCTCACGGCCGTCGCCACCATTCTTTCGCCGGTGCCCGGCGCGCAGTAGCTGTGGTGACCGGTCCAGGTCTGGTAACCACCGAGCTGGTGCCCTCTCGAATCGGGGACGTAGCCGACCCAGTCGTTGGAGAGCTCCGCGATGAGGGTGTGGCGAAAGGGGCTGTGGCGCTTGATCTCCAGACCGAGCACGGTGAACAGCTCCGCCGGCACCCCCACGATGGCCACGTCGCCGATGGCGAGCGTCTGGATCGAGGTCGTGCGAGTCTCCCCCTGGTGCGGCGCGATCTCGGCCCGCTGCGCGCGGAAGACTTCGGCCGTCGCGTGGGCTTCTCCGAGGGTCCCCATCCGCTTGGTGCAGTAGCTCATCACCGCCTCCTCTTCGGCCGACTCGTCGAACACGCGGACGCGGAACTCGAACGGCTCCTTGATCGCGGCGAGGCCGTCGATCGCCCGCGGCACGGCAGCCGAACGAGCGCGGCTCACGGCGGCTTTGAGTCGGATGACCGCCTCATCGACCCCGACGGTGAGGTTGTGGGTCGATCCCGAAGCGCCCTGAAGGAAGAGATGGATCCCCCCTTCCTCGCGTTCGAGCTCTTGGGCGGCCAGACCGTAAAAGGCAGGAGATCGCTTCCCGGGCTGGCGAGCCCCGATGGTATGAGTGGAATGGTTGAAGAGCGTTGCCACTGGCTTGCCTTCAGGCGTCTCGAACGCCATCACCGGCAACTCCGGATCGAAAGGGCCGGTGGGGCGGACGGCATCGTCGCGCTTCCCGATCCAGAAGATCGTGCCGTCGCCAAGGAGCAGCCGGCTGTTTTGGCCGACGCTCGACTCCTCGCCGAGCCGGTAGCGGAAGCGGCAATCGGGATGGGCGGCGAGATCGGCGTCGGCAGCGATGATCGCGTCACCGATTGCCTTGGCGAGCCCGGCCACGAAGCGATCGTCGCGTTTGCAGGCGTGGGCGCGAACCGTCGAGGGCGCTGTATGGGTGTGGGTGGCATGGACAAGGACACGCTCGGGGGGAATGCCCGTGGCTCCCCGGACGCGTTCGAGCGCCGGATCGACAAAATCGGCCTGGACGACAATCACGTCGCAGGAGCAGATGGCGAGCTTTTCCGCGCCGCGGGCCACAACCACCGCCGTGGCCCGCAGCGGCGCCTCGGCTCCGTTGGCCTTCCAGGGATGGATTCCCCCGGCCATGTCCATCGTGTCGTCGGCGGGGATCTCGATCGCCGCGCTGCCGACGCGGAGGGGCTCGGCAGCTGGACCGACTCGATGGCTCATCGCCAAGGGCACCGACATGAGCAAGGCGAACAGCCATCCCTTGATTCCCGCTCCGTATCGCCGATCGAGACTCATGGTTCCTCAGCCTCCCCCGTGTCAAATCCGCTGGGCCCGATGCCACGCGTCCAAATCATACCGATCGAGCGAGCCCACGCCGCACAGCCCGCGAGCCATGACGGCTCATCGTCGCTTCCGCTGCCGCAGAAAGGCCAGCAGGCTCCGGTCGGGCGGCACCCGACGAAGACGACGTTCGAGCAGCGCCACTTCCGGACCGGTGCACCCTCGCTGTTTCAATTCATTCCAGCAGATCCGAAACAGATCCCGGGCGGCACTCAGATCGGGAAGCGGGAGGGCGGCGATCTGATCGAGCGACAGCGGGGAATCGAAGCAGGGGGGATTCGGTATGCCCGCCGCGAGAAAATTCAGACGGGTCATCACGCACTTCTGGCAGCGTCCACAGTTGCGCGAGGGATCGCTCCCCTCCCAGCAGACCTTGATCCCCTTGATCACCTCGGGGAACGGGAGGAGGACTTCGATCTTGTCGGTTCGCCCGAAGGCTCCGCCGTCGGTGACGACATGGAAGGAGTCGTTGGAGACCAGCGCGTCGAGGACGGCCGGATGAGAGACGCCGAACCGCGGCGAGCCGTGCGGCGCGGCGCCAGAGACAAGGCCGACGCCGCAGCGGCCGGAGAACAGCGACAGCGCAGCCGCAGTCAGCGGGATCGCCGAATGCGGCCACACGCTGTTTCCCCCACACTGCTTGCTGTTGGTGACGACCGTGAAGAGCGGCAGATCGAGCCATCGCGCGAGCGGCTCGACCCGCTGCCGCATCGCGGCGAACTGATCGGCTTGATCGAGCTTCGCATCGAAGCCGTGCACCATGACGACGCCATCGAGCCGGTAGGACGCCTCCCCCGCGAGCCGGCGCGCGTGCCTCACCACCGTGAAGGTCGAATCGAGTCCGGCTGATAACGCCGCGATCGCCAGACCGGGATCCCCCTCGGGCCGGGGCGACGACACCGTCTCCGGGATCAGCTCGATAAGGCGCGGATAGCGCTGCGGCGACAGGCAGCGCCGGATCTCGAGGAGCTGACCGAGATTGAAAAGCCCCCCGCGGCTGATCGCCCCATGGACGACAACGTTCTGACCAAGTTTGGCAGCCCAAAGCAGATGGCCCGCGAGCAAAGAGTCGAGGACGGGGGGAGCTGGAAGGTCGGTGACGCCGGGCACCCGCCACCAGACGTCGAACCGCGGCTTGCGCCGTCCTTCGGCACCTTCGAAGACGAGTCGACGCACCGAAGCCCCTGCTTCAACCCCCTCCTCGAACCAGACGTGGATTGGCTTTTTCATCGCGATCACCGGGGCCACGGCGGGAGTACACCAGCGATGGCGCCGGCCCAGCGGAGATGATCGCGCACGTCGACGGCGAGGCGGTTCAAGCCGACGCGGGCTTGCAACAGCGCCTGCCATCCGCCCCGATCGCCGCCCCAATCTTCGAGCATGGCGGTCGCATCGGCAGCCACGACGGGGTCGCGCAACGGGAGCCTGGCAACCGATAGAACGGAAATCCGCAGACGGCTTTGTGGAACAGGGAGGCCACGGGCCGCGAAGGCGAGCGCCAGGAGCGTGCACTCCGGGCATCGGCCGCACGGGGAAGCCAGTCGGGAGCGCCGGCAGTCGGAGAGCACCGCGGCGAGCGCCGGATGACGGCCGACGGCTTCGGCCATCGCCGGCGGCGACGCCGATCCTCCATCGGCTCTTACCGCGAACGCATCACCGGAGAGCAGGTCGGCAAGCGCCGGCCCTGGCCGGGGAAATCGCAACTGGGCGCCGAGGTGCCAACTGCGGGCGTGGAGCCCGGTGGCAGCTCCGCCGCTCACGGCGTGGAGCGCCGCCGCCACGATCGGCAGCACGCCGATCTCCCGGTCGATCAATCCTTGGCTGCGGGCGTCGGTGCGGACCACCCGCGAGCCGATCCCCACGGCTCGCAGCGCCGCGAGTCCATCGTTTCTGGCATCGTCTCCCGCCGCGGCCCGCGAATCCCGATCGAGCCCCACGACCCTCACGGCGGCCCGGACGGCAAACGCCCCGGGGACGAGTCGATCGAGGTGGCGGACGAGGGTATGCGTCGACCGCAGCCCGCCCGACCAGGCAAACAGCGCCTCGTCGCCGGCCGGAAGACGCGGCAGGTCGAGCACTCGACCTGCCGTGATCGCCACCCGATGGAAGGTGGCTGGACGCCAGTTGGCCCAGGCATCTGCGTATTCGCTGAGGTTTCGCACGGCCCCCCTCGTCAGCGGTCCACGGACGTGGAGGGAGCCGCCGGCTCGCATCACGGTGGGGAGGAAGGCGATCGCCAGGCCATCGAGAACGTCGGGCGGAGGTGGCGCATCGGCTCCGGGGAGGAATTGCACCGAGAGTTGGGGAGCGTCTGCCCGGTGCAACACCCCCCGCCAGCCCGCGGCATCGCCGGCAACACAAGCGCGCTCGAGGGTGAAGCTGGGCGCCGCGGCAATCATCACGAGCCCTTCCGGAGGTGGTGCGCATTGTTGACCAAGGAGGCCGCCGCCGGCACGCGGCGATCCGTGCCCAGGGACGGCCTTTTCAATGGGAGGGGCGGCATCCTGGTCAGGGTGTCCTCGCGGCTGCTATCGGGTGTCCTCGCGACGTGCCTTCTTTCGTGGGTCTGCCGCCGGGAGACTCTCCCGGCCGGCGCCCTCCCTCATGCAAGCACGATGATACCGCTCCCGTTTCCCCCACACCCAATGCTTGCGGATCAGGACTTTGCCAGATGAAGATGGCTCTGCGGCCGGCAACCGGCAGCAGCACGATCAAAGGCAACCTTTCCCGCCGCAATGCCGGGGCGGTCACAGCGGAGTGAGGCAATGGCTTTTCGATGCCGTGGTGTACGGGCGGTTCGGGGGCGCGCCCTCGGTGCGGGGGAACGACTCGAGGATCGCCATCTCCTGGCGGCATTTGTCGTCACGAACCTGCTCGACGCCGGTGCCGGATCGCTCCGTGAAGCGGTGACCCGGGCCAACGAAGCGGCCGGTGCCGACACGATCCGGTTCGCTCCGGCGCTGGCCGGAACGATCGTTCTCGCCTCCGGCCAGCTCGACGTCATTGGGGGCCTGTCGATCGATGGCCCGGGCGCCGCCAAGCTGGCCGTGAGTGGCAATGACTCGAGCCGGATCTTCGCTTTGAAGGGGGCCGAGGCGCGGCTCTCGATCGACGACATCACGCTTTCCAATGGAAGGGCGACCGTCCTCGACCCGGTCGGCCCCGGGCTCGTTCGCGGTGGGGCGATCCGCAACGACGGCGGCACGCTCGTCTTGTGGCGCGTCACCTTCAGCGGCAATTCCGCCGTTTCCGATCCCACCCAGTCGGGTGCGGCAGCGATCGTCGGTGGCGGAGCCGTGGTCAATTCCGGTGGGGCGATCCTCAAGGCCACCGACTGCACCTTCATCGGCAACACGGTCGCAGGGGGGACGCGCTACGCCTTCGGCGGCGCGATCGCCAATGTCACAGACGCCCGTGCCAGCCTCACCCGCTGCACCTTCACTGGCAACACCGCCACCGGCTCGACGGCCGCCCATGGAGGTGCAATCGGCAACTTCGGAGCGAGCCTGCTGGTTGTGAATGACGGGACGTTCTCCGGCAACGAGGCCCTTGGGGCGACCGGCAGCGTGGCTCCCGCCAGCGGCGGCGCGATCGCCACGCGACCGGGGACGGTGAGCACCAGCGGCAGCCGCACGACGATCACAGCCGTGCAGTTCCGCGGCAACCGGGCCATCAGCGCCGGGGGCAGAGCCACGGGGGGAGCGTTAACGAATGTTGATTCGTCGCTGACGGTGAGCCGCAGTGGCTTCGTCGCCAACGAGGCCATTACCGCTGTCTCGGGCGAGGCTTCCGGTGGTGCCATCGACGCTTCCTCGCTGTTCGGGGAGATCTCGCCGCTGACGCGCCTCGGCAACTGCCGATTCGTGTCGAACCAGGCCGTGGGAGGGGCGGAAGGCTTCGCCACCGGTGGTGCGTGTGACAACGGTGAAGGGACGATGATGATCGATCGGTCTTCGTTTGTCGGGAATGTCGCGCGGTTGTCGTTGTCCCCTGCCGCCGGGAGCCCCGTCGCTCCCCCGGGCAGCGGTGCTTACGGTGGTGCGATCGCCAACGGCTCAACGCCCGCGTCGTCGGGCGAAGCCAACGCGACGCTCGTGCTCCGGTTTTCGAACGTGTCGCGCAACCACGCCGTCGCCGGGCCCGGTCGGACGGCCGCCGGCGGCGGACTTTTCAACGGAAATCTGGCCCCGGGAACTTTCCCAGTCGTCAGAACCGTCGCCAGCCGATTCGTCGCCAACACCCCGCCCGGCTTCGGTAGTGTTTCCGGGTAGGTCGACCCGCACCCCGGAGCGTCCATTGACGTAGACTGTCTTTGGTCGCGGTTGGTTCCTTCCGGTATTCAAGAAGACGTGGAGGTGCGGCATGCAGGTCAGGTTGTTCTCGCGGTCCCTGTCGGGTGTCCTCGCCGCGTGCCTCCTTTTGCCGCTGGTTTGTGTTGGCCAGGCGTCGACGGCAGTCGCCAGCCCGGTGTTCGACGACGAGCACCTCAACCACACCTTTCTCCACGGCCTGGCGGCGCTCGCTTCCTCCGACGCGATCCTCACCGGCGCTCGCGCTGAGGAGGAAGTGCTGGCGACGGTCGGCCGTGGCGTCTCCCTCCCGCTCGCCTCCACTCCCTGCCATCGCACCGAAGAGAAGGCCCTCTACGACGCGGTGGTGCCGGCGGTCGTGGCGGTGTCGAGCGTCTACAAGTGCGAGCGCTGCAGCGACTGGCACATGGGGGGCTCGGGGAGCGGTTGGGTCGTTTCCCCCGATGGGCTCGTCGTCACCAACCACCATGTCATCCAGCGTGACGCTGGCCACCGGATGGGGATCATGATGGCCGATGGCGAGGTGTATGCGATCACCGCGGTCGTCGCGGCTGATCCGGTCGGCGATGCGGTCGTGGTGCGGATCGACACGCGCGGTCGCAAGCTCCCCTTCCTCGCGATCGGGTCGTCGCCTGATTGCGGCACCGCGGTGAGCGTCGTCAGCCATCCGGTGGGGCGCTACTGGTGCCTGACCGAGGGGGTCGTGTCGCGGTTTCATCGCCAGCAGAAGGCGACGGGCGACGCGATCCCGGCCGTCGATGGCAATGCCACTGCCGCCGCCCTGGCTCGCGCCCCGGCCGGGGTCAAGCCGGTGTGGATGAGCATCACCGCCGACTACACGATAGGCTCCAGCGGCGGCCCGGTGTTCAATCCCGCCGGCGAGGTCGTGGGGATGGTGTCGCGAACGGTGACGAGCTCGCAGACCAAGCCTGAAAACGCCAACCGCCGCCGGCCACTCGCCGGCGAAACGATCGTTTTCAAAGACTGCGTCTCCACCGAAACGCTCCACAAGCTCCTCTCCGGCCACCCCCAAGCCGCCCCGGCCGACAACACCGCCCAGCGGTAAAAGACGGCGCACCAAGACGGCGCACCAAGACGGCGCACCAAAAAGCGCTTCAGCGAGGGGTCGCCCGTGCTCCGTAAGACGGCCTCGCCGGCAAGCGCAGCCCGGAGGGCGAAAGCGCAGGCGGCGCGGAGAGAGCCGAGGCCATGGATGGCCGAGGCGAACGTCCGGCGACGGGGCACGGGCGACCCCGAAGCCTCGTACAGGCCCCGACCACGGTCATCCCCCGAGCGCACGGTCATCCCCGAGCCTGCCACCGAGCGCCGCGCCGCCAGCTCGACGCCCCCGCCGCTCAGGCGCGGCGCGGAACGTCGATGTGAAAGTGGTGCTCGCCGAGCCGCAGGAGCTGCCGGTCGGTGATGTCGTCGATGTCGGCCCGGACATTGGCGACGATCTTCGCTGCTACGTCGCGGTGATGCTTCTCGAGGAAGCTCTCGAACTGGTGGCTGAAGTTCGACTTCCCCTTGCCATGCCCCACGAGCAAGACGCCGCGGGCCGGGGCGAGGGCGTGGGCGAGGGCCTTGAAGTAGGCGGTCGTCTCCGGGCCATCGACGTCGAAAGCACCGCTGGGATTGCCGGGGCGGTGGAAGATGTTGTGGTTGACGTGCGACGGATCGGGGGCATGAATCGTCTCCGGGGCGCTCGCCGCGGCGTCGTCGACGCAATAGATCCGCGCGTGGCCGGCATCGACCGCCACGACGGCGAGCTTGCCGGTGATGTCAACCGGCGCTCCGCCATGGCTCCCGACAGGGTGGACGGTCGTCGTCGGGGCATGGCGGTCGTGGGAGTCGCTCGTCATGGGAAATCCTTTGGGGTGTGCATGCGGGGTGGAAACGGAATACTCCCCCACCCCGGCAGGCTACCAGTGGCGGGACCGAGGGACCAGCGGCGGAAGGGATTCGGCCCCCGGGCGCTGCGTCGAGCGCTGGCTAGGCAGTCGTTGGGTGAGGTCGGTAGATTCCCGCTTCCCGTCCATCCCAAAGGAGTCGCCCCATGCCCCGCGGTCGCACGGCCCTGTTGTTCTCCCTCCTCCTCCTCCTTTCCCTGCTCGCCCCTTCCCCGGCCGCCCGCGCCCAACCGGCCGATGCGATCTACTCCGGCGGGCCGATCCTCACGATGCGGGGCGCGGCGCCTGAATATGCCGAGAGCCTCGCCGTGAAGGATGGCACGATCCTCGCTGTCGGGAGGAAGCTCGACGTCGCCCGGCACGCTGGCCCCACGACCCGGCAGGTCGATCTCGCCGGCCACACGCTCCTACCGGGGTTCATCGACACCCACGGCCACATGGTCTATTTCGGAAAGAACCTCGTCGATGCCGACCTGTTCGGCTCAAAAGACATCCCCGAGCTTGTCGCTCGGATGACGGCCCACGCTGACAAGGTGCCGGCGGGTGGATGGATCGTCGGCTTTGGCTACCAGGCGAAGTTGATGGCCGACAAGCGCACGCCGTCGCGCGAAGAGCTCGACCGGATCTCGACCGAGATCCCGGTGATGATCGTCGACAGCTCCGGCCACGCCGGCGCCGGCAACTCGAAGCTCTTCGAGATGGCGGGGATCGATGCCGATTCGCCCGACCCCGCCGGCGGCCTCTTCGCCCGCGGGCCCGACGGCAAGACACTCCTCGGGCCGATGGAAGAGACGGCTCTGAATGCCGTTCGCAGCAAGCGCCCGCCGTTCACCGGGGCGCTCGCCGCCGCGGCGATCACCGGCGCCGCGAAGCGCTGGGCCAGCTACGGCCAGACAACCGCGATGGAGGCGGGCCTCGGCCTCGGGAGCGACGACATCGGCATCGTCCTCCAGACAATCGAAGAGAAGCTCCTCCCCATCGATCTCTATGTGGCCGCCAAGGATTCGACCGTCGATGCCGCCCTCGCTGCGGCCTACCGGGTGGGGGAAGCGGTCGAGGCCGCCGACGGCACCGGCGACGTGGCCACGCGGCTCCTTGCGGCCCGGCCCGATCTCGACCGGCGCTACGTCAACCGGGTCCGCCTGGGAGGGGTGAAGTTCTGGCTCGACGGCAGCCTCGACACCGCCTGGATGAACGAGCCCTACGCCACGAATCCACCGGGGAAGACGGGCGAATACCGGGCCTATCGGCAGATCCCCGACGAGGTCCTCGAGGCCGCCTTCAATCGCTTCTGGCCGAGCGATTTCCAGATCCACATGCACATGAATGGCGACGCCGCGGCCGACCAGGCACTCAAGGCGATCGAGAAGGCGGTGGCGAAGCACGGGATGTACGACCATCGTCCGGTGTTCGTTCATGCGTCATTCTTGCGCGACGATCAGATCGCGAAGCTGAAAAAGTATGGCGCCGTTCCCAGCTTCCTCACCTCTGGGCTCCTCCCCGGGGGCGAGGCGGTGGTGCAGCTGTGGGGGGAGGATCGGGCAGCGGAGTCGATGGCGACGCGGACGATGCTCGAGGAGGGGATCCCGTTCACCTTCTCGCATGACGCTCCGGTCAGCCCCGAGCCGTGGATTCTCGAGCTCGTGCGTTGCGGCGTGAATCGGAAGACGCCCTCGGGGCGGGTCATCGGCCCCGATCAGCGCATCCCCCCCTACGCCGCGCTCCGCGCCGTGACGGCGATGGCGGCGTACGAGATCAAGGAAGAAAAGTCGAAGGGCACCCTCGAAGCGGGCAAGCTCGCCGATCTGGTGATCCTCGAAAAGAACCCGCTCCAGGTCCCCTCCGACACGATCGGCGACATCGCCGTTCTCGAGACGATCAAAGAGGGGAAGACGATCTGGCGCCGCGGGGAGAAATAAGCCGAGCACGGCGACGGGCCCGGTTCGATCGGGCCACGAGCACGAGCGCCGCCAGCGCCGGCAGGATGATCGCCCCGGCGGCCGGCTCGGGCACAACGACCAGGTCATAGCCGATCACGTCCAAAGATCGCACGTCGAGCACGCTAACAATTCCCAGCTCACCCGGAGCAAAGGTGGGATCGAGAATCCCGAGGCCGAGATTGTCTTTCCAGTGGCTCGCTTGACGGCCATCGCCATTGCGCTGCCCCGTGGCGAAGGTACCGAGCGACGTGGTCCCACCGTCGAGGGAAAAATAAGGATTGTTGGCTCCGGTGCCACCGGTGGCGAAATCGAGGCCGCCGCCATTGCGGGCCCCGCGCCGATAGAGGTCGAGAACGGTGAACACCCGATAGGGATCGAGGTTCGTGCCGAGAAATTGCGCGTTGCCATTGGGCGCCGAGACGAAATCGACCGTGTCGACCCCACTCAAAAACCCCATCGCGTGGCCGATCTCGTGGACGGCGACACCAACGAAATCGAACGTGCCGGAGCTGATGCCGTTGGAACGATCGAAATCCCAGACGAAGTTGCTGCTGAAACTGATCGTGGCATCGAGGAGGGCGTCGTTGGGGGCAAGCCCGTCGACAGGAACGCGAAGCGCCTTGGCATTGGCCCGGGGGACGTCAAGGATGGCATTGTTCGCGGTGTTGTTGGCATCGACCACGAGGGCGCCGGTCGCCGCGTTGTTGGTGAGAAACGACAGGTTCGGTCCCGCCGGCAGAGAGGACGCCGCCAGGAGATCGTCAGCCGACGATCGGTCGAGCTGGAGGGCGGTCCGAACATCGGCGTAGGTGATCTCCAACGTCTCGATATTCGTCGATCCCAGAATGTTGGCTCCCAGGGAGGGATAGTCGATGTTGACGTTGAGCGTCATGTCGTCGTGAAAATAACCCGCCCAGATGTTGCCGGCGGTGGTGAATCCTCCGGTCACGTTTCCGTAGAGCGCTGGATTCGTCGCCTGAAGGGCGGCAAGTGAGCCGATGGGGGTAAAGGCGAACTTCAGCGTCCCCGCCGTGGCGGACGTAGGCATGCAGGCGAGGATCGCGGCCAGAAGGGCTGCCGCCAACACGCCGCGGGAGCGTTTCGCCCGATGGTTCATCAAACCGATCATGGGTGGCTCACCGTCGATGGATGGTGGCCAAAAGCCCAAGGCCTGCGCGACCATTTTTTCACTTCCAGAATCGAGCGGAATGCTTCAATTCCTCCATTGAAGACGCCCTTCCCACCGCTGTCAACGAATCCCCATCGGGGCCCCATCTCCACCAGAAAAAAACCGGGGGGAGCAAGGTCAGCCCTGCTCCCCCCGGCGATGAATGCTACGCAAACGATCAGGCGCTGGCGCTGGCCATCTGCCGCCGCCGCTCGATCATCCCGAGCACGCCGAGCGCGAGCGCCAGGGCGCTTCCGAAACCGGCCGGGTCGATCTCGGGAACGGCCCCAACGTCACCGACGGCAATCCCCACGCCCGGAGTATTCTGGAAGGCCTGTTGGATGAATGTGACCGAGCCGCCAATATTGA